>JBEKYO010000055.1:0-26678 GCA_049510875.1 Steroidobacteraceae bacterium
GTCGTCGGGCAAGAACTCGTTCTCCGCGCGAAACGTCCAGACGTGAACGGCCAGGTCCACGTCGTGCGCATCGGCCACGCCCTTGGGGGTTGCCAATGACTTGGCGATGCCGATCGCATCCGCATACTCCGCAATGCGGCCGAGGTCGGTAAGGTCGTGCTCGAGCAGTTGCACCAGGGGCAAATGCGTCATGTCGCGGAGTTGCCTCAAATTGTTCGGATCGAAGGACTGAATGAAGACCGGCGACCCCTCGCGGCCGTACTCGAATCGTTGCAGGGTGTCGAGAAGCGCAGCCTCCTGCGCGAGACCGATGGCGGCGAAATGCGCCGGATGCTTGGTTTCCGGATAGACACCGATGCGCGGTCCACGGCCGCGCCGCCGATTGGCTTCGGTGGCCAATTGCAGGATTTCGTCGAATGTGGGAACCGAAAAGCGGCCGTCGAATTGCCGATTCAGCGGGCGCAGTTCCGGCAGCCGCTCGCGCGCGCGCAGTGATTTGATCTCCGCGAGCGTGAAATCCTCGGTGAACCAGCCCGTCATCGTCTCGCCGTCGATGACCTGGGTACGCCGTCGGGCTGCGAACTCCGGATGATCCGCCACGTCGGTGGTGCCACCGATCTCGTTCTCATGGCGAGCGATCAGCACGCCGTCCCGCGTCATTACCAAATCCGGCTCGATGTAGTCGGCGCCTTGATCGATGGCGAGTTGGTAGCCCTCCAGGGTGTGTTCCGGGCGTTCTC
Organism: Steroidobacteraceae bacterium; assembly: GCA_049510875.1. Classification (GTDB taxonomy): domain Bacteria; phylum Pseudomonadota; class Gammaproteobacteria; order Steroidobacterales; family Steroidobacteraceae; genus Bog-1198. Next base: position 741 of record JBEKYO010000055.1, read on the forward strand.
CGCTGGCACCCCGGTGCGCAATGACGACTACGTTCAACAAGGAATCCCTCAATGCCGGGCGTCCATTCTAGCGCAAACCAGCCCAGCCGAGGCTCCCTCGCGGGAGCCCCGGATTGGTACTTCGAACCCGCACCGCTAACGCGCCGGCGCCAGCGGCGTCACCTGCGCCTCGTGAGCCGACATCACCATATTGGTGCCCGGTACCCACGGTTCACGCTGCTGAACGTCTCCGCGGCGCCGGTCGGCCCCGACGGATGTCGGTTGCGCGGCGAAAGCCACGCCGATGGCAAACGCCGCGGCGGCCGTAATGATTGCTCTTCGACGGCTCATTGGCGTCCCCAGCCCATTAGCGGACGTGCGGCGGGTTTGTCCCCGGATTGTCGGCCAGTACGACGTGCGGCGGGTTCGTCCCCGGATTGTCGGCCTGTAGGACGTGCGGCGGGTTCGTCCCCGGATTGTCGTGGAGGGCGAAGGCGGGAACGGTGACGGCACAGCACGCCGCAATGGCGATTAGACTAAACTTCATGGTATAGCTCCTGTTTGTTGAGAGACGCAGTTGCCCGGACCGCCCAAAATCGGCAGCCGGCATCGACATAAGCGACGGGGGGGTCCGAACACCCTCACCGCGCCGAAAACTTAATCCGAGCGGATGCCATGCCGATCGATATCGACCGAACAACGGTTTTGTTCTGTACCAGAGAATCGAGATGCCAGTCCCGGCGAATTTCACCCAACTTCTGACCGAATGGCGATCCGGCCATCCGCAGGCGCTCGAGCGCCTGACCCCGCTGGTCTACGACGAGTTGCGCCGGCTCGCGCGGAATTTCATGCGCACCGAACGGAGCAGCCATACGCTACAGGCCACCGCTGTGGTCCACGAAGCGTTTATGCGTCTCATTCAGTCCAACGTCGAGCTGCAGGATCGTGCCCATTTTTTCGCGCTCGCCTCGCGGCTCATGCGCCGCGTGTTGGTCGATCACGCCAAGTCGCGCCTGCGCGTCAAGCGCAATGCCGGGGTCCGGGAACTGCGCATGGGCGACACCGACCCGCCGCCACCCACGAATTTTGATGTGGTTGCGCTCGACGATGCCCTGGAGAGCCTCCTACGGCTCGAACCTCGCCTCGCGCAAGTCATCGAATTGCATTATTTTGGCGGCCTGACCTACGAGCAGATTGCCGAGGCTGTCGGCGCCTCGACCGCGACCGTACATCGCGATATCCGCCTCGCCCGCGCCTGGTTGCTGAATGAAATCGGTTCAAGCCGCTCCTCATGATCTCGCGCACGCGCTGGCAGAAAATCCAATCGCTGTTCGAAGAAGTCGCCGACTCCGGGCCCGTCGAGCGCGAGGCCCGGCTGGCGCGCTCCTGCGGCGACGACGCGGATCTGCGCAAATCCGTGGAGTCGCTGCTGGCATCCGACCAGAGAACCGAGGATCCGCTGGCTACCGCCATCGGCGAGGCGGCGGAATCGCTGCTGGTTGAACACCAGGACCGGCTGCTCGGGACGCGCATCGGCACCTATCGTGTCGAGTCCATTCTCGGGCACGGCGGCATGAGCACCGTGTACCGGGGCGAGCGCGACGACTCGCAGTACCAGCAAACGGTTGCCATCAAGGTGCTGCATCACGCCACGCTGCATCCGCGACTGCGCAGCCGCCTGCACAGCGAGCGGCACATTCTCGCCACGCTGGATCACCCGGCGATCGCCCGCCTCATCGACAGCGGCGATCTCGAGGACGGCACGCCGTATCTGGTAATGGAACATGTCGACGGCGAAGCCATCGATGCCTATTGCGACAATCGCACCCTGTTCGTGCGCGAGCGCCTCGAGTTGTTCGTACAGGTGTGCGTTGCGGTGCAATACGCGCATCGCAACCTCGTCGTGCATCGGGATATCAAGGCCGCCAATATCTTCGTCACCGGCGACGGCCACCCGAAGTTGCTCGACTTCGGCATTGCCAAGTTGCTGGCCCCCGAGAGCCTGTCCCACACGCTGCCGGTGACGCGCCTGCAAGAGCGCATTTTGACGCCGGAGAACGCTGCTCCGGAACAAGTGCTGGGCCGGCCGATTACCACCGCAACCGACATCTACTCGCTGGGCGTGCTGCTGTACCAGCTCTTGACGGGCCGCTCCCCCTATCGGTTATTGAGCTACAGCCAGCTGCAGCTGGAACGCGCCATCTGCATGGACGAGCCCGTGCGCCCGAGCCAGATGGTGATGGCCAAGCTGAGCGGCGAACTCGACAGCGATCGCAGCCGGCTCTCGGATCGCCGCGGGCTCTCGCCGCAAAGGCTCCGGGCCAGACTCGGCGGCGACCTGGACGCCATCGTCGCCATGGCCATGCGCAAGGAGCCGGACCGCCGATACCCGTCGGTGGAGGCATTCGCCCTCGACATCAACCGCCACCTCATGGGGCGCCCGGTGCAGGCGCGGCAAGGGGATTGGCGCTACCACACGGCGAAATTTCTCCGCCGCAACATGCTGGCGGCGATTGGCGTCGCCGTGGTCATGCTGGGTCTCGCCATGCTCGCCGGGATCACGCTCTGGCAAAACCATCGCATCGAGCTGGCGCGCGAGGCCACGGCGCAGGAGCGCGATCACGCTCGTCAGGTATCCGCCTTTCTGGTGGACGTCTTTTCCCAGGCCGATCCGTTCAATGCCCAGGGCCATGAGCCCACGGCCAAGGATCTGCTCGACCGCGGCGCACAAAACATCCTCAGCAACACGAGCCTTCAGCCGGAAGTGCGGGCGCAGTTGTTGGAGAGCATCGGGCTCGCCTACCGGCGCCAAGGACTGAGCGAACGAGCCGTTCCTCTGTTCGAACAGGCGGTCGCCATCCGCCGCGATGAGCGTCCGCTCGACCAGCATCGCACGGCGGCGGCGCTCGCCAATCTGGCGCGCGCATTGACCGACGGGGGTCACTTGGTCACGGCCGGGGCCTATCTGCAGCAGGCGCTGCAGTTATCGCGCGAAGGCGATGAATCCCCGTCGATCGAGACCGCCGACATTCTGGAGCAATTCGGACAATTTGAACTGGAGGGCAAGAGCGATCCGCAATCCGCGGGCAAGCTGTTCAGCGAAGCGCTCGCCATCTATCGCGGGGAACTGGGCAATCAGAATCTTTCGGTCGCCTCCACATTGAACAGCTTGGCATCCGCCGCGGTGTGGGCTGGCGATTATCCCTTGGCCGAACGCTATCAGCGCGAGTCGATACATATCTATCAAGCCACCGTGAGCCGCAACCACCCGGACCACGCGGCGGCATTGCAAACACTGGGGATCATCCTGACGGAGCGAGGCAAGTACCAGGAAGCCGAACAGCAGCTGACGGAGGCTCTCGACATCGAGCGCACCGTATTTGGCCCGAACAACCAACGCGTAGCGCGCACGCAATCGCAGTTGGGCGTGCTGTACGATCGAGAAGGCGACCTGGAGCGCGCCATACAGGCGACGCAAAACGCCGTCGATATCGCGACGGACAAACTCGGCCCCGGTCATTATTTGACCGGCTATTATCTCGACGCGCTGGCCGGCCTGTATCTGAAGGCCAACGATCTTGCGGTCGCCGAGAAATTTGCGCGCCAGGCGCTGGCCGTCTATGCGCAAGGGCTGCCGGCGCGCCACTTATACGTGGCGTCGACGCGGCAGTTGCTCGGAGAAATTCTCCTGGGGCGCGGCGATTTGGCGGGGGCGGAAACGGAGCTGCGCGCCGCGCTCGAGATCAACACTGCCCTGGCCGGTGCCGACAGTTGGCGCGCCGCGCGCTCCCAGGCGACGCTCGGTTGGGATTTGATCCTGCGCGGCAATATTGCGGACGGGGAGCCCATGTTGGTGGCGGCCCGCAACCGGCTCATCGCCACGGTCGGCCCGACGCATGCCGCGACGGCGTGGGCCAGCAATCGACTCGCCGATTACCTGAAGGCCCACCATCGCGATGCCGAAGCGGCGCAGGTTCTCGCAAGCCCGCGCTAGGGGTCTCTTCCGGCCAATGCGCTCACGCAGAGTGCTCGGACCGGCTCCTGGGGTTAAGCTTGCGCAACTAAGCGCTCGCCTGCAGTCAGTCCCGTTACCATAGCGCCATGCGCTATACGAGGAGTCCCCATGATTAACGGTAAAAAACCTGTCTCGACCGTGCTTCTTGTCGCGGCCCTGGGCGTTGCCCCGGTGTTTGCAACTGTGGCACACGCGGGCGCCCGCGAAGAAGGCCGTCTGCTGGTGGCCACCGAAGTGCTGGAAGAGGTTCAAGGCATGCCGGATCAGCGGCTGCCCGATGCGCTGCTGTCGCGCGCCTACGGCATCGCCGTCATACCCGACGTGACCAAGGTTGCGTTCATTTTCGGCGGCCGTCACGGCAACGGCGTGCTCGTGGTGCGCGACAATCTGACGGCGCCATGGAGCAATCCGGTGTTCGTGTCATTGACCGGCGGGAGTTGGGGTTTTCAGGCAGGCGCCCAATCCTCCGACATCATTTTGGTGTTTACGACCAAATCGGGCATCGAAGGTATTGCGGGAGGCAAGATCACACTGGGCGCGGATGCCTCGGTGGCCACCGGTCCCGTCGGCCGCCAGGGTTCCGCGGCCACCGATATGACCTTCAATGCGGAGATCTATTCGTACGCCCGCACCCGCGGGTTGTTTGGTGGCATCGCGCTCGACGGCAGCGTGATTGCCATCGACAAGTCGGACGATGCGGCGTTTTACGGTAAGAACGGCGTGTCCGCGACGGAGATTTTTTCCGGACAGGCGCCGACCCCGCCGGCGACGGCGCAGCGCTTTCTCGAGCGCTTGGCGCAGGCCACGCGCACTAACGTGAGGGGTTCGCCCGCGCCGCAAGCGGAATCGCCGGCGGCTCCGCCAGCCGCACAGACGCCGCCGGGCGCCGCTCCGCCGAATGCCGACGGCGCACGCACCTATCCGTTGGAGGAGCAGAAATAGCCGCCGTACACAAGGAGCCTGTCTGAGGTTTTCCGTGCCTCGGCTCTGTATGGCTATCTGCCTGCTGGCATGGTCGGCCGGCGGCATGGCGCGCTCACCGCTGGTGCTGCTCAGCGATTTCGGCACTCAAGACGGCGCGGTGTCGGCGATGAAGGGCGTCGCCTACGGCATCTCGCAGGACTTGCTGATCTCGGATCTGAGCCATGAGAACCCGAGCATCTTCGTCGGCGCCTATCGACTTTACCAGGCCGAACAATTCTGGCCGCCGGAGACGGTGTTCGTCGCCGTGGTGGATCCCGGCGTGGGTACCGCGCGCCGCTCGGTAGTGCTCAAAACGCGCACCGGACATTACTTCGTGGGCCCCGACAACGGACTGCTGTCGCTGGTCGCGGAGCGCGATGGAATCGAGGGTTTGCGTCAGATCGATGAACGGGTGAATCGCCGCCCGGGATCCGACGAATCACACACCTTTCACGGGCGCGACGTGTTCGCGTACACCGGCGCGCGCCTTGCCGCGGGGGTGATCACATTCGAGCAGGTCGGGCCGCCTCTGCCGCCCGCCTCCTTGATCTCGATTGCCTACCGCAAGGCCGAACGCATCGCGCAGACGGTGCGGGGCATCATCCCCGTGCTCGACGTGCAGTTCGGCAATGTCTGGACCAACATCCCGAAGGCTTTGTTCGATGAATTGCACATCGGACTCGGCGAGTCCGTTCGGGTGCGCATATCTCACGACAATCGGCTGGTCGATGAGGCCGTGGTGCCTTACGAGCGTACCTTCGGCGATGTGGAACTCGGCAAGCCCCTCGTGTACGTCAATAGCTTGCTCAATCTCGCGGTGGCGCTGAATCAAGGCAGCTACGCGGCCGCCCATAAGGTGGGTTCAGGCCCCGATTGGTTCATCGAATTGAGCCGCGCCGGCAACGATCGTTGACGGCGGCGCGAGCCGGCGTTCGAGCCGCGATCCGGGCAGCGCAAACCTCCGCAATTCACCCTTCGTGCCGACCATTATCGGCTGTAGGACACGAATACCCCTTTCCAATCATTATTCTATAAATCAAAAACATAGCGCACCATCATGCGAACCGTTGCGAGGAAGCGGCGCGGCCCGGCTTGCTTATGCCCATGAATCTGCGACAGTTGTCCGTATGAGTTCCGTGACCGAACCTGTAGTCAAGCAACCCCGTAACAGCGGGGGCATTCGCGGCGCGGCGGAGTGGCTCGATGCGTTGTCGAGCGGCGCGTGCGACCAAGCACAATTCGTCCGGGGCGTGGCGGAATTGGTGCGCAATGCGCCCGACGCCGGCTGGGAACTCCTGGGGCTGGCCGATCAGTACTACCGTCGCGGCAAAATCAGCGCGCAGATGTTCGGCACCCTCAAGACGCATTTACAAGGCCTGTTGGTGGGCGGCAGCACGAGTGACGAAGTGAGCGCTCCGATGCCGCAGATGCAGGATGAACCCCCATTTCCCGCGCCTTCCGCACGGCGGGCGGCGCCCGCCGCCGCCTCGCCGCACGCCGTGTCCTCAGCGCCCGCCGCATCCTCGCCGAAGGCGGCGCGCGCGGCGCCCGCCGCGAGTTCTCCGGCACGCGGCGGCCCGGCTGGCGTCGACGGGGCAGCGCCGCGCGCCGCGCCCGCGCACGGACCCGAGCAGCGCGCACTCGCGATCGGCGACGTATTGCGCGGCCGCTATATCGTGCAGGGGCTGTTGGGGCAAGGCGGAATGGGCGCCGTGTACGCGGCCATCGACCAATTCCGCCTCGATAGATCCCCCAGCGACCAAAAAGTCGCCATCAAGCTGCTGCACACCGAGGTCATCAAGCGGCCGAGGTTGTTCGCCGAACTGCGGCGCGAGTTTCAACACCTGCAGTCGCTCTCGCATCCGAACATCGTTCGCGTCCATGAGTTCGACCGCGACGGCGACCTGGCGTTCTTCACCATGGAGTACCTGAGCGGAGCGCTATTGAGCCGCGTGCTGTCCGCGCGCGCATCCTCGGTGTTGCACCGTCCCTACGCGCTCGCCATCATTCGCGATGTCGGCGCCGCGGTCGCGCATGCTCATGCCCGGGGCGTCGTGCATGGCGACCTGAATCCGGGAAATATCTTCATCACCGACAACGGTGAGGTTCGGGTGTTGGATTTCGGCGCATCGCATCAACTGCACCGCGGCCCCTGGATATCCGAATTCGACAATCACCAGCAGATTGCGGTCGCGACGCCGGGTTTTGCGAGCTGCCAGGTTCTCGAGGGAGAGGCCGCGGATGCCCGCGACGACGTGTATGCGTTGGCCTGTGTCGCCTATGTCCTGTTGACGGGAGACAATCCGTTTCAGGACAGCACGGCGCTGAAGGCGCGCAGTTTGCGGCTGACACCGGCTCGTCCGCGCGGCCTGGACGGGCGCCAATGGCAAGCGCTGCGGGCTGGACTCCAGTTCGATCGCGAGCGGCGCCCATCGGATATGCGGGCATGGCTCGAGCGACTCGAGCTGCGCATGGCGGCGCCACATCTTCCGGCGTTGCTGTCCATTTGGACGGCGCGGCCCCGGGCGAAGCGCCGCGTCCGCGCCGGCGGCAGCGGCGGCGGGGCATGGGTCGCCGCCGCCGTCATGGTCGCCGGCATTGCCGCGTGCGGATGGTGGGCTGCGGCCAACATGGACACCGTGGCGCAAACGGCGGCCAGGGTCGGCGCGGCGTTCAAAACGCAGTTTGCGCGGGCATCTGAGTTTGCACACGACTCCGCAGGCCCCCTCTGGGACAAGAGCCTCCGGCTTGGCCGCAAGCCCGAACCCGTGATCCAGGCTCCCACCGACTTGGGGGACGCCGCGGATGCGACCGGCGCGCCGCCCGCGGCTGAGTCGTCCTCCGCCCAGACCGCCACTACGCAGCCGACGGTCGCGGCAGCGCCGGCCGCTGCGCCGCATCCCGCCGTTGCCGCGCCGATCCAACCAGCGCCGCATCCCGTCGCTGCCGCGCCGATCCAACCAGCGCCGCGTCCCGTCGCTGCCGCGCCGATCCAACCAGCGCCGCGTCCCGCCGTTGCCGCGCAGATCCAACCGGCGCCGCAGCCCGCCGCCGGCAGCGCGGCAAGGGACAGGTCGGGAGCACCCGCAGCGCCGGCGCGCATCGAGTTGGCCGCGGACAACGTCTACGTGGTGCCGTCGCAGCCGGTGGCGCAAATCGTGGTGCGGCGCAGCCGCAGCCTGCGAGGCGATGTCAGTTTCAGCTGGTGGACCGAATCCGGCACGGCCAAACCCGGACGAGATTTCGTCCCCGTGAAAACCCGGGTCGAGCACATCGACAATGGACAGGGCTTCATCAATCTTACGATCCCCGTGGTGGTCGATCCTGCGCGGCAGCAATCGCGCAGCTTTTACGTGGTCATCGACCAACCGAGCGACAACGCCACGCTCGGATCACGGACGCTGTCGATGGTCACGCTTCCGGGTTCCGACCCTGACGCAAGTCAGGTACCGGGGCAGTAGCGGACTGTCCGGCGCGATTGACCGCGAACGGTCAATCGGTTTCCTCGACGGTGAGCATGCTCGCGCCGAAGACATTCGAGCACTGTTTGGCGACCCCGAGGTCGCGCGCGGACCCGGTCTGCTTGCACGCGTCCTTACCCGCCGCGGCGGACAGTGTCGCTAGCTGGCTGATGTGCTGGGCGGCCGCCACTGTGGTGCGAATCTTTTCGAACGGACCGGCCTGACTCACATACTCGGCCGGCAGCGCCAGCGTCGAGAAATCCCGAGCCGTCTCGGTGACCATCACCATCAGGTGATCGGTCCCCCGCGGTCCCAGCGCCGTGACGTTCCAGTCCCGGCGCGGCAATTGCATTTCTTGATTTGCGACGATCGCGTTATTCGCATCCAGCTGATTCGGGAACAACAAGTAAAAGCTCCCCGGCTGCGTGCCCTGGTAGAACAAATAGACGAATCCATCGCGGTCCGAGCGCACCGAGAGCGCCAGATTCGTGCCGATTTTCAACGCGGGTTGGGCCGCCGTCGCCTGCACGCTCCACCGATCGTCGCGCTGGCTGAAAATGTCGTTCAACATCGCCACCGGGTCGACCGCCGCCGTTGCAGTGCCCGCCGACGATGCAGTGCCCGCCGCCGTTGCAGTGCCCGCCGACGATGCAGTGCCCGCTGCCGGTGCAGTGCCCGCCGCGGGTGCAGTGCCCGCGGCCGGCCCGTTCGGCGAAGCGCCGAACGCGGGTACGAGCGCAGCGTTACCCACCAGCGTGACATGCTGTCGAGCCGACTCCTCCTGCGTTTTGTCCAACCGCGCCTGAACGCAGTCGGTAAGTTCCTGCATCGACAGCGATCCGCTGTGATCCGTATCGGCGCCGCCGCCGCCCATGCATTGTTCGAAGTTGTAGGTCAGCGCGCCTCCTTTGGACGTATCCCAGGCAACTTCGTTGTTTCTCGCCGCCGCGAGGATGACGAGATTGTTGTCGGTGGTATTAAGATCGATGCCGCGCGCCTGTGAAAAAGTCCCCAGATTCACCGCCAGCGAGCACTCGGGGCTCGACGCCTCGGGGCTGAACTTCGGGCGTTGCGCCACGGGGGACATCATCGCCCGCGAACTCGCCGCGTGCGCCACTCCGCCGGAGTGGCAGGAATCGAGCATGACGACGGTCTTGTCGGTTTTGGCGGAAAGCGGCTTCAGCATTGCCGCGAATTCGGCGTTGGTCACCACGCGCATATCCTGCATGACGATGCTTTCCGTGCACTGCCCTGTGGCCTTGGAGAAGAATCGCGCTCCATGACCGGAGAAGTACACGTACAGCTTGTCTCCCGGCATGATGATCTGGTTCATGCTCTGAAGCGCCTGTCGCAAACCCTCGCGCGTGACCTGCTGTTCGGAGAGCTCGACCACGTTTTGCGGCGGCACCCCAAAACGCCGTGCCAGCTCGTTGGCGAGCTTGCGGTCGGTGAGTACGCCGGGCAGCGGGCTGCGCTGGTATTCGGATACCGTGATGATGAGGGCGTGATTCGCCGCCACCATGGGCGCGTGCACGCCGTCGGTCGGCGCGGCGATTCCGGGCCGCGCCAGCAGACCCGCGAGAGCGGCGAGCGCAGCGACCCTCCAGCAACTTTTCATTCTGCCTCCGCTTGGCGCCGCCGCGTCACGATCCGCATAAAACCGTCTTGCCGGGATAGGTGCGCACGTTGACCTGCTGCACGTCGATCGCGCCGCCGGCGCTTGCCAGGCCCTTCGCCAACGACTCGGCCCGGCTGCCCTCCGCAGGGAACCGTTCCGCCCCCGTGAGCTCCGCGAAGAACGCCGGCTGCTGCTCGAACGCCAGCACGGCAACTTGATCCGTGCCGAACGGCGGGATCACCAAAATCTGATCCTTCGGGTCGGCTCCGGGAATCGCCTTCGGCGCGCCGGCCGCGACGATCTGGCGCTCCGAGGCGCGCGTCGGATAGAGCACGGTGATGTTTCCGAGCGGATCGAGATCGAGCAGCATGACGTAGGCGGACTTGCGCACGCGCACCTCGAAGGCGAAGGTTTCGCACTGCACGAAGGTGTTGCCGCGGCTTCCGGGACTGGTCTCGGCGCGCAGGCCGAGGCCATCCTTGGAAGCCGGCAAGATGCGGTTCAGCCACGCCTGGGCGGCGATGCGCTTGATCAGATTCGGATCGGCGGGCGTCGTGCTGACGATGGGATCGCCCGCAGGCCCCATCAGATCGGCCTTGCCGCCGCGCTCGCGCAGCGTCAGGTCATTATCGCGATCGACGACGGCAACGCCGTTCAAGTGCTCTACTTTACTGCGCAATGCCGCCGACACGGTCTCGAGCCGCAGGTGCACGGTCGCGTCGTGCCGGACCGGGGGAGCCGCGCTTTGCGTGGCGGGCGCCTGCATCCCCAGAAAGGGGCTCGAGCCCATGTCCTGGGGATCCTCGGCAATCGCCGGGAGGAGCTGCGGATGTTGCGCGAAGCGCTCACGTTCGAGAAGGTCGTTCATGGCCGCGCGGCCTTGCGAATAACTGAACGCGCCGGGCACCAGTTTCCCATCCAGCAGGCGCAGAAACGCATCCGTGAAGGCTCCGTGATACTTCCCGTCCAAGGTCGGCGCCTGCTGCAGCAATTCCGGTGTCGCGATGTCCGCGCCTTGTTCGCTGTCGCTCGCCCCGGAGAGCAACACGACGTGCTGGTAGGGATACGGCGGCGGCGGCGGCCGCGCGGCCGGCGCAGCGGCCACCGGCGCCGCGGGCGCCTGCGCGACGCCCAGGTCCCGGGTCGTCAACGGCAGGTAGCGGGAGTGACTGAAGGACTGGCCGAACGAACGCACCACCTGTCCGGAGTAGCAGCTGTCCGACACCACCACCACCCAGCGCCCGCCCTGATCGAGCCGCTTGAGGCGCGGCACCAAATCGCGCCGCCCGATGATCAATGTGCGCTTCGCGGACTCCAGCGTGCTGAAATCGAGGTCATACGGCGCCCAGGCGCCGGTCGCGTAAGGCAGGTCGAAGCTGTTCTCATCCGCGTTGGCGCTGGTGCCGTGTCCGCTGAAGTAGATGAGTACGGTGTCGCCCGGCTGGGTTCGTTGCTCGAGCGCCGCAATCTCGGCGAGAATGCGGTCGTGGGTGGCTTCCTGGTCGCGGATCGCGAGCACGTCCTGCGGCGCGAATCCCCAATGGCCGGAGAGCGCCTGCTGCATGGACTCGATATCCGACGCGGGACCCTTGAGCTGCTGGGATTTCATTTGCGGGTCGCTGAACTGGCCCACGGCCACGAGCAGCGCGACGTTTCGCGCGGCCGACAGGTTGCAGACCAGTGGGCACAGCAGCACGGCCGCCATTGAGAGCACACGTCCACGACAACCCACGGCACATCCCTATTCGTTATAGATATTCGTGCCGGATTGTACACCGCGCAGCCGGTGCCGGAAGACCCTCGCCGGACGCGCCGCGTTAAGTCGTGTAGCGGCGTGGCGCCAAAGCACCAGCGGATTTTTCAAACTTGCGGTAAAGTAAAATTCCAAGCTACAAGTTGCTCGAAGCAACGGCGACGGGGATATTCACGCGTGCTCACGATGTGGCTTCCAATACGCGCACTGACCGGATTTTCGGCGCGGGCGCGCATCTTCGCACGGCGGCTGGCATGCGCGTTGCTGATCGGCGCGGCGGCCGCGAGCCTCGTCCATGCGCAGACGGCCGACCTGCTCAAGGCCTATCAAAATTTCGAGTCGGCGAAAGCGGCCGGCAAGGTTCAGGACGCCCTTGGTTACGGGGACCTCGCGCTGAAGCTGACGGAGGCGGACGGCGACCACCAAGGGGTCATCGAGCTGCTGCGCAACTTGGGCGATTATGCCGCCGAAGCCGGGCAGGACGCGCCGGCAAGCCGCTACTATGAGCGGGCGTTGGACCTCCAAGAAAAAGAACTCGGCCCGAATCATCCGGACCTCGTGCCGGTGTTGTCGGACCTGGCGGACATGCGCCTCAAAGCCAGGCGCTATGCGGACGCGGTGGCATTGGACCAGCGCATAGTGGCCATCGAGCGGCAGGCGTACGGCGATCATCACGAGAACACGCTCGCCACGCTCGGCAAGCTGCGCGACCTTTATCGCACCATGAACGACGCAGCGGCCGCCGCGCAAATCGAAGCGCAGATGCAGCCGCCCGCCGCAACCAGCCGGGGCGGGTTGCCGGTTCCCGGCGGTTTTGTCGCGAAAAATCGCCGCTACAATCAAGACCAGGGCTTTGCCGACGTGCGGGTGTTCTATGGAACCAATCGCGCGCCCTCCGGTGACCTCAAGCCCGCCTTGTACTACGGCAAGGCGCGCGGCGAACTGCAGTACGGCTATTTGGATGTCACCATTCCCGCGACCCACCAGGAAGCCGAACTCGAGACCCAGCCGCGCTGGGCCGAATACGTCTTCGACGTCAGCGAATCCAGGAGCCGCTATGTGCTGCTCGACAAGGTCACGCCGCTGCCGAAGGACGATTTTGTCCGCGCTCTGCAGCAACAGATCAAATCCGCGCCCTCGAAGGACCTGTTCATCTTCGTGCACGGATTCAACAACACCTTCGAAGATGCCGCGCGGCGCGCCGCTCAACTCGCCTACGACCTCGACTTCGACGGCACGCCGCTGTTGTACAGCTGGCCGTCGCAGGGCAGCGCCACCGCCTACGCGGTCGACGAAGCGGCGGTGGGCATCAGCGGCCGAAAATTGGCCGATTTCCTCGACACCGTCGTCACCCAATCCGGGGCGGGACGCATCCACATTCTCGCCCACAGCATGGGCAATCGCGCACTGATCGAAGCGCTGCAGACCTACCTGGCGAAACGGGCGTTGGATCACCGGCAGCACATCTTCGGCCAGATCGTGTTCACCGCGCCCGACGTCGACCGGGACTATTTCATGGATGCCATCGGTCCGCTGCGCGGCGCCGCGGAGCGCGTGACGCTGTACGCCTCCAACAACGATTACGCACTTCGAAGTTCGCAGTTGCTGCACGGCGCGCCACGCGCCGGAACGGCCGGCGACGTCATCATCAAACTGCCCGGCCTCGATTCCATCGATATGTCCTCGGTGCCCGCCGACATGCTGGGCCACTCGTATTTCGCGGCCAACGCCGGCGCCATCTTCGACGTGTTTCGTCTGCTGTGGCGCGGCGACCCGCCGCCGCAGCGCTGCGGCATGAACGGTACCAGGGTGAGCGGGACCTTGGCGGTGTGGGTGTTCGATGCCAATGCCTGCAAGGGCGACGCGCTGCTCGAGGCCGGAGTGATGCTCAAGCGATTCGGCGATTTGGCGCGCTCGCGTCTCATTGCCAACATGGCCACGCTCACCGATCCGTCGCAGAAGCAGCAGCTGTCGCTCATACTCGCGCGGCTGGACGGGCTGTTGGCGGTCCCCGGCGCGACGGGCGGAGCCGCCCAATGAAGCGCGCGCACGCGGGATCGTCGGTGGCCACCCTCTGCCTGTTGGTGCTGGGCGCATCGGCGGCGCACGCGGCGCGTGACAGCGCGCATGACAAAATCGAGGTGCGCGCCTACGTGAGCGATGCCTGCATCGTCGCGGACGAGCCCTATTTCATCCCCGTGTCCCCCAACAAGGACGGCGCGGACCAGGCTAAATTTTTGCCCCTCATCGGCCTCGTGGTGGGCAAGCTCGCCGAACTGTTCATCAATCACGAGATACAGGCATCGGTGACCCGCATGCAAGGCCGCGCCTCCCGCAAGGACACTCACTACGCGGTGCGCAGGCAAATGAATCTTTACCGCGCCACGTTCGAGCCCGCGCCGGCTCTCGGCATCAATTCCAAGCTGGGCTGCATGACCATCGTGGCGGCCGGCACCTTCAAGCCGGAGCCGGCCGACTGTACGGCCGAGTACGTGCCGAAGGAACTGGCAAAGGACAGCGTGGGTCAGCCGCAGAACCAATGGAAGACGTCGAGGGCCGACGACTCGGTCGAGAACCAGCTGCGGCGCGCCAACGTGTGCGTCGTCGGCAAGGCGAGCGCCGTGTACGAGTCGCGTTTCGAATTCTCCAACGACGGCACTGCTTTCCGGCTGCGCGACGCCGGCTACCGCATCGAATCGCTGCTCACCTCCCAGGACAAGGCAGCGTCGCGGACCACGCTCTACACGCTCAAGGTTTCCGACCCCGGCGCGACCGATCAAGAGGAGGTTCTGGTCACGGCGTGGGTCAACATCGGCGCGGTGACCGCGGGCTCGCACGCGACCGGCGCGTCGGTGGACTCGGCCCCCTGGTTGCGGGTGCCCCCGCTCAGCGTCGAGGCCCGCCGCAAATTCGACGAGGACACGAGGATTCAACAAGAAGCCAGCGGGGAAATCGAAGCGTTGAAGCGGGCAATGGCGCGCAATCGGCGGGTGCTGGCCAGTCTCGATCAGCGCATCGCCGCCGCCAGCCCCGAGCTGGCCGAGGGCTTGAAACAGGAGCGCCTGCGGATTGCGGTTCAGGACCAAAGTCAGGGCGCGGAACTCGACGCGCGCAACGCCGAATACCAGGAGCTGCCGCACGCGCCGCTCGAGTACATGCCGGTGACCATCGAGGTGGCCGTGACGGAAACGGAATCGGAGGACAAGGCGCGCTTGGCGCTTGCCGACATCATCGGCAAGACCGGCGACACCGTCGCCTCGTCGGTCGGCGGATCGGCGACAGCGCTGCTGTCGAAGTCGGTGAGCGCCGCCGACATCAAGACGGAGCCGGATGCGGCTTCACCCACGGACGATCTGACCCGGGCACGGGAACAGTATTTCGACGCCATGGTGGACGCGCAAACGCACACCACGGATCCCGCGCATCAGGACGCCGAGCTCAAACTCGGCGTTGCGAAGCAAAAATACAACCAAGCCCGACGTACTCAAGGACTGGAACCAATCGAATGAATCACAATCGCAGGATGCTGACGCTCATCCCCGGCGCGCTCATGGCGGCCTGTCTGCCCATGCTCCTGCGCGGCGCGGAGCCGCCGCCCGAGGACGCCACCAAGGCCGTGCTGACGGATCAACAAATCGAACAGGCACTGCATCCGGCCGCCACGACCCGCAGTTTCGTGCCTCGCGGGCTGACGCGGCGCGACTCCGCCGATGCGGCCCAGTCCGTCAACCTCAACATTCCCTTCGAGCACAACTCCAGCGAGTTGATGCCGCAGGCCTCTGCGCAATTGAAACAGCTCGAGTCGGCGCTCAATTTGCCGTCGCTGTCTCAGGATCGCTTCGTGGTGGCCGGACACACCGACGCGAAAGGCAGCGCGCAGTACAACAAACAGCTCTCGCAGCGGCGCGCCGACGCCGTAAAGCGCTACCTGGTGAGCAAGGGCATAGACCCGGGCCGGCTCGATACCGTGGGCTATGGCTCGGACCGGCTGCTGGCGCCCGACCGGCCCGACGATCCGAGCAATCGGCGCGTGGAGATTCGCGATCTTGGGCGGCCGGCCCAATAGCGCCGGTGACCCGGGCGAACGTGGAGACGAACTCGTGGCCTACCGCGTTGCTGGAAACCGCCTGCCGGCCCTATCTCAAGGCGGGCCCCGGTTTGTTCGCGTACTTTTTTGCGCGCGGCAAACTGCGCGTGGATCCCGTCTATCGCGCCTTGCTCGAGCGCGGACTGCTGCTCGGTAGGTCGCGAGTCCTGGACCTCGGCTGCGGCCAGGGTCTGCTGACGGCGTGGCTGCGGGCCGCGGCACGCCTTCACGACCTGGGACGCTGGCCGGAATCGTGGCCGGCGCCGCCGCGCCCGCTGTCGATCCGGGGCATCGAGTTGATGGCCCGCGAGGTCAAGCGGGCGCGCCGTGCGTTGGGCGGCGATGTCGACATCGAGACCGGCGACATCTGCCGCAGCGACTTCGGAGCCGCCGATGCCGTGGTGATTTTGGATGTACTGCACTACCTGACCCCGCAAGCGCAATTCGACGTCTTGAACCGGGTTCGCAGCGCCTTGCCCGCCGGCGGCCTGTTGCTGCTGCGAGTCGGCGATGCCGGCGGCGGCCTGCGCTATCGATATACCCGCTGGGTCGACACGCTGGTCATGCTCCTGCGCGGCCATGCCTGGAAGACCTTGCATTGCCGCAGCGTGGCCGACTGGCAGTCGATACTGCACAGCGCCGGTTTCGACTGCGAGCTGCTGCCCATGAGCCAAGGCACGCTGTTTGCCAATGTTTTGCTGATCGCACACGCGCGATGACGGCCGTCGGCTGCGGGCGCTACTTTCCGCCCCGGTAGGTGATGAGGCTGGTGACGCTGTCATCGCCGCCGATCGACTTGACGCGGCCGTCCATGTCGAAGTTCAGATCGTACTCCCCATGGGTCGATCGCCACATGCGCCACACCGGGTCATTGAGCGACACGTTCTCGCTGGTGAGCGGATACCCCACCGCTGCGATCGCTTGTTCGCGGGTCATGCCCACCATCACCTTGCCCTCGTGGATGGCGGCTTGAACAGCGGGCGGATAGGTGGCGATGCGCGGCCGCGGATCGTCATTGACCACGATCTTGCGAACCCAAACCTCCAAGGATTCCTGGTCGCGGCCATAGTCGTGACCGAGCCGCATCGGTTTTCCGTCGATTTTGACATATGCCCGGTTGCTGCCGTAGTTCAACACCTCGATGGGCGTGCCCGCAGGAATCATCGGCAATTCCGCGTAGTTGCCGTCGTTGATCCAGTCGCGGCTGTAGTGCAGAACGCAGCACGCAAAACCTTGACGAGGGAGTGTTTCGGGACCGGTGGCGCCGGCCGGTGCGGGCGCCGGCTTCGCCAATCCCATGTCAACCATCACGTCGCGCAGGATGCCCGAACGCGCACCCCCCGGCGCCAGCGACAGCGCGATCGTCAACGAAATGGCGGCGACGCGTCCGGCGCCGTGCCAACTCAAGCCAGGACGGTCCATAGAATTTCTCCCTGCAGGGGGGCTCGGCCGCCGATCATGCCATCAAGCGCTGCCGGTTCGCCAGCCACCCTCTATACTTCCGGGAAGTATGCCGCCAATCCGTTCCACATTGCTGGCCCTGAGCATGCTTCTGTCGGCGCCGCTGCTGCACGCGGCGGAAGCGAGAATCGCGCTCGTCATCGGCAACAGCGACTATGCCAGCGGCCCCCTGTCCAACCCGGCGAACGATGCCAAACTGATCGGCGATGAGCTCGCAAGCCTCGGATTTGACGTCATTGCGCGCCGCAACGCCGATCAAACGACGATGAAGCGGGCCATCGAGGAGTTCGGGGCCCGGCTGGACAAGGCCGGCCCCGACTCGGTCGGGCTGTTCTACTACGCCGGCCACGGCGTGCAGCTCAACGGCCGAAACTATCTCATCCCGACGACGGCGCGCATCGAGCGCGAAGGTGACGTCGAAATCGAAGCGGTGAGCGCCGATTGGGTGGTCGAGCAAATGCGTTTCGCCCGCAATCGGCTCAACATCGTGATTCTCGACGCCTGCCGCAATAATCCCTTCACCCGCAGCATGCGCTCCGCCGATCATGGGTTGGCCACCATGGATGCGCCGGCCGGCATACTCATTGCCTACTCCACCGCTCCGGGTTCGGTGGCCGCGGACGGCGCCGGACGCAACAGTCCGTACACCGAGGCCCTGACCCGGGCCATGCGCGAACTGCACGAACCGGTCGAACAGGTGTTCAAGCACGTGCGCCTCGGCGTGATGAGCGTGACGGCGGGCAAGCAAGTCCCATGGGAGTCTTCTTCGCTGACCGGCGATTTTTATTTTTCCGCGCCCAGCACGGCGCCGCTGAGCGCCCATGCGGACGCCGCCACCCCGCCCACCGACTTAAGCCCCGCCGGCAAGCCCGACTCCGGTGGATTCGTCGCCTGGGTCATGGGCCTGTTCGGTCCGGGTACGTCGGCCACCGACGCAAAGCCCGCCGTGGCGTCCATTCCGGCCGCACCGGGCAGCGGTACGCCCCTCCCCGGGCCGGCACCGCAGGCGGCCGGCCCGCTGATGGCGGGCGCGCGCGCAGTTCCCCTGCTGCAGTCGCTCGGCATCCAGATCGGCGAAATCGACGCCGCGCACAATTATCCTCAATCGGCCATTCGCCAGCTCATCGACGCCACGCCGCGGCAGGTGACGTTGGGCAGCACACCGGAGCAGATCCACGCCGCGTTCACGCTGTGCCGTCAATATTCATCCGCGTGCCGCGTGAGCTGGTATGGGGACGAGGTCCTGCGCAACGTGAGGCTCGCCCCATTCGAACTCGACACCACGCCGGTGAGCGTGCGGGACTTCCGTGAGTTCGCCGAGGCATCCGGGTACAAAACGCAGGCGGAGAAAGCGGGCTTCGCCTATGCCGTCGTGGAAGGCAGCCTCAGGGCGGTGACCGGCGGATCATGGCGCAACGCCGTCAAGGGCCATGTCGCCGACGATGCGGCCGTGGTGGCGGTGAGCTTTCAGGATGCCGCCGCCTATTGTCATGCCAAGGGAGAGCGCCTGCCCACAGAAGACGAATGGGAATACGTGGCGCGCGGACCACAGCGATACACCTTTCCCTGGGGCGAGAACGCCGATCCGGCCGCGGCGGCGGCCGGGGCTGCCCCCCGCGTCACCGACGGGCCGGCCGAAGGCATCGGCGGGCGCTACAAGGGGCTGTCGGGGAACGTCTGGCAGTGGGTGAACAGCACCGTCGGCGACCGCAAGGTGCTGAAGGGCGGCTCTTGGCTCGAAACCAACCCGGCGAACAAGCGAGCCGCGGCGCGGCGCTACGAACTGCCGAGCCGAGCGGACGAAGACAGCGGGTTCCGGTGCGCAAAATCGGCAGCGGCGTGGCCGGACGCCGCAGTGTGGCTTGCGCTGACCGGCTGAGGCCGTCCTTAGCGCATGTACCACTGCGCGTAATCGGGCCCTTGCTGCACTTGATAGCCGTCCGGGACCTCCAGTTGCGATGCGCTGGGCACCCCCTGCCGCATGGCGGTGAACATGACCTCGGACACGACGCTGTCATACTTGTATTCCCGCACGAGCAGCGGCAGGCCGCCGAGGCTGGCAAAGTCCGGCCACCAGTCCGATAAGCCCAGGGCCACGCCGAATGCAAATTCGGACCCTTGCCGGAATTGACTCAGCGTTTTCATCCCGCTCAGGATCTCCGCGCCGCCGGGCACTGTGGCCGTCGGCGCCACGCACAATTCCAAGCGCTTGGTGCCGCTCTCGCGCTCCTCCCACACCCGGCAGGCTCGCCCGTCAACCGATTCGAAGCGCACCGTGACGCGGTATTCGCGCGGCACGGGCTGCATCAGCCGATCGCTGACCGCCTTCATATCGGCCGCCTTTTGCTCGGCGGCCGCGCGCTCGTCGGGCGGTGCGTTGGCGGCTGCGTCTTCGAGTTGCTTCACCGCGTCGGCGTAGTGCGCGGTCACTTGACTCAACGTCGCATGCTTCAGCACATGCACCGTACGCGATGAATTGTCGATGACATACATCGTTCGGTCTTTGAACAGGTAGGCCATTTTGGCGTTCTTGTCGCCGACGCGAACCTTGCCGTCCTCGACCAGGTATTGGGTGACCACGGGCGCGGCGGACGGCGGCGCCTGCAGCGCCATGATGTTCTCATCCACCGGCCGGACGGCCATTTGGTAGACGACGCCTGCGCAGGCCGTCGCGGGAGTCATGAGCAGTACGAGGAGTCGGATCAAGGCGGATCATTCCCAAGCGGATGCGGCGGGTATCATACCCGGTCGCCGCCGCAGCGGCGCGGCACTCCGGCGGGCGCGCGCTGCCGTCACGGCCCCTGCTCGACGGCGTTGCATGCGGGTGTGCAAGTGTACAATTTCGCGAATTCAACCGTTTCAGAATACGAGTGGCGCATCCATGCCATCACGAAGCGACGACGAAGCCCCGCCGGGCTCGAGCCTGGATCCCGCTGACTGGCCGGAGCTGCGCCGCCAGGGGCATCGCATGCTCGACGACATGCTCGACTACATCGAACAGGTCCGCACGCGGCCGGTCTGGCGGCCGATGCCGCCGGCCGTGCGGGCGGGCTTTTGCGACGCATTGCCCGTTGAGTCCACCGACCTCGCGCTGGTGCACGCCGATTTTCTGCAACGCGTATTGCCCTACGCAACGGGGAACGTACATCCGGGCTTCATGGGCTGGGTACACGGCGGCGGCACGGTCGTCGGCATGCTCGCCGATATGTTGGCCGGCGGTCTGAATGCGAACTGCGGCGGCCGCGACCACGCACCGATCGAAGTCGAACGGCAGATCACCGGCTGGCTCCGAGGTCTGTTTGGATTTCCGCAGGACGCAAGCGGATTGTTCGTCACCGGAACCTCGATGGCGAATTTCATCGCCCTGTTGGTGGCGCGCCGCTCGGCGCTGGGCGCCGGGGTGCGGCAATCCGGCCTCGGTACGGCCGGTGGGCGCCTGTCGGCATACGCGTCGACGGCGGCTCATGGCTGCATCGCCCGTGCCATGGACTATGCGGGTCTGGGCAGCGATGCGCTGCGCCTCATTGCCGTGGACCGGGATCGGCGCATGGATCTCGAGGCGTTGCGCCGGACCATCGCCGCCGATCGCCGCGAGGGACTCTCGCCGTTCATGCTGATCGGCAACGCGGGGACGGTCGACATCGGTGCGATCGACGACCTGGCCGCGCTGAGCCGGGTCGCCGCGGCGGAGCGGCTGTGGCTTCATGTTGACGGCGCGTTCGGTGCCCTTGGAATCCTGTCTCCGGAGATCGCACCGCGTCTCGCCGGCATCGAACATGCCGATTCCCTGGCGCTCGATTTCCACAAGTGGGGCCAGGTTCCCTACGATGCGGGCTTCGTGCTGATCCGGGACGGCGTTCTGCACCGCGACACCTTCGCCGCCTCCGCCGATTATCTCCGGCGCGAGACCCGCGGACTTGCCGGAGGCGACTTTTGGCCCACCGATTTCGGTCCGGATTTGTCGCGCGGATTTCGCGCGCTGAAGACCTGGTTCACACTGCGGGTGTACGGCACCGAAGCGCTCGGCGCCTGCATCGCGCAGAGTTGCCGAGTGGCCCGGCATCTCGAGTCGCGCATCGCCGCGGAGCCTCGGCTGGAGCTGCTCGCGCCGGTGCCGCTCAACATCGTCTGCTTCCGCCATCGGGGACCGGACGCCGATGCGCTCAATGCGGCGATCGTGGCGGACCTGCAGGAGAGCGGCGTCGCCGCTCCGTCGACCACGCGCATCGACGGGCGCCTGGCCATTCGCGCCGCGATCTTCAATCACCGCAGCCAACCGCAGGATGTCGATGCCATGGTCGATGCGGTTCTGCGGCACGGCGATCGGCGCATCCGCGGCGGTGCCGATGGCGCCTCGAACCCGTGATTATTCGGCCGAGGCGGCGGCTCTCGCCAGGACCATGCGTTTTGCCGCCGCCAGCGCCCGGTCGATCGCGGCACGGCGATAATCCCAGATCGGATCGGGCGGCGGCGGAACGATGACCATCGTGGTATTCGCCTCGAACAGCAGCACCGACCCCGCGGCATTGAGGCCAAAATCCACCCCCGCGTAGTCGAGCCCTAAGGTCGCGGCGATCCCCCGCAGCGCGGCCATGGCCGGTGAACCCAACACCGCCGGCATGTCGTCCAGAAAACGGCGCTCCTCGGCGCGGAAGGCGGGCTCCGAGGCCATGGCCGCGCTGAAATAGTGGACCTTCCAATCGGCGGATATCGCCAAATGCAGCGGATACAGTTGGCCGTCGATGATCATCACGCGGTATTTGCGCGTCATGCCATCCGCGCCGCGCGCATCGAGATACTCGATCAGCAACAGCTCCTCGCCCGGCAGACCGGCCACCGCCAAAGCCAGATCTTCACGCCGCTCAATGCGCACGAAGTGGCTGCCCATGTGATAACCGGGCGTTCGCAACAGCAACGGGAACCTAAGATCGCCGGCGGCCTCAAGCGCCCGCCGCGGCAGGGCACGGATCGCGGGCGCGATCACGCCCGGCACGGCGGCCAGCCGTCGCGCATTCTCCACGCGGCCGGTCCGGCGCACCAGCGCCGGCAGATTGATGACCGGAGCAGCCGACTTCGCGAGCACCGCCTCGGCGCGCTCCAGAGCCACGGGACAGAGATCGGCGTCGCCGATGGCATTGAACACCACCGCGTGCGGCGGCAGCGGCTGCGCGGAATCGTAGAAATCCGCATAGAGCGCCGCGACTTCGAAGGTCCGATCGTCGAGAATCAATTGCGTCGACAGGTTCCCGAAGCGGGAGGAGACCAGCAACAGCACGCGTAGAGACACGCCTGTCCCTCGGTAGCGCTGCACGCGCAGCGCGTGGCCGGCAAAGCCCCGCTGCCAATGCGGCTCGGCCGCCGCGGCGTCCCCCAGTTCATCCAAGGTCCGCGCAAGCCCCTGATGGGCTTCCGGGAAGTTGCCGTCGGCCGCCAACGCCGCTTCGTACTGTTGGCGCGCCGCGGCGAGCTCGCCGTCCTGGAAGTAGACGTTGCCGAGATTCACGCGCCCAACCGGATTATCGGGGTGGCAGTGCACGGCTTGACGATAGGCCGTGCGCGCCGCCGAGCGATGGCCGGTCGCCAATGCGACGGTCGCGAGTTCGTTGAGCGCGTGAAAATGCGTTGGGTCCAGACGCAACAGCTCGAGATACGCCGCCTTCGCCTGCTCATCCTCGCCGAGAGCCGCGCAGCGCCGCGCGCGCTCGAGCAACTCACCGATCACCGTACCCATCCTGCCCCCTAACCCCCCGCTTGCCCGCCCCGGATAGTAGCCGATCGATCAGCCGTATTTGTGGCATCCTCGCGCTCATGCGATTTCTGCCGCGCTGCCTGCCGATCATCACCGCCGCGTTGTCCTGCGCTGCCGGGGAGTCCTGCGCCGCCGCGCCGTCCCTCGCCGCCGCCGGCTATCCGCCGGCACGCTTCACCGATCCCGCGCGCGTCGAAGAATTGCAGACGGCGTTCCCCGAGATCGACGGCATCTTCAGAGAATACGCCGCGGCCAAGCACATTCCCGGCATGATATGGGGCATCGTGATTGACACCACCCTGGTGCACGTCGAGTCGACCGGCGTCAAGGACCTCTCGTCCAAGGCGCCCATCACGCCGGCCACCGCGTTTCGGATTGCCTCGATGACCAAGAGTTTCACGGCCCTGGCCATTCTCAAACTGCGCGATGAGGGCAAACTCTCGCTCGAGGATCCCGTGTCGAAATGGCTTGCGGAATTTGCGCGCATGCCAGGGCCCACACGCGACACGGCGCCGCTGCGCATCCGGCAGCTGCTCAGCCACAGCGCGGGCTTCCCCGAGGACAATCCGTGGGGCGATCAGCAGCTCGCCGCCAACGAGGCCGATCTCACCCGCTGGCTGCGGCAGGGCATTCCCTTCTCCACCGCGCCCGGCACGCGCTATGAATACTCCAATTATGCGTTCGCGCTGCTGGGTCGAATCGTGACGCAGGCCTCCGGGATGCCCTACGATGCCTACGTGCGCACGCGAATTCTGGCCGCGCTCGGCATGGACTCGTCGACGTTTGATTTCTCTCGAGTGCCGCCCGACCGGCGCGCCGTCGGCTACCGATTGCAGCCCGACGGAACCTTTCTCGAGGAGCCGCCGCTGTCCCAGGGCGCATTCGGCGCCGCCGGTGGCCTGCTGACCACCGCCGACGATCTCGGCAAATACGTCGCGTTTCACTTGGCCGCCTGGCCGCCGCGCGATGCGGCGGATGACGGACCGGTGCGCCGCAGTTCCGTGCGCGAGATGAGCCGCATGTGGACACCATCGAACTTTACGGTACGCCGCGTCGACGGCAAGCTGCAGGCGAGCGCGGCCGGTTACGGCTTGGGGCTGCGCGTCACGACGGATTGCCGCTTCGAACACATCGTCGGTCACGGTGGCGGATTACCGGGCTTCGGTTCCTACATGGCGTGGCTGCCGGATTACGGAGTGGGCATATTCGCCATGGCGACGCTCACCTACTCGGGGCCCGCCGACCCCATCAATCATGCTTGGGATGCACTCCTTCGGACCGGCGGCTTGCAGCCGCGCACGCTGCCGGCATCGCCGTTCCTGACCGGCATGCGCGACCGGATCTTGAGCCTATGGACCCGCTGGGACGACGGCGAGGCGAAACACATCGCGGCCGTGAACCTTCTGATCGACGTCCCGGCCCGTCAACGCCAGGCCGACATCGCGCAGCTCAAGGATGATGTGGGTGCCTGCGCCTCTGCCAGTCCGGTGATCGCCGAGAACTGGCTGCGCGGTCAGTTCAACCTCAGCTGCGCCAATGGCACCGTCGGCGCATTCTTCACGCTCTCCCCCACGCGGCCACCGGCGCTCCAATATTTGAGTTTTCGCAAGCTCGAGTCCGAGTCGGTGCGAATCGCCGCGCCCACCGGCGCGCCGGCCGGTGTTGCGTGTTCTGAGTAGCGCACTCGAGCCTCAAGGACGCGGTTGCGAATGCTCGCGCTGCTTCGTTCTGCAAATGTCGGGAGAATCCGAACTCTTGCAAGTGGAGCAGGCGGCCAGCGACAACACCACGATTAGACAAATGACCGTCTTCATGAACAGTGCTCTCGAGTGCCCACCTGATCTCACTCGGACCGGCCTGATCGATTCGGCCGCCGCCGGCATTCGAACCTTGACGTGACCGACTATGTGCCGCCCACATTCATTGGCTCACCAGTTTTTGACCCGTGTACGGGTTGTAGTCATACCGTTCGGGAAATTCCTCACCGGTCGTGGGATCGATTTTCCTTCGCTGCACCGGCACGGGGACCGCAGCCGGCGCGTGCACCGGTATTGGGGCAACGGCGGAGGATGCGGCCGGCGCGGGTGGGACCGGGGATGCGACCACGGCCGGAGCCGCAGGCACGGCCGCCGGCGGCGCGCGCACCGGCAGCGGTGCCGCCGCGGTCCACAGCGGCAGCTGCCACCGAAAGTGCTTGCGATACAGGGCGTATTCGATGCTGCCCGGCAAGGTGGGGTCGGGGGTTTCCTTGCCGGATGCCGGCCGGAACAGTGCGAACTCGACGCCGGGACCGTTGCTGCCCAACATGGCGGCCAGCGCGGGCTTGATCGCTTCCAGGGCGGCGCGGGCGCCCGGGTCGTCCTGATCGGCGGGAGCGGCAGTCAGCGCCTGACCGTTCACCGTCAGATGGGAGTGACGCAACAGATCCGCCCGGTCGTGCACGTCAACGAGACCGTGTTCGTCCTCCTGTCCGCGAGACATCGCGAACACCAGGTAAGGTTCGAGCGCCCCGATCATTCGCTCACGGTCGGCCGGTGAGAGGTTCAGTTTGTCCTGCATGGTCGCCCGCAGCTCCACCGGCGGCAGCCACCAAATCATGTAGAACTGGCCGGCATCGTTGAGCAGGCGTCGCGTCTGCGGCGCCAGTGCCGCCGCGTCGACGCCCCCCGCCTGGGCGCTGCCCGCATCGGATGCGCGCACTGCCAGCGGCGCCGACCCGAGCAGCGCGAGCGCGGCTGCCAGCACGCTCGCCGCGCAGGGAACTGCACGCCCGCTGCCTGTCCGGATTACTGACCTCTGATCCATCCCTTCCCCCTTCCCGTACCAAGGAAATCTTGACCAATTCATTCTCG
>JBEKYO010000056.1:0-26274 GCA_049510875.1 Steroidobacteraceae bacterium
CCCATTCCTCCGGCACCATCATCCCGAGGAGCCCGAGTTCGCCGAGCTTGGCGACCGCGTCGTCGGCAATCCAACCCGCCTGGTCGAAAGCGGCGGCTCGCGGCGCCAGCTCCGCGCGGGCGAAATCCCGCGCCGAATCGCGGATCATGCGCTGTTCTTCGCTGTAGAAGTCCGCCGCCATAGTTGTCAAGCCCGCCCCGCCCGTATCGCGTAAACTATAGAGCGTGGGTGGTCCCCGATTGGTGCCCAAACCATTCAAAATGCGTGAGCGAAAATGCAACAGTCGCCGGCCGTCGTAGGCGCGGAGAACGTCCTCCCGGTCGGACGCGCCGAACCCGGCACGGTCGCCATCTGCTTCGTGGCAGCGGCGCTCGAGAGCGTTCGCGCCCGCCACTTGGACACGGACCGACTGCTCACGCAGGTGGGGCTGTCGCCCGGTTTGCTGCAGGTCCCGCAGGCGCGAGTGTCGGCCAAGCACTATGGACAGCTGTGGCGCCTGGTGGCCCTTACCCTCGATGATGAATTCTTCGGCCAGGACTCCCGGCGTATGAAGTCGGGCAGTTTCGCCATGCTGGTCCACGCGGTGCTCGGTTGCAAGAATCTCGGGGCAGCCCTGGAGCGCAGCCTGCGCTTCTATGGCCTCATCCTCGATGACATCGCGGGTGCGCTGTCGCGCGCGGGCGAGGAGGCGATCATCAGCCTGCGCGAGCGGGTCGACGGGGCGCCGCCCCGCGTGTTCGGGCACGAAGTGCTGCTCATGCTGCTGCACGGGGTCGCCTGCTGGCTGGTGGGGCGCCGCATCCCCATCCTGCGCGCCCAATTCAGCTACCCGGAACCCGCCCACAGCGGCGAATATCGGCTCATGTACTGCACCGATTTGAGCTACGGCAGGCCCGCCACGGCCATCGTGTTTGCGGCCGATTACTTGAGTTTGCCCATCGTGCAGAACGAACGGTCGGTCAAGGATTTTCTGCGCACCGCGCCGGAAAGCATCCTGGTCAAATACAAGAACGGCAGCAGCCTGAGTGCGCGAATCCGCCGCCGGCTGCGGCAGCTGCTGCCGGGCGAGGTGCCGGATTTCGATCAATTGGCGGCGGAACTTAACATGACCACCGCCACGCTGCGCCGCCGCCTGCATGAAGAGGGTGCGTCCTATCAAGGCATCAAGGATCAACTGCGGCGCGATTTGGCCATCAGCTACTTGAGCCACTCCGACCGCAACGTCATGGATATCGCGCTCGAACTCGGCTTCTCGGAACGCAGCGCGTTCCACCGCGCCTTCAGAAAATGGACCGGCGCCAGCCCGGGCGAGTTTCGGCGCGGGCTGCAACCGTGAGCCGCGCGCTGCGCCCGGGGCGCAGCGCCGATGTGGCAATTTGTTGCAAATGGTTTGATTGCTTTGGTCATCCGCGCGCCGTGCCCTTGCCTCTATAGTTTTGGCCCAAGGGAGATCATGGTGACGCGGTCGAGTTTTGTCATGGGGGACGAATGAGCACAGCCGTACCTGCATCAGCCGGAGCGCGCTTGCGTGCTGCGGTGGCGGAAGAACGACCCTTGCAGGTCGTCGGCGCCATCAATGCCTACACCGCCCGCATGGCGGCGGCCTGCGGGTTCCGGGCGTTGTACGTGTCGGGTGGCGGCGTGGCGGCCAATTCCTTGGGCGTTCCGGACCTCGGGATCAGCACCCTGGACGACGTGTTGATCGATGTGCGGCGCATCACGGATGCCTGTACGCTGCCGGTGCTGGTCGATGCCGATACCGGCTGGGGCGGTGCGTTCAACATTGCGCGCACCGTGAAATCGTTCATCAAGTTCGGCGCCGGCGGCCTGCACATCGAGGACCAGGTGCAAGCCAAGCGCTGCGGACACCGGCCCGGCAAGGAGGTGGTCCCGTTGCCGGAAATGGTGGATCGGGTCAAGGCGGCGGTGGATGCGCGCACCGACCCGGCTTTCGTCATCATGGCGCGCACCGACGCCTTGGCGGTGGAGGGGATCGACCGGGCGATCGAGCGAGCCGTCGCCTGCGTCGCGGCGGGCGCCGACATGATCTTCCCGGAGGCGATGACGGAGCTCGGCATGTACCGCCGCTTCAAGGATGCCGTGGCGGTTCCCGTTCTCGCCAACATCACCGAATTCGGTGCGACGCCCCTGTACACGCGCGAAGAGCTTGCCACGGTGGGCGTGGACATCGTGCTGCACTGTTGTTCGGCCTATCGGGCCATGAACGCCGCGGCGCTCGCCACCTACCAGGCCATTCGTCGCGACGGCACGCAAAAGCACGTCGTGGACCGCATGCAGACGCGCGCCGAACTGTACAAATATCTCGACTACCACGCCTACGAAGTCAAATTGGACCAGCTGTTTGCCGAGGGGAAGGAAAAATGAGCGATGCCACGGCGCATTGGATCGACAGCTCGCGGAGCGACGAAAAATGAGCGATGCCACGGCGCATTGGATCGACAGCTCGCGGAGCGACGAAAAATGAGCGATGCCACGGCGCATGGGACACACAACTCGCGGAGCGACGAGACATGACGGAATCTCAGGCAACCGCGTTCAAGCCCAAGAAATCGGTCGCCTTGTCGGGCGTTACCGCGGGCAACACCGCCTTGTGCACCGTTGGCAAGACCGGGAACGATTTGCACTACCGCGGCTACGATATCCTCGACATTGCCGGCGAGTGCGAATTCGAAGAGATTGCCCATTTGCTGGTGCACGAGACCTTGCCCAACCCGACTGAACTGGCCGCTTACAAGGCGAAGTTGAAATCGCTGCGGGTGCCGCCCCCCGCCGTGCTCACGGTGCTGGAGCAGCTCCCCGCCGGCAGCCACCCGATGGATGTGCTGCGCACCGGCGTCTCGGCGCTCGGGTGTCTGCTGCCGGAGCCCGGGGCGCATTCGGCGCCCAAGGCCCGCGATATCGCCGATCGGCTGCTCGCCTCGCTGGGATCCATGCTGTGCTACTGGCACCACTACGCGACCGAGCGCCGCCGCATCGACATGCGAACCGACGATGACTCGATCGGCGCGCATTTCCTGCATCTGCTGCACGGCCGCGCGCCGCCGGCGCCTTGGGTGCGCGCCATGCACACGTCGCTCAATCTGTACGCCGAACACGAGTTCAACGCATCGACGTTCACGGCCAGAGTCATCGCGGGCACAGGCTCTGACGTGTATTCCTGCATCGCGGGCGCTATCGGGGCGTTGCGCGGGCCGAAACACGGCGGCGCCAACGAAGCGGCGTTCGACATTCAGAGCCGCTATGCGACTCCCGCCGAGGCGGAGGCGGACATCCGGCGGCGCGTCGCGGCGAAGGAAGTCATCATCGGCTTCGGCCATCCCGTGTATACGATTGCCGACCCGCGCAATCAGGTCATCAAGGAGGTCGCGCGGGCGCTGGCGCGCGAGGCCGGCGACATGCGCGGATTCGACATCGCCGCGCGCATCGAGTCGGTGATGAAGGAGATCAAGAGCATGTTTCCGAATCTCGACTGGTTTTCGGCGGTGTCGTATCACCTCCTCGGCGTGCCGACCGCGATGTTCACGCCGCTGTTCGTCGTCGCACGCACCGCCGGCTGGGCGGCCCACATCATCGAGCAGCGCATCGACGGCAAGATCATCCGCCCGAGCGCCAACTATGTCGGTCCCGAGAATCTCAAGTTCATTGCGCTCGCCGACCGCGCGTAATCCGTTCAAGGAATCCGACGACCCCATGTCACACGATATCAAATCGGCCGAACGACCGGCTCCCGATCACCTGCTTACCGCGATCGCGGATTATGCGCTGAGCTACGAAATTTTGAGCCCGCTCGCCTACGAGACGGCCGGCTATTGCCTGATGGACACGCTGGCGTGCGGCTTTCAGGCACTGAAGTACCCGGCCTGCACCAAGCTCTTGGGGCCCGTGGTGCCCGGCGCCACGCTCACCGGCGGCGCGCGGGTCCCCGGTACATCCTATGAGCTCGATCCCATCCATGCGGCGTTCAACTTGGGCGCCATGATTCGATGGCTGGACTTCAACGACACGTGGCTGGCTGCGGAGTGGGGCCACCCCTCCGATAACTTGGGCGGCATCCTCGCGGTCGCGGACTATCTGTCGCGAGGCGGCAAGACCGTCAAGGTGCAGGACGTGCTCACCGGCATGATCAAAGCGCACGAAATTCAGGGGGTGCTCGCCCTGGAGAACAGCTTCAATCGCGTCGGCCTGGATCACGTGTTGCTGGTGCGAGTGTCATCGACCGCGGTGGTCACCGCCATGCTGGGCGGCACTCGCGATCAGATCATCGACGCGGTGTCGAACGCGTGGATCGACGGCGGCGCGCTCAGGACCTACCGGCACGCGCCCAACACGGGTTCGCGCAAGAGTTGGGCGGCCGGCGATGCCACCAGCCGTGCGGTGCGTCATGCGCTGTTCGCGTTGAAAGGCGAAATGGGCTATCCCTCGGCGTTGTCGGCCAAGACCTGGGGCTTTCAGGATGTGCTGTTCAAGGGCAGGGCGCTCTCGCTGCCGCAACCGTTCGGCAGCTACGTGATGGAGAACGTGCTGTTCAAGATCTCCTATCCCGCCGAATTCCACGCCCAGACGGCGGTGGAAGCGGCGATGTCGCTGCATCCGCAGATCAGCACGAAACTCGACCAGATCGACCGCGTGGTGATCGAGACCCAGGAACCCGGCGTACGCATCATCGACAAGACGGGGCCGCTCGCCAATCCCGCCGACCGCGACCACTGCATTCAGTACATGGTTGCCATTCCGCTGTTGTTCGGCAGGCTCGCGGCCTCGGATTACGAGGACCGGGTCGCCGACGATCCGCGGGTCGATGCGCTGCGCGCGAGGATGCAGGTCACGGAGAACTCGACTTTCACGCAGGAGTATTACGCGCCCGACAAACGCTATATCGGCAACGCGGTGCAGGTGTTCTTCAGGGACGGAAGCTCGAGCCCGCGGGTGCAGGTGGATTATCCGATCGGACACCGCAAGCGGCGCAGCGAGGGCGTGCCGCTGCTGGTCAAGAAGTTCGAGACCAGCGTTGCCGCGCATTTCGGCGCCAAGCAGACCGAATCCATCAAGCGAATGTTCGCCGCCCCCGCTGCGCTCGCCGCCATGCCGGTGAGTGATTTCGTCGCAAAACTCGTCAGCGCGATATGAGCGACAGCGCGGATACGTCCTGCCAATGATCGAACCCGTGATGATCGAATCGAATCTGGACCCGTGGCCGGTGCAGGCGCTCGAGGCGACCTTGGAATTGTCGGCGGGCGAGGCGATCGCGCCCGCCGAACTGCCGCCGCTGTGGCATTGGCTGTATTTCCTGCCGACGGCGCCGCGTTCCGCGCTCGGCCCCGACGGCCACATGGTCAATCAGGAGTGGGTCGACTCCACTTTGCGGCGCCGGCGCTTGTTCGCGGCGGCGCGCACCGAATTCATCCGGCCGCTGCGCATCGGGCGGCCCGCGCAGATGACCGAGCGGGTGCTGGGACGGCGCGACACGCGCGGCAAAAGCGGTCCGTTCCAAATTCTCACGGTCGAGTATCAGTATTTCCAGGACGACAAGCTGTGCGTGCGCGAGGAGCGCGACATCGTCTATCTGCAGGGCCCGGCTCCGGCGCAGCCGGCTCCGAACGACGAATTCGCCGGACCGGCCGCCGCGCCGGACTCATGGGCCATGGCCCTGACCCCGGATCCGGTGATGCTCATGCGCTTCTCCGCATTGACCTTCAACTCGCACCTCATCCACTTCGACCCGCTGTACACCCAGCGGGCGGAAGGCTACCCGGAGCGAGTCGTGCATGCACCCTTGGTCGCCATCATTCTCGCGCAGTTATTGTTGCTGAACCGGGTGGGTAAAATCGATCGATTCGAATTTCGCGCGCGCAGTCCGCTGTTCGTGAACCAGCCCATCCAATTCCGGGGTAAGCCCCGCGATGAGCGCGTCGAGTTACGGGCGATCGGGCCCTCGGGGCAGCTCGCGATGCAAGCCACGGCCTGGGTGGCCGGGTCCGCGCGCGGCGCGCAGTCCAAACCACCCTAGGGTCCCGGGCCTATCGCAGGGCCTGGTAGACCAGCGCGCGCAGCAGCGCCCGATAACGGGTCCTGACTTGCACGTTGAGTTCCTGCAGCATGAAGACCACGGTGAGCTTCTCGGCCGGGTCCGCCCAGAAATACGGCCCGAGCGCGCCACCCCAGTAGAAATCGCCGCTGGATCCCGGCACCGGCGATAAGCCCGCCTGCATGCGCACCCCCAACCCGAGCCCGTAGCCCTGGCCGAGCTCAAGGATCGGCGCGGCCACGCCGAGCTCCGCGGTGTGGCGGCCGTAGTTCAGGGTTGCGGGCAGATGGTTTTGAGTCATGAGCTGCACCGACTTGCGCGCGAGCAGGCGCACGCCGCCCAACTCGCCGCCGTTGAGGAGCATCTGGCTGAAACGCGCATAGTCGCCGGCCGTCGAGAGCAATCCGCCGCCGCCGGAGCACCATTTGGCCGGCAGGGCCGGGTCATTGGGCATCAGCGCCGGGATGCTGCCGTGCACCGCCTCGCGCTGCGGTTCGGCGAGCCGGTGCCGATCGCCCGGGGGGATCGCGAAGGCGGTATCGAGCATGCCCAGCGGTTCGGTGATGTACTCGGCGAAGAAGCGGTCCAAACCCATCCCGGAGACGACCTCCACGACGTGCCCCAGCACGTCGGTGGACATGCCGTACTCGAACGTCGTTCCGGGCTGGTACGCCAGGGGCAGCTCGGCCAATTTGGCCAGCATCTCGGCATTGGTTTGCTGACTGTCCATCAGCTGCGCGGCCCGGTAGGAGCGCTGCACGAGTGAATCGCCGAACTGCCCGTAAGTGAAACCGGCCGTGTGGCGCATCAGATCGTGGACGGTCATGGGGCGGCGGCATGGTTCCTGCGTCAAGCGGCGCTGGCCGGTCGAGGGGTCCACCTCCTCGACGCCCACCGTCACTTCGCGCAGCTGCGGCAGGTAGCGCGATACCGGATCGGTGAGCAGCAGCTTTCCCTGCTCCATCAGCATCAACGCGGCCGCCACCGTGAGGGGCTTGGTCATGGACGCGATTCGAAACACGCTGTTCCGCTGCATGGGGCGCAGCGTCTTGCGCTCGGCATAGCCGACGGCGTCGAAGTACGCCAATTTCCCGTCACGCATGATGAGCGTCACCGCGCCGGGAATGGCGGCATTGTCCGCGTCGGCACGTAGTATCGCGCTCAACCGCTGCAGCCTCGAGGGCGAAAAGCCCGCGGCCTCGGGATCGGGGTCAACGCCGCCGGCGGTGCCGCAGATCTGTGGAGTGGATACCGACATGCGGGAGATTATGACGGCGGGGCGGCGTCTTGCAAAAATATACCGCGTTGCATATCCGCATTATGACGCATCGAGCTTGCGATCGCCCGGTGGGTATCGGGATAGTAGGGCGATGAAGCCCAGCAACCGCCGACAAGCGCCAACGGACTGGGGCGCCGCGCAATCGCAGGATGCCTGCCGCGAGGTTTCCCACGGCGGCTGCGAGCGTCGCGACCGGCCGGACCGCCGCGAGCGGTTTTTGTGGTCGATCGTTTACGGCAGCTTCAATCCGCGGCGGCGCCGGCCGCCCCGCCGCCAGGACGACTCGCGCTTCCACTCGCTCGATTGGCACTCGGCGCATCTCCTGGCGGTGTCGATCGGGATCTTGTTGTTGAGCGTCGCGGACGCGTTCATGACCGTCACGCTGATGGCCGGCGGCGCCGTCGAGGTCAATCCCCTCATGGCGGCGGTGGTCTACAAAAGCGCCGCCGCGTTCGCCGCGGTCAAAATGGCAATGACCGGCGTCGGCGTGATGCTGATGGTGATGCTGGCGCGCTATCGCTTCATGCGGTGGGTGCGCGTCGATGTGGCGATGTACGCTCTGCTGCTCGGCTACCTGGTGCTGTTGAGCTATGAATTTTGGATGTTGCCGAGGCTTTTTTCTCTCTTCGATTTGTGAGATTGGCGGCCTGCGTCACATTCCATATTACGTCGCATTGGGCTAAACTAGCGCCTATAGCGCATTCTAGGCTTCACTTCTCATCACCTTGAGTTACTTGAGGTTTTTGCAGCCACGTCGCACTCATGAGCCAATCACTTGCAGACCAGTTGGCCGCCACGGCTCTGTCCGGCGGAAATGCCGGTTTCATCGAGGATCTGTACGAGACGTTTTTGAAGGATCCGGCCGCCGTGGCGCCGGCGTGGGCCGAGTACTTCCGCGGCCTGCGGGGCGGCGCCACGGGCGAGGTCTCGCACGCGCAAATCCGCGAGCGCCTGACGATGCTTTGCGCGAATCGGCCGGGCGCCGTCGCGCCCGAAGCCGCGGCCGGCGCAGCCGAGGTCGCGAGCGCCAAACAAGGCGCGGTGTCGCGCCTGATTCAGGTCTACGCGAATCGCGGTCACCTGGTCGCCAATCTCGATCCGTTGGGCCTGGAGGAACGGATCCGGCCGTACGTGCTCGATCTGGATCACTTCGGCTTGTCCGACGCCGACTTGGAGACGGAGTTCTTCACCAACAGCCGCAATGACGCCATTCCGGCGCGCAGCAAGCTCAAGGAAATCCTGCGCACGCTGAAGTTCATCTATTGCGAAACCATCGGCGCGGAGTTTGCGCACGTATCGGACAGCGACGAGCGCCTCTGGCTGCAGGATAATTTTCAGTCGGCGCGCATGCAGCGGCGCTTCACCATCGATGAGAAGAAAAACATTCTCTGGCAGCTGACCGCGGCCGAGGGACTCGAGCGCTACCTGCACACGAAGTACGTGGGTCAAAAGCGCTTTTCGCTCGAGGGCGGCGACAGCCTGATCCCGCTGCTCGACGATTTGGTGCAGCAGGGCGGCAAGGCCGGCGTCGAGGAGACCATCATCGGCATGGCGCATCGCGGCCGGCTGAACGTGCTGGTGAATCTGCTCGGAAAATCGCCCAAGGACTTGTTCAACGAATTCGAGGGCCACTACGACCTCGCCAAGTTGCGCGGCTCGGGCGACGTCAAGTATCACAAGGGATTCTCCTCGGACCTCAAGACCATGTCCGGCAACGTGCACGTTGCCCTGGCGTTCAACCCGTCGCACCTCGAGATCGTCAACCCGGTGGTCGAGGGGTCGGCGCGCGCGCGGCAGGAGCGCCGCGGCGACAGGCTGGGCGACACGGTGTTGCCGGTTCAAGTTCACGGCGACGCGGCCTTCGCGGGTCAGGGCGTCATCATGGAGACGCTGCAGCTGTCGCAGGCGCGCGGCTTCTACACGGGCGGCTCCGTGCACGTCATCGTCAACAACCAGGTGGGCTTCACCACCAGCGACCCGCACGATGCCCGTTCGACGCTGTATTGTTCCGATGTGGCAAAGATGGTGGAAGCGCCGATCTTCCACGTCAACGCGGACGATCCGGAGGCGGTGTGCTTCGTCACCCGGTTCGCGCTCGAATATCGGATGAAGTTCCACAAGGACATCGTGATCGATCTGGTTTGCTACCGCCGGCACGGCCATAACGAAGCCGACGAACCGGCGGCAACGCAGCCCTTGATGTATCAAGTGATTCGCAAGAAGCCCACGGCGCGGCAGGTGTATGCGGATAAGCTCGTGGCGGAGGGCACGCTCACGGCTGCTGAAGCGGCGGCGATGATGGATCAATACCGCAACGGCTTGGATGAGGGCAAGCCGCAGGCACGCGCCGCCCTCGGCCTCATCGGCAATAAGTACACCGTCGACTGGAGCGCGTATCTGGGCGCGGACTGGTCCGAGCCCGTCAAGACCGCGGTCGACATGGGGCGCCTGAAGGCGCTGGGAAAGGCCATCACCACCTATCCGACGGACTGGCAGCTGCATCCGCGCGTGCTCTCCATCATGCAGGCGCGCGAGCGCATGGTGGCGGGCGACCTCGCGCTCGATTGGGGCTGCGCGGAGAACCTCGCCTATGCCAGCCTGATTCAAGAGGGCTACCCGGTGCGGCTGACCGGCCAGGACAGCGGCCGGGGTACGTTCTTTCATCGGCACGCGGTACTGCACGATCAGGCGACGGGACGTCAGTTCGTGCCCCTGCAGCATCTGGCCACCAGCCAGCCTACCTTCACGGTGACCGATTCGGTGTTGTCCGAAGAGGCGGTGATGGGCTTCGAATATGGATTCTCCTCGACCGAGCCGCATTGCCTGACCATTTGGGAAGGTCAATTCGGCGATTTCTGCAACGGCGCCCAGGTCATCATCGACCAGTTCATCAGCTCCGGCGAGGCGAAGTGGGGCCGCCTGTCGGGATTGACGCTGTTCCTGCCGCACGGCTACGAGGGCCAGGGTCCCGAGCATTCGTCGGCCCGTCTCGAGCGCTTTTTGCAGCTATGCGCCGAATACAACATGCAGGTGTGCGTGCCCTCGACCCCGGCGCAGATGTTTCACATGCTGCGGCGGCAGATGGTGCGCGCGCTGCGCAAGCCGCTCATCATCATGACGCCGAAGAGTCTGCTGCGTCATCCGTTGTCGGTATCGCGGCTCGAGGAGCTGGCATCGGGCAGTTTCCGCAACGTCATCGACGAAGTGGACGACGTCAAGCCCTCGGCGGTGACGCGAATCGTGTTGTGCAGCGGCAAGGTGTATTTCGATTTGTTGAAGGCGCGCCGCGAAACGAAGATCGCCACGGTCGTGGTGGTGCGCCTCGAACAGCTGTATCCATTTCCATCCGACGAGTACGAGGCGGTCATCCGCAAGTACTCGAATGCGCGCGAAATCGTATGGTGCCAGGAAGAGCCGCAGAATCAGGGGAGTTGGTACCAGATCCGCCACCGGCTGCAGGCGCCGCTCTCCGTCAAGGATGAGCTGCTCTATGCGGGCCGCGCCGGCGCCGCCGCGCCCGCCACGGGCATCACCGCATTGCACGAACAACAACAGAAAAATCTGGTCACCACGGCCCTGCTGGGTGTGCCGCCGGAAGAGTCTTCCCGCCAAACGATGCGCCTACCGGTGCAAACTAGGACAGGATCTTAATGACAATCGAAGTGCGCGTGCCGCAGCTGCCGGAATCGGTGGCTGACGCCACGCTCGTGTCTTGGCACAAGAAGCCCGGCGACGCCGTGGCCCGGGATGAAAACTTGGTGGACCTCGAGACCGACAAGGTCGTGTTGGAGGTCCCGGCGCCGGCCGCCGGGATACTCAGCGCCATCAATCTGGGCGATGGCACGACGGTCACCAGCGGCCAGATATTGGCGTTGATCGAGGAGGGTGCGCCGCTCGTCGGCACGCCCGCCGCGGCCGGGCGAAACGGCAACGCCGCCGCCGCGACAGCGAACGCAGCCGCGAACGCGAACGCGAATGCGGCAGCCAAGCTGAGCCCCGCCGCGAAGCGCGTGGTCGAAGAGCACAAGGTCGACCCGGCGGCGGTCGCCGGCACCGGGCGCGACGGCCGGGTGTCGAAATCGGACGTCGTGAATTACCTGGCCGCCCAGGACGCCGCGCCCGCCGCGGCCAGGGCCAAGTCGCCGCCGCCGCCGCTGCCGGAGCCGCCCGCGGCCCGCGGCTCACGCTCCCTGCAGCGCGTGCCGATGACGCGGCTGCGCGCGCGCATTGCCGACCGCATGGTTCAGGCGCAAGCCACCCAGGCGCTGCTGACCTCGTTCAACGAAGTGGATTTGAAGGCCGTGAACGAATTGCGCAGCCGCTACAAGGATCAATTCGAAAAGCAACACGGCGTGAAGCTCGGCTTCATGTCCTTCTTCACGAAGGCCTGCGTCGAGGCGCTGCGGAAATTTCCCTCGGTGAACGCCTCGGTCGATGACCACGACATCGTCTACCACGAATACTTCGACATCGGTGTCGCGGTGTCGACCGAGCGCGGATTGATCGTTCCGGTGCTGCGCGACGCGGATCAGATGAGTTTCGCCGACGTCGAGAAATCGATCGCCCATTTTGCCGCGCGCGCGCGCGCGGGAACCATCACGATGGAGGAGCTGACCGGCGGCACGTTCACCATCACCAACGGCGGCATATTCGGATCGCTGCTGTCTACGCCCATCGTCAATGCGCCGCAGAGCGCCATCCTCGGCATGCACAAGATTCAGGATCGCGCGGTGGTCATCGACGGCCAGGTGGCCGTGCGTCCCATGATGTACGTGGCCTTGACGTACGATCATCGCCTCATCGACGGCCGCGAAGCGGTGCAGTTCCTGGTGACGGTCAAACAATGCCTGGAGGATCCGGCGCGCATGGTGCTCAACGTATGAGCGACGTGTTCGACGTCGTGGTGATCGGCGCGGGGCCGGCCGGATATCCGGCCGCCATTCGCGCGGGCCAGAACAAGTTGAGCGTGGCCTGCATCGACGAATGGAAGAACGTCGACGGGACCTATGCCTTCGGCGGCACGTGCCTGAACGCCGGCTGCATACCGTCGAAGGCGCTGCTCGAATCCTCCGAGCTGTTTCAGCGCGCCAAGGACGAATTCGGCGCCCACGGCATCGTGTTGGGCGATGTCAAACTCGATCTGGCCGCGATGCAGAAGCGCCGTGCGTCCATCGTCAAGACCATGACCAACGGCATTACGGCGTTGTTCAAGGCCGGCGGGGTGGTCGGCATCCAGGGCCACGGCCGGTTGCTGCCGGGCAGCAAGGTGCTGGTCACGGGCGCGGACGGCGCGCAAAGAACCCTGCATGCGAAGCACGTGGTGCTGGCGTCGGGATCCGCGCCGATGCGGCTCAAGACCGTGCCGCATGACGGCCGCTACATCGTCGATTCCTGGAATGCCCTGGAGTTCGATGCCGTGCCCGCGCGTCTCGGCGTGATCGGCGCCGGCGTGATCGGGCTCGAATTGGGCAGCGTATGGCGGCGCCTGGGCAGCGTGGTGACGGTACTCGAGGCCGTGGAGCAGTTTTTGCCGATGGTCGACCAGACCATCGCCAAAGAGGCCGCGCGGCATTTCAAGAAACAGGGACTCGACATCAAGCTGGGCGCCAAGGTCCTGCGCGGCGCGGTGAGCGGCGCGGCGGTCGACGTCGTCTATGCGGATGCCCAGGGCGAGCACACGCTGCAGGTGGACAAGTTGGTGGTCGCCGTGGGGCGCCGGCCGTTCACCGAAGGGCTGCTCGCCGACGGCACGGGCGTGGAGCTGGACGCGCGCGGGTTCATTCAAGTGGACGAGCACTGCCGTACGAACGCGCCCAATGTCTGGGCGGTGGGCGACGCCGTGCGCGGACCCATGCTCGCGCACAAGGGCAAGGAAGAGGGCGTGATGGTGGCCGACCTGATCGCCGGCCATTTCGGCGAAGTGAATTATAAGGTGATCCCGTCCGTCATCTACACGGCGCCGGAAATCGCGTGGGTGGGCCAAACCGAGGAACAGCTCAAGGCCAGCGGCCGCGCTTACAAGGTGGGTGCGTTTCCGTTTGCCGCCAGCGGCCGGGCGCGGGCGATGGAGGCGGCGCAGGGCGTGGCGAAGATCGTGTCGGCGCAGGACGACGACGAGGTCCTGGGCGTCCATGTGATCGGTCCCATGGCCGGCGAACTCATCGCCGAGGCCGTTCTCGCCATGGAGTACTCCGCGAGCACCGAGGACATCCAGCGCACCATCCACGCGCACCCGACGTTGTCGGAGGCCATTCACGAGGCGGCGTTGGCCGTGGACAAGAAGGCCATCGACAGCATCAACCGCTAGGGCGGATTGCGCGCGCGGCCCGCGGCGCGGCTATTTTTTGCGGCGCGCGGCAATGACGTTCGGCACCTGGGCGATGCGGGCGAGCACCCGCCAAAGCTGCGGCAGACCGGTGATCGCAATGCTGATCTGCATGTGCGCGACGTGGTCGCGCTTGTCGGTCACGGTATGCATGCCCTGGATGCTGATCTTCTCGTCCGCCAGCGCGGCGCTCACGTCGCGCACCAGGCCGCGCCGGTCGAAGCCTTGAACCTCGATGTCCACGGGGAACTCGCCCGCGCCCATCGCGCCCCAGTCGACGCTGAGCACGCGTGCGGGCGCCTTGATGCTGAGGCGCGCGAGGTTGGCGCAGGCACGGGCATGGATGCTGACGCCGCGTCCCACGGTGATGTAGCCGGCGATTGGCTCGGGCGGCACCGGCCGGCAGCAGCGCGCATAGGTGGAGAGCAGATCGCCGATGCCCTGGACCTCGCTCTCCGGCTGACGCTCCGCGGCGGCCCGCGGACGCGCCGGATCGATGCGCGTCTCGCGAGCGTGCAGCAGCCGCTGCAAGGCGCCCGCCACCTGGCTGCCGCTGATCTCGCCCAGCCCCAGGGCCTCATGCAAGGCTTCGGTGCTCGGCAGTTTGAGTTCGCCCAGCAACTCCGGCATGGGTGGACTGTTGACGCCCAGGCGCTGCATTTCGCGCTCGAGCATCGCCCGGCCTTCGATCTTGTTCTGCGCTTCGTTCTGCTTGCGGAACCAGGCACGCACCTTGTTGCGGTGCCGGGGGCTCGCGAGAAATCCCGATTGCGGGGAGAGCCAATCGCGCGACGGCTGCGCCGACTTGGCCGGGATGATTTCGACCGTATCGCTGTTCTTGAGCCGATGGTCGAGCGGCACCATGCGGCCGTTGACCTTGGCGCCGCGGGTTCGGTGTCCGAGATCCGTATGCACCTGATAGGCGAAATCGAGCGGCGTGCCGCCCACGGGAACATCGACGATCTCTCCCTTCGGCGACACCACGTAGATGCGGTCCTGGAATAAATCGACGCGCATGCGGTCGAGGAAGTCGCGGCCCGTCTCGGCCCCCTCGGCGGGCGTGAGCAGCGAGCGCAGCTGGTTGATCTTGCGCTCGTAGGCCTGATCGCCGCGTCC
The DNA here is from genome assembly GCA_049510875.1 of Steroidobacteraceae bacterium. Taxonomy (GTDB): domain Bacteria; phylum Pseudomonadota; class Gammaproteobacteria; order Steroidobacterales; family Steroidobacteraceae; genus Bog-1198. Next base: position 14,767 of record JBEKYO010000056.1, read on the forward strand.
GCCTTCCTTGTAGCGCCAATGCGCGGCGACGCCGCGCTCGGAATTGGCGTGCATCTCGTGGGTGCGAATTTGGATCTCGACCGGCTGGCCGCCCGGGCCAATGACGGCGGTATGGATCGAGCGGTACAGATTGTCCTTCGGGGTTGCGATGTAGTCGTCGAACTCACCGGCGATGAACTGCCACTGGGAATGCACCACGCCCAGGGCGCCGTAGCATTCGGCGACGCTGTGCACCCGGATCCGCGCGGCGCGGATGTCCATGAGCTGTTCGAAGGCGAGGTGCTTGGACTGCATCTTGCGCCAGATGCTGTAGATATGCTTCGGCCGGCCGTCGATGGTGGCGTCGATGCCGGCGGCGGCGAGCTCCGCCTGCAGCAGGCGCTTCAGTTCGTCGATGTAGGCTTCGCGCTCGGAGCGGCGCGTCTTCAAAGCCGTGGCGATGTGTTTGTACTGCGCCGGCTGCAGATAGCGAAACGCCAGATCCTCCATTTCCCATTTGACCTGCCACACGCCAAGCCGGTTGGCGAGCGGCGCATAGACCTCACGGGTCTCGACGGCGAATTTGCGCTGAGTCGGGGCGTCCAAGGACTTGGCCGAACGCATTTTCTGCAACTGGTCGGCGAGCCTGACCACCACCAAGCGCACGTCACCGATCACGGCGAGCAACATCTTGCGCAAGCTTTCGGCCTGCCCCGGTTCGAGACCGCGCTCGGGAGTCCAGTCCGGCGGCAAGCCGAAGTGACCGAGCCCGCTCAGGGCGCGAGCGAGGCGCACCGGCTCGGCGCCGAAGCGCTTGGCGGCGGCCTCGCGCTCGATGAACCGGGCATCGAGCAACGGCTGCAGCATCGCGGCCATCACCACATCGTCGTCGGCTTCCAGGCTGCGCACGATCTCCGCCACGTCGAGCGCCGTGCGGCGCACCGCCTCGGCCGCGGGCGGCAGGTCGAGTTCGCGCAGGGCCGCGAAGCCCTCTTGGAGCCTGGTAGTGACCGTGCGGGTCGTCGCGGTGGTTTCCATGATACTGCGTGTGGGTCCTATTGCCGGTATCATACGCGGCGATGTCAATCCCCAGCCTCAAGAGCGCGACCATCCGGGTGCTCGGTATCGATCCAGGCTCGCAACGCACCGGCTTCGGCGTCGTCGATGCCGTCGGGCCGCGCCTGACCTATGTGGCGAGCGGCGTCATCCGCACCGGCCAGGGCGAATTCGCGGCGCGTTTATGCGAGATTTTCCGCTGTGTCCAAACGGTCGTCGCGCAATATGGCCCGCAGGAAATCGCCATCGAACGGGTGTTCGTAAATCGCAATCCCGACAGCGCCTTGAAGCTGGGTCAGGCGCGTGGCGCGGCGATCTGCGGCACAGCGGATGCCCATGCCGAGATTTTCGAGTACGCCACGCGCGAGATCAAACAGGCGGTCGTGGGCTCCGGCAACGCGGAGAAGCCCCAGGTGCAGCTCATGGTCAAGAGCATTTTGAGGCTCGAGGGGCCGATGGCCGCGGACGCCGCGGACGCCCTGGCGACGGCGGTCTGCCATGCCCTGCGCGGCCGCGTGCGCGCCTCGCTGCTGCGCGCCGGCAGCCGCGCGTGATCGGGTTTCTGAAGGGTCGGCTGGCCGTCAAACAGCCGCCGATGCTGATGGTGGACGTGGGCGGGGTCGGCTACGAGTTGGAGGCCCCCATGTCGACCTTCTACGGCCTGCCGTCCACGGGCGAGCCGGTCTCGCTGTTCACGCACCTGGTGGTGCGCGAGGATGCGCACATTCTATATGGCTTCGGCACGGACGGGGAGCGCCGGCTGTTTCGCGCGCTGCTCAAGGTATCGGGGGTGGGGCCGAAGATCGCGTTGGGAATTCTCTCGGGCGCCAGCGTCGAGGATTTCGTGCGCACCATCGAGGCCGAGGACGTGGCGATGCTCACGCGGATTCCCGGCATCGGCCGCAAGACCGCCGAGCGGGTGATCATCGAAATGCGCGACAGCGTGCAAAAATTCGCCGCTCCGCCCTCAGGGGGGCTGCCGACCGCGGTGGCGGCGGGGGCGGCGCCGACGCCGCAGAGCGAGGCCTTCGGCGCGCTGATCGCGCTCGGCTACAAGCCGCCCGAGGTGGCGCGCCTGCTCAAATCCGCCGACGAGCCGGGTCTTTCCACGACGGAAATCATCCGGCGTGCGCTCAAAGCGGCCGCCAAGCCTTAATATCCACCCATGGGCATCGAACAGGATCGAATCATTGCCGGCACGGGCGGCCGCGAGGACGAAGTCGCCGACCGGGCCGTGCGGCCGAAGACACTTGCCGATTACGTGGGACAGCCGAACGTCAAGCAACAGATGGAGATCTTCATTCAGGCGGCGCGGCAGCGCGGCGAGGCGCTGGACCATGTGTTGATCTTTGGACCGCCGGGCCTCGGCAAGACCACGCTGGCGAACATCATCGCCAACGAGCTGAAGGTGAATCTGCGGCAGACCTCCGGCCCGGTACTCGAGCGCCCGGGCGATCTGGCCGCGTTGCTCACCAACCTCGAACCGCGCGACGTGCTGTTCGTGGACGAAATCCACCGTTTGAGCCCGGTGGTCGAGGAAGTGCTGTATCCCGCCATGGAGGACTCGCAACTCGATCTGATGATCGGCGAGGGACCGGGCGCGCGCTCGATCAAGCTCGATCTGCCGCCGTTCACGCTGGTGGGCGCCACGACGCGCGCCGGACTACTCACATCGCCGTTGCGGGATCGCTTCGGCATCGTGCAGCGGCTCGAATTCTATTCCACCCTGGAGTTGACCACGATCGTCATCCGCAGCGCGTCGATCCTGAAGCTGCGCCTGCAGCCCGACGGCGCGGACCGCATCGCGGAGCGGTCGCGCGGCACACCGCGCATCGCGAACCGCCTGCTGCGGCGGGTGCGCGATTATGCCGAGGTGAAGGCGGGCGGACTCATCAGCGGCGAAGTGGCGCTGGCCGCGCTCGACATGCTCGAGGTCGATCCGCAGGGCTTCGACATGCTGGACCGCAAACTGCTGATGACGGTGATCGAGAAATTCGAGGGCGGGCCGGTGGGCGTCGACAGCCTGGCGGCGGCGATGAGCGAGGAGCGCGGCACCATCGAGGACGTGATCGAGCCGTTCCTGATTCAACAGGGGTTTCTGATGCGCACCGCGCGCGGCCGGGTCGCGACGCGCGCCGCGTACGCGCATTTCGGTCTCGCCGCGCCCGCCGTGGAGCGCGACCTCAACCTGCCGTTGTTCCGGGACGGCGTGTAGTTGACTCACGGCCCCCACAATCCGGCTCGAACGTATTGTTGCGAGATGAGAATCTATTACGAGGATACCGATGCCGGCGGTGTGGTCTACTACGCGAATTATTTGAAGTTCATGGAGCGCTGCCGGACGGACTGGCTGCGCGCCCTCGGCATCGATCAGCAGCGGCTGCGGCTGGAGCGGCGGGTGCAATTCGCGGTGGTCAACGTCGCGGTCGATTTTATGCGCCCGGCGGTGCTCAATGATGAAATTCTCGTCACCGCCGAACTCCTGCGCTTGGGCGGTGCGACAATCGAGTTCAAGCAGACCATTCTGCGCGGCGACACGCAGTTGATCGACGCGAGCACGCGGGTCGCTTGCCTCGATTCGGGCACGCTGAAACCGCGTGCCATTCCCAAGGATTTATTCATGGAGTGGCGTAATGGGCAATGACTTGTCGATCTGGACATTGGTGCTCGATGCGAGCCCCATCGTGCAGGCGGTCATGGTCTTGCTGATGGTGGCCTCGGTGGCCTCGTGGGCCATCATTCTCAAGAAGAGCCGCGTGATCTCCCATTCACGCCGTCAGGCCGATCGATTCGAAACGGCATTCTGGTCGGGCGGCGATCTGTCGACGCTGTACCGAAGCATCGAGACCAAGGGCCGCGAGGGTACCGGCGAGCAGAGCATTTTCGAGTCGGGTTTCGGTGAGTTCAGCCGCTTGCGCCAACAGGGCGCGCCCACCGATCAACTGCTCGAGGGTGCGCGCCGTGCGATGCGGGTGGCCCAGATGCGCGAGCTCGACCGGCTCGAGCGCAATCTGGCCACGCTGGCCACCGTCGGATCCACGAGCCCCTATGTGGGCCTGTTCGGCACCGTCTGGGGAATCATGAGCGCCTTCCATAACCTCGGCAACGTGCAGCAGGCCACCCTCGCCGCGGTGGCGCCCGGCATCGCCGAGGCGTTGATCGCAACGGCGATAGGCCTGTTCGCGGCCATCCCCGCCGTGGTGGCCTACAACCGGTTTGCCGACCAGGTGAGCCGGTTGGAACTTAGGTTCGATACCTTCGTCGAAGAGTTCTCAACCATACTGCAGCGCCACGGTCCCGTCCGTGCGCCGCAAGCCTAGGATCTATGCCCGCGCCGCTGCGCCGACGCAAGCTCATGGGGGAGATCAACGTCGTGCCGTACATCGACGTGATGCTGGTGTTGCTGGTGATTTTCATGATCACGGCGCCGCTGCTCAAGGAAGGCGTCAAGGTCGATTTGCCCACGGCCGCGGCCCGCCCCATCGACCCCGAATTCCTCGCCAAGCACGATCCGTTGGTCCTCAGCATCGACAGCGGCGGACGGTTCTACATCAACTTCGGCCAAAACCAGGACAAACCGGTGTCCGAGGCCACCGTGAGTTCGCGCACGGCGGCGCTGTTGCGCCGGGATCCGCAGACCCCCATCCTGGTCAAGGCCGATACCACGGTGCCGTACGGGACCGTGGTGCGCGCCATGGTGATGCTGCAGCAAGCCGGCGCCTCCAAGGTCGGATTCCTGACCGACCCGCCTGCGAGGCCCGTCAGCGGCGCGCACTAAGATGGCCGGCTTTCTGCGTGAAAACTCGTGGCCGGTGGCGGCGTCGGTGGGACTGCACGGATTGCTGGCGGCGGGCCTGCTGCTCATGACGTTCGCTTCCGAGGAGCGTCATCCGCCCACGGCGCAGCCATTGCCCATCGATGCCGTGGTCGTGGATTCGCAGGTGCTCCATGCCGCCCAGCGCGCGCAGGCCGAGCGCGCCGAGGCGGCGGCGGCGCGCGAGCGGGCGCTGGCCGAAGCCAAGGCGGCTGCCGACGCCGAGGCTCGCGCCGCCGAGGACGCGAAGGCTGTCACTGAAAAGCAGAACGAGGCGAAGGCGCAAGCCGAGGCGCAGGCCGAGGAGGCAAACCAGGTCAAAGCGGCCGAGGCCGCGAAAGCCGTCGAGGATGCCCAGCGCGCGGCCGAAGCGCGCAAGCTGCTCGAGGCGAAGCAAGCGATCGCCGAAGCCAAACAGGCGGCGGAGGCGCGGCAGGCCGCCGAGGCCAAACAGGCCGCCGATGCGAAGGCGGCCGACGCCAAACACGCCGCGGATGAGCGCGCCAAGCAGGAGCGCGAAGCGGAATTACGCCGGCAATTGGCCGACGAGGAGCACGTGAGCGCGGTCGAGTCGGGTCCACTGCGCGACCGCTACATCACCTTGCTGCGCAACCGGATCCAGAATGCCTGGATCAAACCGCCGTCCGCCACCGCGGGGGTCGACTGCATGGTGCAGGTGACCCAGGTCCCCGGGGGTGCGGTCACCGGCGCCCGGGTCACCCAGTGCAACGGCGATGCGGCAGTCCGCCAGTCCATCGAGAATGCGGTGTATCGTGCATCGCCCTTGCCGGATCCGCCGGATCCGGCGCTGTTCGAGAGAAACATAACCCTAAGGTTCAGGCCCAATGAATAGACAAGTTGCCGTGGCGGCATTGATCGGATTCCTGATGTTCTGTCCGCGATCCCGGGCGGAACTGGTCGTGGAGGTCACCCAGGGCCAGGATGACGCCATTCCGATCGCGATCGTGCCGTTCAACTCGCCCGAGGCAGCTGCGGCGTCCTTCGATGTGGCGCAACTGGTGAACGACGATCTGACGCGCAGCGGGCGCTTCAAGACCATGGCGCGCAAGGACATGATCGATCAACCGCAAGTCGGGGCCAACATCGTGTTCGACGACTGGCGGCGGCTCAACAACGATTACATGGTGATCGGGCAGGTACAGGTGCTGGGCGCCGACCGGTTCAACATCGTGTTCGAGCTCTACAACGTGCTCAACCGGCAGCGGCTGCTCGGCTACCAGATCAGCGCCAACAAGGCGGGCCTGCGCCTCGCCAGCCATCAGGTCGCGGACATGATATTTCAGAAGATCCTCGGCGTGCGCGGCGCCTTTGCCACGCGCATTGCCTACATCGCCGTGCTTGGACATCTGCCGGACAGGACCTATCAGCTCATCGTCGCGGATGCCGACGGCATGAATCCGCACGTGGTGATGGACTCGAAGGAGCCCTTGATGTCGCCGGCCTGGTCCCCCGACGGGCAAAGCCTGGCGTACGTCTCGTTCGAGGAGCGGCTGCCGACGGTCTACATTCAAACCTTGAAGAGCGGCGAGCGGCGCCGGGTGTCGGCGCGGGCGGGGGTGAATCAGGCGCCGGCGTGGTCGCCGGACGGCAAGAAGCTCGCGCTCACGCTGTCCACCCGCGACGGCAATCTGGACATCTATACGCTCGATCTGGACAGCCAAGCGCTCACCCGCATCACCGATGATCCCGGGATCGACACGGAGCCCCAGTGGTCGAACGACGGCCAGAGCCTTTATTTCACCTCCGACCGCGCCGGCGGCCCGCAAATCTATCGGGTCGGCATCCACCCGGGCGACAAGCCGCGCCGGCTCACGTTCCAGGGCTCGTACAATGCACGGCCGCGCCTGTCGCCGGACGAGTCGCAGCTCGCCTTCGTCACTCAAGAGGACGGGGCCTACCGCGTCGCCGTCATGGACCTGCGCGGACGCGGCGACGTGCAGGTGCTGACCCGGGGCCGGTTCGACGTGTCGCCGAGCTACGCGCCGAACGGCGCGGAAATTCTCTACGCCAGCCGCGATCGCGGGCGCGGCGTGCTCGCGCTGGTGAGCGCCGACGGGCGTGTGCAGGAACGGCTGGTGTCGAGCGAGGGCGAACTGCAGGAACCGGCCTGGTCCCCGTTCTGAGGCGGCCGCCACGTAAAAGTACACAAGTGACGGAATCGTCGGTAGGCTTGGGAGCAACGTAGATTTATTGGACGGAGTAAGTACATGAAGCGAATCATTGCGATTGCCTGTTTGTTGGCTGGTGCCGCACTGCTCACGGGGTGCCCCAAGAAGGCCACCACGGTGGAGCCGCCGACGGCCGGCTCAGAGGCGGGAGCTGGATCCACGACCGCGCCGGCCGGCGCCGCGTCGACCAATGGCAGCGCATACGGCACCGCGACCGGCGCGAACGGCATGCGCGGCGCGGGCGGCGATGCCGGCGGGGGTGCGCGCTCGATCATTTATTTCGATTTCGACAAGTCCGAGATCAAACCCGAATTTGCCGACATCGTCACGACGAATGCGCGCAACCTCAGCGCTCATCCGAACCTGCGGCTGAAACTCGAGGGGAACACCGACGAGCGCGGCACCCGCGAATACAATATCGGTTTGGGCGAGCGCCGGGCCCAGGCCGTGCGGCGCGCACTCATGCTGCAGGGCGTGGCCGAGTCGCAGCTATCCACGGTGAGTTTCGGCGCCGAGCGGCCGGCTGCGGAAGGCGACGATGAGGGTGCTTGGGCGAAGAATCGGCGCGTAGAACTGGTTTATCAGCCGTGATGCGCGGGCGCACCGCGCTGGCGAGCGCAGCGTGCCTGGCCGTGCTGGCGGCGGGCGGCTGCGCGTCGACACCGGAGCAGGATCCCGTGCAAATCAAGCTGAACGATCTCGACACGCGACTGGGCCGGATCGAACGCGTGGTGGCCAACCAAAGCTTGCTCGACCTGGCCAACCAGGTCGAGGCGCTGCGCGGCGAGGTGCGCGCCCTGCACAACGACATCGATGTGGTGAACCACACGCTCGATACGGCCAGGAAGCAGCAGCACGATTTGTACGCGGACCTCGATCAGCGGCTGAAGACCCTGGAGGCGCGCGCGGGGACGGTCGCCGCGCCGAGCGGCGCAGGCTCAGGGGACGGCGCGGCGGAGGGCGCCGACAAGGGCAGTTATCAGGCGGCGTTCGAACTCTTGAAGAGCGGCCAATACGAACGGGCTATCACGGCGCTGCAGAATTTTTTGACGGCCTATCCGAACAGTCAGCTGGCGGACAACGCGCAATATTGGCTGGGCGAGGCCTACTATGTGAACCGCTCGTTCCCCGAGGCATTGGCTGCCTTTCAACGCGTGGCGGAGAGTTATCCCAGCTCGCGCAAGCTGCCGGACGCGTTGCTCAAGATCGGCTTTTGCGAGTATGAATTGAAGGATTTCGCTGCGGCCCGTGTGGCGCTGCTGCACGTGACGACGAGGTTCCCCGATTCTTCCGCGGCCCCTCTCGCGCAGCAGCGCCTGGACAAAATGGCGGCCGAGCAGCATTGATCGACGGCATCCACAAGCGCGAGCGGCTGCGAGTCAATGAGATATTTCACTCATTGCAGGGGGAGGCCGACGCGGTCGGTTTTCCCACCGTGTTCGTGCGATTGACGGGCTGTCCGCTGCGCTGCCAATACTGCGACACCGAGTATGCGTTCCATTCCGGCGACTGGCACGATGTCGGGGCCATCATCGACCAGGTGCACGCGTTCGCCACCCGGCACGTGTGCGTGACCGGCGGTGAGCCGCTGGCGCAGCCGAATTGTCTGCCGCTGCTCCGCGGCCTGTGCGACGCGGGTTTCGAGGTGTCGCTGGAGACCAGCGGCGCCATGGATATCCGGGATGTGGACGGGCGGGTGGCGCGAGTGGTCGACATCAAAACGCCGGGCTCGCGCGAGTCGGCGCGCAACCGCGTGGAGAATTTCGAATTTTTGACCCGGCGCGATCAGGTGAAGTTCGTGATCTGTTCCCGGGAGGATTACGACTGGAGCAAGGCCTATATACAGGCGCACGATTTGCCGGGCCGCTGCCAGATCCTGTTCTCGCCGAGCTACGCCCAAGTGCCGCCGGCCGCATTGGCGGAGTGGATTTTGGCGGATCGACTGGCGGTGCGGTTCCAACTTCAGCTCCACAAGATCCTGTGGGGCGACGTACCGGGAAGATGAAAGCGGCCGTCGTGCTCCTGTCGGGCGGCCTCGATTCGGCCACCACGCTCGCGATTGCGCACGCGCAGGGGTTTCGGACCTTCGCCCTCAGCGTGCATTACGGCCAGCGCCACGCCGCGGAATTGGAGGCGGCCCGGCGAGTGGCGCGAATCCTGGGGGCCCACGAACATCGGGTGATGGGCGTGGACTTGGCCGGCATCGGCGGCTCTGCGCTCACCGATATGGCGATGAGCGTGCCCGAGTCGCCGGGCACCGGCATTCCGGTGACCTACGTACCGGCGCGAAACACGCTGCTGCTGTCGCTCGCGCTGGGCTGGGCGGAAGTTGCCGGCGCCACGGACATTTTCGTGGGCGTCAATGCGCGGGATTACGCCGGCTATCCGGACTGCCGGCCGGAATTCATCGAGGCGTTCGCGCGCCTCGCGCAGCTCGCAACCAAGGCCGGCATCGAGGGCGCCGGGTTTCGGATTCAGGCGCCCTTGCTCCATATGGCCAAGGCCGAGATCATCCGCACCGGGCTCGAGCTGGGAGTCGACTACGGCCTGACGGTGTCGTGCTATCAGGCGGATGCGGCGGGCCGGGCGTGCGGAAAATGCGATTCCTGCCGGTTGCGGGCCGCGGGATTTGCGGAGGCGGGAGTGCCGGACCCCACGCACTATGTCTGAGCGGCGATCTCGATGACCTGGCAGGTGAGTTCGGCTATGATGCCCGGCCCGCTGGGACGGTAGCTCAGTTGGTAGAGCAAGGCCCTTTTAAGGCTTTGGTCCTGGGTTCGAGTCCCAGCCGTCCCACTTATAAATCAATGAGTTATATACAGCGTAAGGCTAGACGTGACAAAGGCGTGACAGATATTCCAAAAGGAGGCTATAGCGGCAACGACTCCATTGACCGCAGCGCCGACTGCGGGAAGAAGTACGCAGGCGGCCTTTTGCCGTGCGTGGTCCAAAACTCTTCACGCTTGCACTCTTTGGCATAGGCCCAGCCGCGCACGGTGTAGCGCGGCGCGAGCCCGGTGACCAGAATGAAAATGGCCTCATCCTTATCGTCCTTGCGCACGATGAGGTCATACCAATCCACCGAAACGCGTGCGCACCTCAAAGCCGCCCGGCAGATCGCTCTCCGTTCATAGACCAATGGTAGCCCGCAGCAAAGTAATAGGGAGGAGTCCAAGGTCCCACTTGTTGACCGAGGCGTCTCAGAAGGCAAACGTGCAGGTGAAGGCCAATGAGACCGGTGATCGTCTCAATCTGTTCGTCAATGGACCTGGTGGGCAATGTCTGCCGCCATGGCGATGGTGCCTCCCTTGAGAAACTCTCGAAACCCCATCCGGAACTCTGGCCGCTCCCGGTGTCGCCGCCGGTGATCATCGATGATTTGCATTTTCCACCGGCGCCACCCAGCGTCGATACTCTCAATATTCCGAGAGCGCTCTTGTCCCGGTTCGTGGGTGCAATCGTCTCATTTTGGGAAGAGACGGAGTACATCTATAACGAAAGTATCGAGCGCAATAGGTACCGTATGCTCCGACTACTGGGGGTAAAGCACCATTTGTCATAACGTTGCCGCAGTGGATATTTGTCCGCACGCGCCGAGTTCGAACGTCGCGGTCGAATCGAGCGTGTGATGCCGCCGTGAGCGCTCGATAAGTACATCTAGCCGCGCCAGCAAGTAATCCTGCCTCTCCCTCTGTCGCCGGTCGCCGCAGCGCTCGCATCGTAGCCGGTCGCGGATCTTGCGCACTGGGTAATCGTCGCCGAGAGTTCCACGCAACTTGACCAAGGAAAGCCGCGCATGGTGTCCGCACTTGCGGCAGTACGCGCCGTAGTAATAGCTCTCATCAACGTGAGCGAGGCAGGCGGTTTCGAGTTTGGCGTAATCCACCGGAACACGTTACTCGAAAGCGCCTGTGGGCATCCATGGGATAACTCATCCAGTAGTCGATGCCTGCACGTACTGGACGGCGCGAATTTTTGACCAGCCACGCCGAGCCGATTAGTCTTGCCGCATGTGCGGGCGCTACGTGTCACCGAATGAGGCGTCAATCGAGCGCGAGTTTAAACTCGTACATCACGAATGGCAGTTCCCGCCGAGCTTCAAGGTCGCGCCCACCCAATCGGTGCCCGCGATCCGCGCCGTCGACAGTCAGTGGCAGGGCGCGCGTATCCGTTGGGGCCCGATTCCGTTCTTCGCTAAGGGCGAGCAGCCGAAGTATTCGATCATCAACGCCCGGATCGAAACGGTCGAGACGGGCGCGAGCTATCGCGGCCCGTGGCATCGTGGCCAGTGGTGTTTGCAAGTGGCGACCGGTTTTTACGAGTGGCACGTGGATGACCAAGGCCGCAAAGCGTCGTTCTACATGCACCTCGCCGACCACGACGTGTTCGCGTTCGCCGGGCTTTGGGACCGTTCGGTTACGGCCGATGGCACTGCGGTCGAGAGCTGCGTGCATATCACCATGCCCGAGA
>JBEKYO010000057.1:0-48188 GCA_049510875.1 Steroidobacteraceae bacterium
ACTGCTGTTTAACGACACGCGTGCGCATATCTTGCTCCTCAGCGACACCCTGCAGTATGGCGATACCAGCGTGCATCTGGTGTATCAGTGGTTCGACACCGCGGAGTACCCGCCGATCGGGTTTCGGCTCGTCAGTGCGGGATTCACTCATGATCCGGGCGCCTGGTTCGTGACCGGGGACAGCAGCTACACAAAAGATAGATTCTTCGGTGATTTTTTTTCTTGGTATGCTAGTGGTGGCGTGCGACTCGGCCGCTTCACGCCCTATGCCATTTACTCGACCACACAAGCAGCGAGTACGGGTTCATCCGGACTGATGAGACTAGGCGACGAGCGCACGGTTTCCGCCGGCGTGCGCTGGGACTTCGTCAAGAACCTTGATTTCAAGCTACAGTTGCAACAGGTGACCATTGTCAGCCTGGACGACCCGGCTTCATTTGCGAACCTTCAACCGGGTGCTCGAGTCGGCGATAAAGCGAATGTACTCAGCCTGGCGTTGGACTTCGTGTTCTAGATCATGCCATACGCAAGCGTCGCATGAACACATCAGCGCTGGGGGCCTTGATCCTGTCTGTTTTCAGCGTCGGCAACGTCTGGGCGGAGGACATTGTCGTAATCGTCAATCCCACTGCAGCATCGATCAGCAAGGAACAAATTGCCGACCTCTATCTCGGCAGAAGTGACGCCTGGATACCCGTAGATCAAGCCGTAGGATCCGTAATTTACGTCGAGTTTTATAAGAAGCTGACGGGCCGCGACAGCGCGCAGATCAAGGCAATCTGGTCACAGGTCCTGTTCACCAGCCGGGGCGTCCCGCCGAAGCAACTACCCGATTCGGCGACTGTGAAGAAGGCCGTGGCCGCCAACCCGAAAGCAGTGGGGTACATCGAGAAGTCCGCCGTAGATGCCTCGGTCAAGATCGCGTTGGTGCTCGATTGAAGCGCCAAGCGCCTACATCATCTTTGAAGCGGAATTGATCCGTGAAGTCAAGACATCCCGTCACCGTGCTGATTACCGGTGCCACCGGCGGCATCGGTGGCGCCCTGGCGCGCTGCTATGCCGGGGCCGGGCGAACGCTGATCCTGCACGGCCGCGACCCGACGCGGCTCGGCGCCGTCGCGCGAGCCTGCGAGAGTTGCGGCGCGCGCGTGGTGTGCCTTGCTTTCGATTTGTGCGACGCCGCCGGGGCAGAAAGCGCCCTGCGGACGCTATCCGAGGGATATGCGATCGACCTCGCAATCATCAACGCCGGTGTCAGCCGCATGATCGGCGCGGGCGAGGAGGTGGAAAGCTGGGAAATCGCGAAAGCCGTGCTGGCGGTGAATCTGGATGGCGCGATCGCGAGCATCGCCGGCGTGCTGCCCGAGATGAGACGCCGCGGCCACGGCCAAATCGCCGTCATCAGCTCGCTGGAGGCCTACTTCGGCCTGCCGGTGACGCCCACCTACTGTGCCAGCAAGGCGGCGCTGAAGGCATACGGCGAAGCGCTGCGCGGTTGGTTGGCGCCCCAAGGCATCGCGGTCAACGTGGTGCTGCCGGGATTCGTCCGCACCGCCATGAGCGATGGGTTCTTGGGTCCCAAGCCGTGGATGCTGTCGCCGGATCGCGCGGCGCTGCTCATTCGGCGCGGACTGGAGCGAAACCGCGCGCGAATTGCCTTCCCGCGCGTCCTCGCCTGGGGTATGTGGTGGCTGGCCGTGCTGCCGGCGTCCTGGTCTCAGTGGCTGGTGCGTGTTCTGGGATACGGCCGGTGACGACTCTGCAGCGGGTCAACGATAGTGTGCTGGGCAGGTGGGAACGGCCGGCGCTCACGTGGCTGGCGGCGCGGCTGCCCGCCCTCGTCATCCCCGATCATCTGACCGCGTTTGGCATCCTCGGCGCGTTGCTGACCGCCGCCGGCTACGTCCTCAGCCGAGGTTCGCTGCACTGGTTGTGGCTCGCCAGCCTGGGCCTCTTGCTCAATTGGGTCGGCGACTCGCTCGATGGCACCCTCGCGCGACTCCGGCACATCGAGCGGCCCCGCTATGGATTTTTCATCGATCACACCAGCGACCTCTTCTGTCAGGCCCTTACCTTCCTATCATTGGGCGTATCCCCCCTTGTGCACTTCCCCATGGCTTGTTTAGCTCTAATCACTTTCCTGATGGCATTCGTCTATTCCCTAATCACGGCGCAGACGCGGGCGACGATGCGGATCACGTATGCCTATTTTGGCCCGACGGAGATTCGGGCGCTGCTGGTGCTGGGCAACTTGTTGACGCTTGGATTCGGCATCCTCGACCTGCGGCCGTGGCTGCCGGGTAGGTGGCCCGCATCGGTCTCGATCCATGACCTCTTCATTGCGGTGCTGGCGGTGGCGGGAACCGGCGTGATTGCGACTCTTGCAATTCGTGATGCCCGCGCACTCGCGGCCGAGGATCCCCCGCGTCGCTAAGGGAACCGGCTCTGTACGTTTGCGCACGGACTTTGGCGGCCGCGCCGCCTATGGTGGTCAATTGCCTGGGTACCTATTATTACATTCAACGTCGCGAAGCGAACCATGCATTTCACGACCGTCGCAGCCTGTCTCGTCCTGAGCACAATTCTGCTGGGCGGCTGCGCGTCGTTCCTGCCGTCGATGGGTCCCAGCAGTCATGACATCGAGCATCCGGCGGCCTCATCCGCCCGGCCACCGATCCAGATCGTCGATGTGGACGAGGACGTGACCCGGGAGTTGGTGGCGCGGCGCTCCAGGCAGCTGTTTTCAGAGGTTCTGAGGAGCACTCCCGACCGCCTGCAACCGATGGGATTGGGCGATACCCTCTCGGTGTCCATCTGGGAAGCCGCTCCGGCGACGCTGTTTGCCAGCGTCGAATTGAACTCAACGGGAAGTCCTTCGCCCGCGCATGCGACCACACTGCCCGAACAACCCGTAGACGGCGAAGGCTGCATCACGGTTCCGTTTGCCGGCCGTGTGCCGGCCGATGGCAAGACGCTGCCCGAGATTGCGGCTGAAATCAAACGGCGCCTGGCCGGCAAAGCCAATCAGGCCGAGGTGCTGGTCCTGCAGCTGCGCAACGTATCCTCCACGGTTACGGTGGTCGGCGAGGTCACCACCAGCACCCGCGTGCCGCTGACCGCGACCCATGAGCGGTTGCTCGATGCGCTAGCGACCGCCGCCGGCGTGCGACAGCCGGTCAACAAGACCACGATCCAAATCACCCGCGGCGAGAACGTGTTCGCGCTGCCACTCGAAACCATCATCCGCGACCCCAGGCAAAACATCCCATTGCAGGCGGGTGACGTGATCACGGCCTTGTTTCAGCCACTGAGTTTCACGGCGTTGGGCGCCACGGGCAAGAACGACGAAATCAGCTTCGAGACGCAGGGAATCTCCCTGGCCCAGGCGCTGGCCCGTTCCGGGGGCTTGATCGATCAGCGCTCCAATCCGCACGGTGTATTCGTGTTCCGATTGGAAGCGAGGAACGTTTCCGCGGAAACGGCGCGGGATGCGGCGGGCCCCCCCGGTGACCTGGTGCCCGTCATTTACCGGGTGAATCTCAGGGATCCGCGCAGCCTCTTCTGGATCCAGAGCTTCCCGATCAAGGACCGCGACGTGCTCTATGTCACCAACGCACCGGTCTCCGACCTACAGAAGTTTCTGAATCTGGTGTTCACTTTCGCCTATCCCGTGCTCACGGGCGTCGAAGCGGCACGCTGAGCACCGCGCCAATGGCACATTGGATCAAAACTCGCCTCGTCCTGCTGCTGACCGTGGTTGTGCCCACCTGTGCGGCAATTCTCTACTACGGCTTCGTCGCCTCGGACGTGTACGTATCCGAATCGCGATTCCTGGTGCGAAGTCCCCAGCACCAGACGCAAGGCGGCGTGTTCGGGCAGCTCTTGCAGGGCACCGGATTGTCCCGCTCGCAAGACGATACCTACTCGGTGCATGACTTCATACTCTCGCGCGACGCATTGCACGAACTCGACCGCAGTGCCGGCGTGCAGAACGCGTTCATGAGCAAGACGATCGACTCGATCAACCGCTTTCCCGGTTGGACGTCGGACTCGAGTTTTGAAGAGTTCTATCGGTACTACGGCAAACACGTCGGTGTCGAATACGACTCCACGTCATCGATTTCGACCCTCACGGTACGCGCTTTCACGGCACAGGGCGCTCAGACGATCGATGATGAGTTGTTGCGGATGAGCGAACGCCTGATAAACACACTGAACGAGCGCAGCCGCCAGGACCTCATCCGCTACGCAGACAACGAGGTCAAGCTCGCGGCCGACAAGGCCACCAATGCGGGAGTCGCCCTATTCGAATACCGCAGCAAGCACGCCGTATTCGAGCCCGACAAGCAGGCCGCGATCCTGTTGGAAAGCGTGGCCAAGATCCAGGAGGAACTCGTGTCCACCGAAGCGCAATTGGCGCAAATCAGAAAGCTGTCGCCCGCCAATCCGCAAATAGCGGGCCTCGAGAGCCGCGCCGATACACTTAAGCATGCAATTGCGACCGAGGCAGCGAAGGTGACCAGCGTCGATGGCTCGTTCAGCGCCCGAGCCGCGGATTTCGAGCGGCTGACCCTGGAGTCGGGGTTCGCGGACAAACAGTTGGGGATTGCGCTGGCAGACCTCGAAACTGCGCGCAGCGACGCATTGCGACAGCAACTCTACCTCGAGCGCCTGGTGCAACCGAGCCTACCGGATAAGGCGATGGAGCCGCGTCGGCTGCGTTCCACGTTCACGGTGCTCTTAGTGGGGATGATCGCGTGGGGTGTCGTGAGTTTGGTGATCGCGGCCATTCTTGAGCATTCGGAGTGAGGGTTGGCAGAATGATCGCTCCCGTCGAGCCTTCCTTGCTTCGGAGCCTTGCGGTTGAGCGTCGGGTTCTGTACGCACTCATGATGCGCGAGATAATCACGCGGTTTGGCCGGGAAAACCTCGGCGTCCTCTGGCTGATAGCCGAACCGATGCTGTTTACACTTGGTGTCGCGACCCTATGGGCGGCGGTCGGGGCACATCGAGGATCACCAATACCGGTGGTTGCCTTCGCGATTACCGGCTACTCGTCGGTACTGATGTGGCGCAATAGCGCTTCCCGGGCGGGTTCGGCCGTCGCTGCAAATAAATCGCTGCTGTACCACCGCAACGTAAAGATCGTCGACGTCCTGCTGACGCGAATAGTGCTGGAAATCAGCGGCGCCACCTGCTCATTCCTCGTGTTGTCGTGCCTGTCCATATATTTCGGCTGGATGCCGATGCCCATCGATCTCCTGGAAGTCCTGTTCGGTTGGTTGATGCTGGCCTGGTTCGGCGCGAGCCTCGCATTACTGATCGGCGCCGCCACGGCATTTTCCGAGATCGTCGATCGTCTCTGGCACCCGCTGGCCTACTTGCTGTTCCCACTATCGGGCGCGGCCTTCATGGTTGACTGGATGCCGACGAACATGCAGAAGATTGTCCTGCTACTGCCCATGGTTCATGGCACCGAAATGCTTCGCGAGGGCTATTTTGGCAATGCAGTGAGAACCCATTTCGACCTCGGCTACATGGCCATATGTTGTCTCGTGCTATCACTGGCGGGACTATATGTCGTGCGCCGAGTCAGTTTGCGGTTGGAGTTTTGATGCTGTCCGTCGAGCACGTTTGCAAGACCTACGCAACCCGAAAAGGGCCGCGCCAGATTCTGAGCGACGTGAGCTTTCAGCTTGCGCGGGGTGAGAATCTCGGCGTGCTTGGGCGCAACGGCGCCGGGAAGTCAACGCTGATCCGCTTGATTAGCGGAGCCGAGCATCCCACGTCGGGAAGCATAATGCGCGGCATGCGCGTCTCCTGGCCGTTGGCATTCGGCGGCGCGTTTCAACCGCATCTGACCGGTCTCGACAATTTGAAGTTCGTCTGCCGAGTGTACGGTGTCAACCACAAACCCCTCGTTCCTTTCGTCGAAGAGTTCACCGAACTCGGCATTTATTTCCGCGAGCCCGTCCTGCATTACTCGAACGGGATGCTGACGCGGCTGGCTTTCGCGCTTTCGATGGCAATCGAATTCGACTGCTTCCTCATCGATGAAGCGATGGTGGTCGGGGACGTGCGTTTCCACGAGCGCTGCCACGTTGAGCTATTCGGCAAACGTAAAGATCGCGCCTTCATCCTCGTGACCCACGAGGCAGACGTGATCAAGCTGTATTGCAAGAGAGCCAGTGTGCTGCACGAGGGTCATCTTCTGCCGTTTCCCAGCGTCGATGCGGCCTATGATTTCTACCAGTCGACGATGGGCGAACGGCCGGATCCGGTCCAGTCGTAGATGCGCCATCCATGAAGCATAGCTCGCAGCCGCGATTAAATGTACTGCTGGAATTACGGCCGGCTCTCGGCGGCCACGCGGGCATTCCGCAGGCCACCCGCCTGCTCTTCCGAAGCCTATCCATGCTCGATGATGTGTGCGTGGAGGGGTTGCTGCAAAGCAGCGACAAGGTGCTGGAGCCTGGTTTGCCATCGCATGGGAGTCTGACGAAGCGCCTGTCAACGGAAGAACAAGTGAACCGGCTGGGACGCGTCGTGATTTCGATCGAACAGGACGCCCGGGACCTGCACCTGAATGCAACCGCACGCACCATCGTTATGGCACTTGCGCATCTTCTGGGGGGCAGACAGCGCCTGACGCGCTTTGACGCCGCTCATTTCGCGGACTTCGTGTGGCGGCGGGTTTTCTCGAGAACTTTACCCCCGGAGGACTTCAAGGTGGTCATGGGCGCGGCGTTTCGCATCGCCCGCATTCCTTGGAACGCCATGCACATCTGTGCACTCGTGACCCGGCATTTGGGCTACGCGATCTATCCGCGCATCGATACCTCGGATTTCGACGTGATGATCGCCCAGACACCCTATCCCGCAACGGTAGCAAAACGCACTCGATTGGTCATTCACTATCATGATGCCATCCCATTGCTGATGCCGCACACGATTTCCGATCGTCGATTTCATCAGGCCTTCCACTACCGCGCGTTATGTAGAAATGTCGAGAAGGGAGCCTGGTTCGCATGCGTCTCCGATGCCACGCGAAACGAACTCCTGTCGGTTTTTCCGCAAGCCGCCGCGAGGTCGATAACGGTACACAATATGGTGTCTCATGAATATTTCGTCGAAGACTCGAGCGCATTGCATATCGCGGAGATCATAAAAACTCGGTGGAACGCCAGCGTCAAGCCGCCGTTGGATCCGCTGGTCAAGCGGCTTCTATTCAAGGACTTGACCCTCGGTGAGACGCCCCAGTACATATTGATCGTGTCGACAATCGAACCACGCAAGAATCACCTGAGTCTGCTCACGGCGTGGGAACGCCTGCGTTTGGAGCAATTTCGCGATCTTAAGTTGATCATTGTCGGTGCGCTTGGCTGGCATCATAAGAGCATCGTGCGGCGGTTTCGGCCGTGGCTCGAACGCGCGGAGGTGTTCTTGCTCGAAGATGTGCTCGCGTCGGAACTCCGGCTGTTGTACCGATATGCTCGGGCCACCGTGTGTCCAAGCTACGGCGAGGGCTTTGATTTTTCGGGCGTTGAAGCAATGCGATCGGGAGGCGCGGTTGTCGCGTCCAACATACCGGTTCATCGGGAGATCTACGCAGACGCCGCGGAATATTTCGATCCCTACTCGGTAGAGGATCTGGCCAGGGCAATCGAAAACGTAATCAAGCCGGAAAACGCCGCGCGCCGCGATGAACTTGTTACAAATGGTGCGCGAATCGGGGCGCGCTACACCACAGGCGCCATTCTGCCAATCTGGCATTCATTTCTTGAATCTGGAAGGCAGGCATCCGCATGACGCGGCTCATCGTCGATAGAAGCACCGACATAGCCTGGGAGGAATGGGGCCGCCGCGATCCGTATTTCGGCGTGATCACCAACCCGGTCTACCGCCTCAGCGCAATGTCGGACCTCACGAAGGCCGAATTCTTCGAATCCGGCCGCTGGCACGTCAATCATGTGATGGAGAGCATACGCCGATATATCGACCCGGACTTTCAGGCCGATGCCATTTTGGACTTCGGGTGCGGTGTAGGCCGGACGCTGGTCGCGTTTTCTCCGATTGCCAAGGAGGTGGTGGGACTCGATGTATCGAGGTCGATGCTCTCTGAGGCGAATATCAATTGCAGTGAACGCGGATTGACGAACGTTCGTTTGCTTGCGTCCGATGATGCGCTATCGGCTCTTGAGGCGCCATTCAACTTGATTCACTCCAGCATCGTATTTCAGCACATACAGTTGGCGCGGGGCAGGCTCATCTTTCAGCGTCTATTGGCGCTTCTGGCGTCGCGCGGGGTCGGTGCCATTCACCTCCTGTACGGGAAATCGCAATACGCGTCCACGCATGGAGTTTCTCCGTTCGCAAACCCCGGCATTCCAGCAAGACCGGGGCCGGCCGTGGACGGCGCGGACCCCGAGATTCAGATGAACCCGTACAACTTGAACGAGATCATGTTTTTGATGCAAACGGCCGGTGTCCAGCGGTGCCATGTGGAGTTTACGGATCACGGCGGCGAATTGGGAGTCTTTCTATTTTTCCAGAAGAATTGAGAGAGCGAGATTCATTTGTGCGTATGCAAACATCTACCGGGAACCCTTTATGACGAATTCCGTTGATTGCGAAGTCGATGTCGCGCGCCTGATGCAACGAGTAAACGCGGAAGTGAGCAAGCGGAGCGCCGGCGCCCTTCCGCTGGCCGGCGCACCGGCCGCGCCGACGGAGCGGCCTGAGTCCGCGACAGCCGAAGCGGCGTATTATACGACAATCCACATCTCGCTTCCGAAAGACGCCCCACCCCCGGCGGCGATCGATCTCACTCTCCCCAGCTGGAATGCATCGCCGGCGCGATCCGCAATGGAGCCGCTCGCGGACGGTCGATACGCCATCAATGATGTCCTGAGTCATGAGGACCGCGAGTTCGTCCATGCTGCTTACCATACGGTATTGAGACGTGCCCCGGATGCCGACGGCCTGGACACTTATCTGACGTTATTGCGCGGCGGGGTCTCAAAAATCGACATCCTCGAATTTCTGGGTCAATCGTCGGAGGGCCGCGCGACAGGGCCAGGAATCAAGGGACTCGCCATGCTGTCCTTCGTCGCGAAGATGGGCAGATGGCCGTTTATCGGCCCGATAATTCGCGCTATCGCGGCGACGCGCAATATCGAAAACTCGGAACGTCACCAACGTGCACTGCACGGCCGAATATTTTCGCTCCTGGAGGAGGGTCGAAATCAAGCGCGAACGTTCCAAGACTCGGTCACTCAGGCCTTGCGGGACCTGGCAAACGCGCATTCCGAGCTGGCCCGCTATGCCGCTTCGAGGCCGGGATACGAGGCTATCGGTCAGATCGCCTCTACCGCCCAGTTTGCCCATAAAGCGGTCAATGCGCTGCAAGTCTCGAACGACAAAAAGGCCGATAGCGCCGAGGTGCGGCTGCTGCTCGAGGCGGTTCGCGATTCGGTGCAAACGCTCGAGCATGGCAAGGCGGACGCGCGTGACGTGATCGCATTAAAGTCGGCGCTGGATGAGACAAGTCGCACGGTGACTACGCTCGCTGATACCAAAGCGGACATCGGCGCGTTGAATGACGTGCGATGCAACGTGGCGGCGACGCTAGAAAGGACACCGTGCCGCGACGAGGTATTGAAGGCCATACGGATCAGCGGGGACGTCGCGCTGGAGTTGATTGCCGACCTGGACGAGGCAAAGGCGGATCGTGCAAGCGTGGACGGGGCGCAGCAGATACTCGTCAATATGATGGGGACGAAGGCCGAGCGGCACGAGGTCGCAGACGCAGCAAAGCATCTCTTGGGGCAGGTTCAGGACCGAATTACCTACGATGACGCGGCGCTACTGGAAGCCTCGATGGTCGAGTCCGTCCGGGTCGTGGCGGCCAGCAAGGCGGACGCAAACGAAATGAATGACATGAAGGCGGCATTGGAGGACGCGAAATCCAAGTTGAGTTCTCTCAGCGCGTCCAAAGCGGACAATGAAAGCTTGAACATTGCCAGGCAGGATCTCGGGACGAGCTTGGAGACGAAAATGGGACGCGAAGAAGCACGGGCGGAAATACAGTCAGAGCGCACCGCGGTAATGCAGGTCATTGCGGCCCTGTCCGAATCCAAAGCCGATCGGGTGGCTCTGGAGGGAGCGCATCAATTCATCATCAACCTATTGGGCTCGAAAGCCGAGCGCACCGAGATTGACGCCTCGACGAACCGGCTCGTCGGCCTGATCCAGGCCCGGATGACGCGAGAAGAGTGGGAGCCCCTTCAAGAGTCCATGCGCGAGCAGATGAGGGCGGTGTCCGATTCCCTGAATTGCTCGAAAGTCGACGTTGGGAAATTCAACGTTGCACGGCGCGACATCGATGCCAAACTCGAGGCGAGACCGGAGCGGGCGGAGATATTGGAGAACATCCTGACCGCCCAGAACGCCACAATGGGCGCGGTCACTGCGTTTGGTGAAACCAAGGCTGATCGCGCGAGTCTCGACGAGGCGCGGCAGGCATTGATGGAAGGGCTGGCCGCGAAAGCGGATGGATATGCATTGACGGATATTACGAATCATCTCGTGAACCTGGTTCAATCGCGAACGACACGGGAAGAGGTCGCGCTCCTGGAGCATTCACTTGTTCTACGGATCGACGCCGTCTCCGAATTGAAGGCGGACCGCACTCAGCTCGCGGCGGCAACGAAAGATCTCGTAGGTGCTAGGGACGACATTCGAGGTGAGACGAGTGGCCTCGTGGACGTGGCAGTGCGCGGATTGAGGGAGAAAATCAATTCCATCGCCGGGCTGAAAATGGACAACGCGGCATTCGAGATCGCCAAGGCGGATTACAAGATGGCGTTGCAGGGCGAGGTTGAGCGATTGAGCGTTCAGACGCGCGACCTCAAGCGCAGTCTGGTGGATCAAGAGCGCCGTCTCGCATTGCTTCTGGAGGAGGCGCGTAAGCGTCTGCCCTCACTCATCGCCGGCGAGCAGATCGAGGCGATGGTTCGCGAAGAAGATCACATTTTGGACGCATTGTACGCAAGTTTCGAGGATGTATTTCGCGGCACGCGGGAGGACATCAAGCATCGGCAATCCATTTACGTGGCCGATGTCAGGAATGCCAATGCAGGATCCGCGAGCGCCCCGATCATTGACATAGGCTGTGGTCGGGGCGAGTGGCTGGAGGTACTGCAGGGCGAGGGCTTGCATGGTCGCGGCGCGGATCTCAATCGAATATTTTTGGCCGGCTGCCGCGAGCGGAAACTGGACGTTACCGAGATGGATGGAGCTTCCTTCCTGAGGACCTTCGCGGCGAACTCAGTCGGCGCGGTTACCTCCTTCCACTTGGTGGAGCATCTTGAGCTGAAGGCAGTCATCGCGCTGGTCGATGCCGCCATACATGTCCTCAGACCGGGCGGGATTGTAATTTTGGAGACGCCGAATCCCCGCAACGTGCTGGTCGGCAGCTGTACGTTTTATCTCGATCCAACCCACCGTAACCCACTGCCGCCGGAATTGCTGCAATACATCTTGGAGGCCAGAGGGTTCATAGACATTGAGGTGAGAGAACTGCATCCGAGACGTCCGGAAAAGCCCGTGGCTTCCGGATCACCCATTGTCGATGACACTTTGAATCGGTTCTTCTACTCGGCGCAGGATTATGCCGTGATCGGCAGAAAGGCGTGACGACAGTGCGGAAGAACCTATGCGCGTTTTAGTGGCCACCGTGCAGGTACCATTCATTCGAGGGGGGGCCGAAAGCCACGCAGAGGGTCTGGTAAATGCCATGACCAGGCGTGGCGTAACCGCGGAACTTGTGACGATGCCGTTTCGATTTCAACCGCCGCTCGAAGTGATCGCATCCATGGATTCGTGGCAGGCGCAGAACTTCGACCGCCAGGCTTGCGGACCCATTGATCGCGTCATTTGCCTGCGCTTCCCGACATACTATTCGCAGCATCCCCGCAAGGTGGTTTGGCTCATACATCAACATCGCTCGGTGTACGAATTATTCAATACCCAATATGGCGAGAAAGAAACGACGCCGAACGCCCTTCGGCTTCGCGAGGAGGTCGTCCGAAGGGATACCGAATCCCTCGCCGCTGCCAGGGTATTTGCAAATTCGCGCCGAGTTGCGGAGCGCTTGTTGCAATATAACGGCCTCATATCGACTCCGCTGTATCATCCGCCGCCCAATGCCGACCGATATTTCGAGGGGGATCAATTTCCGTATATTTTCGCCCCCAGCCGCCTCGAGTCGCTCAAGCGGCACGAACTCGTGTTGCGGGCGATGGCGCACGTCGAAGATCCGATCATGCTGCTGATTGGCGGGGAGGGCGGCACGCGCAGGCATTTGGAGGGAGTCGTGGAGCAGCTCGGTCTGCGGCATCGGGTGAAGTTCCTGGGACATCTTGGCCCGATCGATATGATCCCTCTGTATGCAAATTGTCTAGGCATCTTTTTCGGCCCCTATGACGAGGATCTTGGCTACATCACGCTGGAGGCGATGCTTTCCTCAAAACCGGTCATTACGTGTTCGGATTCCGGGGGTCCACTCGAGTTCATCACGCACGGGGAAAACGGCTTGGTCGTGGCGCCGATGCAGGAGGAAATTGCGGCGGCAATCAATCGACTCGGCCGCGATCGCGCCTTCGCGCGGGCACTCGGCAGCGCGGGCCGTGAAAAATATACGGGTCTTGGTATCTCGTGGGATCGTGTCGTCGACACGCTCCTCGAATGAGCACTGCGGCATGAGGATTGTTATCGTAGCCCCGAGCCCCGTTCCTTTCATCATCGGTGGAGCGGAAAACCTGTGGTGGGGGTTGCAGGACTACATCAACGCCGAGACTTCGCATCAGTGCGAGCTCATGAAGCTTCCCTGGCGTGAAGGCAATTTCTGGGAAATCTTGGATTCGTACGAGAGCTTTTCCCAGATTGAGGTGTCCTCGTTCGACCTGGTGATATCGACGAAGTATCCGGCGTGGATGGTCCCGCATCGCCGTCACATTTGCTACATGCAACATAAACTGCGCGGGCTCTACGATACCTACCATTTTTCCGGGCTGCCTGTGGCGTTTTCATGGGAGCAAGAGGGCCTCGGCGCCTTGCATGGCTTGATGCAAAGAATGTTGCTGGCAAGTGACGACGGCGGGCAGCGCCTGACGGAGTTTTTCGGCCGGGTGCGTGAACTCAAGAACCGCGGACTGCCAGAGGAAGCATTTCGGTTTCCGGGTCCCTTCGTGCGGCAAATCGTTCACTTTCTGGACGCCTACGGGATGGCGATTTCCAGGATTCATTCATACGCGGCCATATCCCAGAATGTTCGGCGGCGTGGCAATTATTTTCCACCGGGCGTCGACGTATCGGTCCTGTATCATCCGCCGCGGCAAGCGAGCCACTTCTGCCGTTCGGATGACTTCCTGTTCACGGCGAGCCGCCTGGACGGACCGAAGAGAATCGGCTTGCTGATAGATGCCATGGCGCACGTCAAGAGCGATATTCCGCTGATCATTGCCGGGACGGGCCCCGATGAAGCGCGATTACGAGAACTTTCACAGGGCGATTCGCGGGTAAGATTTTTGGGATATCTACGCGACTCCCAGATGCCCGAGTACTACGCAGACGCGCTGGCGGTGCCCTTTGTTCCCTACGATGAAGACTACGGTCTGATAACCATCGAGGCCATGAGGAGCGGAAAGCCGGTGCTGACCACGGCCGATTCCGGGGGTCCCAACGAGTTCGTACGAAATGGTGAAACTGGCTACTCGGTTCCGGCTGACCCGAAAGCGCTCGCCGAGCGAATCGACTACCTGTGTGCCCACCGCAGCGAAGCCCGGCAAATGGGGGCCAATGCGATGGAAGTGGTGGGCGGAATTGGCTGGCGCGCGGTCGTCGACGGTCTATTGGCCGAACCCGGCGATGGGTTCGTCGTCGTCCCATTGCGGCACCGCCGGATAGCTCGCAGGAAGCTGGTTGTTGCGACGACGTTTCCGGTGTATCCGCCGCTGGGCGGCGGCCAGTCCAGAGTGTTCCACCTCTACCGCAATTTGGCGCTTGCCGTCGGAATCGATGTCGACATCGTCTCGCTTTGCAATCATGACGAACCCGGAATCGACAGGCAAATTGTCCCTGGAATACGGGAGATTCGGGTACCAAAATCCGCGCTGCATCATCAGAAGGAGGCCGAGTACAGCGCGGGCGTCGACTGGATTCCCCTGACTGACGTGGTTATGCCGGTGCTCTATGGAGAAACTCCGGGCTACCTCGACGCCCTATCCGCGTCATCCCGGGATGCCTTCGCGGTCGTGGCCTCACACCCGTATGTCCTGTCCGCGATCGAGCAGTGCGCACCCGACAAGCCGCTGTGGTTCGAAGCTCACAATGTTGAGTACGATCTCAAGCGTGCCATGTTCCCCGACACCGAGGCCGGCCGATATCTCTTGAATCTGGTGCGCAACGTCGAGAAGCGCGCCTGGCACGCTTGCGACGTCGTATTCGCGTGCACAAGGTCGGATCTCGAGACCATGACCGCGCTATACGGGGAGCCGTCCGCGGTCTCGTTGGAGGTTCCAAACGGAGTGGCTCTGGATGAGATTCCATTTTTCTCAGAGGACGAACGGGTCCGGTTGAAAGCGAGTTTGGGTCTGCAGGGGAAGCATGTTGCCGTTTTCATGGGAAGCTGGCACGGTCCGAATTTGACTGCCGTCCAATTTTTGCTGAGGCTGTCCGCAATATTCCCGAGCGTGATGTTCGTCATTGTTGGCTCGGCGGGACTCGCATTTCGGGACGAATTCATTCCCTCAAATGTGTTGCTGACCGGACCGGTGGACGACAAGGCGAAGAACATTCTCCTCGGCGCTGCCGATATTGCGTTGAATCCCCTGCTGACTGGCAGTGGCAGCAATCTCAAGATGCTGGAATATGCAGCGAGCGGTGCACCAATCCTGTCGACAGCCTTCGGAGCCCGTGGCTTCGATCTCATTCCAGGTACGCACTACATCGCCGCGGGGCTCGATGATTACGCGCTGGAATTGAGCGCCGCGCTCGCGAGCACTTCGCGCCGCACCGCTGTCGCTATGGCCGCTAAAATATTGGTGACCAGCCGTTATTCGTGGGAATGCATTGCGGAACAATTCGCCGCAAGTCTCGCCGGCCGATTCGAATATCTTCCGCTCTTACGTAAAAAGAGCGCAGCGTGACAGTCATTACGACGAAATTGAACTTGTGCCGTAGGGGAGCTGGACACTGGGAAGCCGGCAATCTGTGCGGGAACCGTTCCAAATGAATCCAATCGTCTTTTGTCATATCCCGAAAACCGGCGGAACGTCCGTCCAACAGCTGATTGCCGATTGGTTGCCCGGCGAGGTAATCGCCGAGCACATTGACTCCGAGAACTATTCAACGGCGGTACATGCGAACAGACGTTGCCGGGCCATCATCGGCCATTTTTGGTTTCGTCCGGGCGAACTGCTCGACAGCGAGCGAATGAATATCACGATATTGAGAGAGCCCGTCGACCGGGTGTTGAGCCATTATTTTTTTTCCCGTCAGCTGGAAAGCACGCTCCACCCTTCAGCGCCGGAGCGCTCGCTGGGTCTTGGCGAGTATGCCGACAGCGATCTGCCGGCCATTTGTGTGAATTCGTCCAATTTCCAAACGCGCCTGCTGGCTCCGTTGGGTTTGGCCGTGTCCAATTCGAAGCCGACCGATAAGGAGACGCTTGCGGGCGCCCTGCGTGCCATAGACCTCTTCAATTTGGTCGGAGATTACGCGCAGCTGGATGACACGGCCGCATGCATCGCTTGCGTGGCCCGGGTGCGAATGCCGGGCGATTTACTGCGCAAAAATGCCACAACAGGGAGACCGACAACTGCGGATATACCCGCCGAGGTTCGAAAGCGGCTCGAGGCGATCAACGAACTCGATACCGAGTTGTATCTGTATGCCCGCCGAAAGTTTAGTCGGACGCGACGCGGTTTATTGGTCACCTGTCTGGATGACCTCGTTGCGCTGGAGAACTTTTCAACCAACGTCGGCGAAGCCGCCGTCTCCCAGTCCACCTCTCCGGTCGCTGCGATGCCGAACCGGATTACGGGCCCGAGGCCGTCGGAATCGTCGCACCGGATCCGGTTCGGCAACCGTGACATCGAGGTGGTCAGGGTTTCGATCGAGGGATTGGTCTCGCTCGCGTCGGGAGCGCTATTGAGCGGAGAAACCGCACGAATTACGATGCGAATTGCAGCCCACGTTTGCTCAGATGATCTGACGGTGGGCTTGCGGATTCATGACGCCGCAAACCGATTGATATTCGGCACAAACACATGGCTAATGGGTCGCCAGATCCGGGTTGCCGCCGGCTCCGTGTTTTCGATAAGTTTTGTCTTTCAAAACACCCTGGGGAGGGGCCGCTACACCATAGGAGCAACATTGCACACGGGTAGCAGCCACCTTGCGTGCTGCTATGATTGGTGTGACGAAGTCGCTGCAATAGATGTTGTTGGGACGACGGGCTATCACTTCGAAGGCTCCAGTCGGCTGACGGTCTTGACGCCGATGCAGGCCATCGAGGGTGAGCCGCCGGTGTTTGGGCAACTGCAGCTACATCGGCACCTTTTGACGCTCGCCCGACACAATGCGCCTGTAAAGACGGCTCGCGGACGCCTCGAGATTTGCGGAGCGCTCGACCGGATCAGGGCCGGCGATGTCACCTCGATAGAGATCGAACTGGAGAGCCATTGCGACCAGGTATTGGAGTCCGATGGGCTGATGCCACTTCGGATTTCGTATCGCTGGCTGGATGCCCTAACGGGAACGGTGGTCGTGGCGGAAGGCAAGCGAACGAACCTGGAAATCGACCTGCCGGTGGGCCAGATCTGTCGCACCTGGGTCACCGTCGAAACACCGCCTAATTTTCGCGGTCCGGCGATTCTACGGCTCGTACCTGTCCAGGAAAATGTCGGATGGTTCGATAACATGGGGACCTTTTATCAAGACATACCGATTTTCATTGCAGATTGACATGGCCGACTGACATGTCAAAGGCAAACCTCGTGTTGGTTCTTTGGGCATGCCTGGGGGCTGCCGCGGCCACAGAGCCGCCCCAGGAGCATATCGTTCGACACACGAATTTGCTCACAACGCTCCAAACAAGCCCGAAGGTCACCTGCGCCGGCAGCATTCCCGATAAAGCGATCGTCTGCGTCTACCAGGATTGGAGCGGCGGCCGCACCAGAATGAATCTTTTCGAAATCACCTCGTTCAATGCTGGCGACTCCTGGAGCAAGTCCAAGCAAATAACCGATGACATCGGCGACGAGTATGATCCTTTCATGGCGTACGATAGTGCGCGACACACATTTTGGTTGAGCTATTCCAAATGGCACGACGCAACCGGAAAGCATCACAATGATGTGGTGATCCGGAATAAAAGATGCTCGACCTGCGCTTGGTCGGGGGCTACGGTGGTGGCCGCGGACGGAATGCACGACTATTGGATACCGAGCATTCTGACGCTTCGAAATGGGACGATCTTGCTGTTCTACACCCGAGATGGTCCGGAGAGCGACCTGGGCCGCGGCAGCGGCCGAATCGAACTGCGAAGTTCGCGCGATGCCTCCAAGACATGGAGCACTGCGATTGTTCCGACTTCGACCTGCGATGCGGAGTACCCGCGCGCAATACAAAACAGCAAAGGCACCATTTTGATGATCTTCAGCAAATACATATTCGAATCGAAGCCGACATCGAATGAGCCATGCTCGGACGGCATCCAAAGTGACTACCCGTATACAGATATTCATCAGCTATGGTCGTCGGACGACGGTGCGACGTGGAGCAACGCGGATCTTCTCTATCATGCGCCGAGGGGCTCCGCTCTTCACGCATCCATTAGCTCGGAATCGGCCGGCTCGGACAAGTCGGGCTCTTCCTGCGGCTGGGATATTCTGTTTGTCCAACCCGCAACTGAGGACGGACACTACGCGGTGTATCGACTTCAGTCCTCCAACGAGGGCAGAACCTGGGTTGAACCGACCCGGCTTTCGGACAGTTCCTGGGTTTCGCCGTTCAACGTCGATCCCATCATGTTCGCGACCTCCACTGGGCAGATGGCCAGTTATAGTTCCGGGTACGGGATCGATGCCATTTATATCAAGCGAATCAATTCGCAGCGACAATGTTCGTGAAAGACCAAGACGTCTACCGCTGCAGTGAATCCGCAAGCCGCCCACCGATCGTACCCCCGACCCGGAGGACGGACCACCATGCCGGAAATTAGGAAAATGATCGTATTGGGTAACTGTCAGAGCGGAATGTTGGCGAGGCTGCTTCAGGGGATGGCGGGAGATGTGGATGTGACCAGCGTCCATTTCTCACACGATCAGGTTGCCAGCATGAAGAGTGGATCGCTAAAAATCTCCGATCTGACCGTCGACAACGACCTGATCTTTCTGAACATGCACGAGAAGGGTCTCGTCCTTCCGTTGATTGAGAGGCAGATTCCAAGCCTGGCCGCCAAAGTTAGGATATGGCCGAGCATTGACTACGTCGGATTTCATCCGGACGTTGTTTACGTGCGAGACGGAACCGGCGGGTTTGTCACCGGTCCGCTGGGGGATTATCAGTCCTCAATTGCGTTCTATGCTTGGCTCAACGATTTGAATGAAGCAGACGCGATCGGGCTCTTTTCCGACCGATCGTATGAAATGCTTGGATTTTATGACTATCCACTCGCTTCGGCGGCCGTGTTGAGCGAATCTGAAGCCAGTACGCATATTTCTCTCGGCAGGCTCATTCCGAAATGGTCCGCGTCGGGGTGCTGGATGCACTCCATTAATCATCCCAAGGTATTTGTCCTCGCCGATCTCGCCGAAGCTCTGTTGGCTCGGGAGGGAATCACGGCGATCCCGAACGTCCTGCAGTACGTGCACGATTTTTTGGCAGATGGCCCGGTGTTTCCCGTGTACCCCGAGATCGCCGATCGGCTCGGTATTGTCGGCCAATACATCTTCAAACGGGATAGACGAGCTTGTTCGGAACGACACCCGGTGTCGTTCATGAAGCTTGATGAATTCATACATGCGTCATTCGAAGCGTTTGGAAAATATACCAGGGGTGAGTTGGCCTGCCCTCGTCTGTCGTCCCCGCGCTATCAGAGTCTTGGTGATTTGCCCAAAAAATCCGCAACCTTCGGGCCCGTCATTCACACGCCGCCTTCGGACGTGGCGCCACCTTCGGACGGCGACTCCGCGGCCGCCAACCACGGCGGTAATCCATACAACGCGCTCGCCGATTTTCATTTTTGGCGCCGCTCAATTGAACGCTTGCCGATGGAACTGGTGGACCCTATCGTGCGGGTCCGCTTCAAATTGACCAGGGAGGAGCGAGTGGCCACCGCGGGAAGCTGCTTTGCGCAGCATATCTCACAAACGCTCAGGCTAAGAGGGTTCAATTTTTTCACGACCGAGAAGGACGACCATGCGGTGTTGGCGACGGGATCTCAATCCGGAAACCTCGAGGTATTTTCGGCACGGTACGGAAATCTCTACACGACGCGCCAGTTATTGCAATTATTCGATCGTGCCTATGGGAATTTCGTCCCGCAGGAGATTGCTTGGAAACTAGGGCCCGACCGATATGTCGACCCGTTCCGGCCTCACGTAGAACCGCGGGGATTTGCAACGGTCGGGCAGGTCCAAATGGCTCGCGAACGGCATTTGGCAGCTGTCCGAAGCATGTTCGAGAATTTGGACGTTTTCATCTTTACGCTCGGCTTGACCGAAGCCTGGAGAAATCGCGTCGATGGCGCCGTTTATCCCCTGGCGCCGGGCGTCGTCGGGCGCAACTTCGACGCGGGAATTCACGAATTCGTCAATTTCGACGCGGCGGAGGTGGTTTGCGATATGCAGTCGTTCATCGAACGACTGCGGGGCGTGAATCGGGCCGCCAAACTGATTCTTACGGTTTCCCCGGTGCCGCTGATTGCAACCTATGAAAGCAGCCACGTTCTCGTTGCAACCACCTACAGTAAATCCGTACTGCGGGTGGCCGCGCAGGAGATATTCCGGGAGGACGAATTGACCGACTACTTTCCGTCGTTCGAGATCATTACTGGGAATCATTCACGAGGCGCGTACTTCGAGAAGGACCTGCGATCGATCACTGCCGAGGGCGTCCGGAGGGTCATGAGCCTTTTCTTGAAGCACTATGCCGCCGAGCCGCTGAATCCAAGTTTGCACGACGAAGTGATGCGCGAGCATGGCGAGTTGAGCGAGGTCATTTGCGACGAAGAGGCGATTGACACACGCACACACTGATATGTTTTGGCGAGCGAGTTTTGGAGATCGATGGGCGGTGATGCGGCCTACTTAGCGGTTTCTGCCTGGTCACGCTGCGGCTGCCCTAAATTGGGTGGCGGCATAACCTTAGTTCAGGTGCAAGGGACGCCTGCTTGCATCGTCCTCTACAACCTTAATCGCTCACGATGGCTTTGACACGCCTGCTTAACCGTGACGCAATCCGGATATAACCCCGGGTCGATCGCCCAAGATCGCGATATGACAAACAACCGGGGCCGCTCCCCCGTCGCGATAGTCGGTGTCTCGTTCCGACTGCCGGGAGCGAACGGAGAAGCCCTGTGGGACGCGCTGTTGGCCGGACGGGACCTGGTCTCGTCGGTCGAAGCGGATCGCTGGGCGCAGGACGCCTTGATTCACCCGAACAAGGGTGAACCCGGCACGTCGTATACCTTCGCGGCGGGCTCCATCGGCGATGTCGCGGGATTCGATGCGGCTTTCTTCGGCATTTCGCCACGCGAGGCCGAGCAAATGGATCCGCAGCAGAGGATTTTGCTCGAGATGGCTTGGGAAGCGTTCGAGCAGGCGGGCATTCCTCCCTCGTCGATACGCGGCAGCCGCTGCGGCGTGTACGTAGGTCTGTCGAGCGTCGACTACGCCTATCGCCGCGCCGATGATTTGGGTGCGATCGATTCGACCACCATGACGGGCAGCGCCGGCAGCATTGCTGCGAACCGGCTCTCCTATCTTTTCGATCTGCGCGGCCCGAGCATGGTGATTGACACGGCGTGCTCCTCGGCGCTGGTCGCGTTCCACCAGGCCTGCCAGTCGATTCGTTCTGGAGAAACCGATGCGGCGTTGGTCGGTGGGATCAGCCTGCACCTTCATCCCTACGGTTTCGTCGGCTTCTCCAAGGCCTCGATGCTGTCGCGTCAGGGCCGCTGCAGCGTGTTCGATGCGCACGCGGATGGCTACGTGCGCGCCGAAGGCGGCGGTGTATTGATTTTGAAGCCCTTGACCCAGGCTCTCGCGGACGGCAACCGCATCCTGGCTGTGGTCGCCGCCACCGGCGTGAACAGCGACGGGCGCAAGTCGGGACTCACGGTGCCGAGCCACTTGGCGCAGGCCGCGCTGCTCCGCGAGGTGTACGGTCGCGCCGGCATTTCACCCGCCGACATCGATTACTACGAGGCGCATGGTACGGGTACCGCTGTCGGCGATCCGGTCGAAACGCGGGCAATAGGGGAGGCCCTGGGGCAAGAGCGACCGCGCGACAAGCCGCTGCCGGTCGGATCGATCAAGGGCAACGTCGGACATTTGGAGGCGGCCGCCGGCATCGCCGGCCTCGTCAAGGCGTTGTTCGTGCTGCGCGACCGGCTGGTACCGGGGAATGTTCACCTGCGCACGGTCAACCCTAACATTGATTTCTCCGGCTTGAATCTCGCGCCCGTCGTGGAACCCTTCGCCCTGGCGCCGGACGGCCGGCTCGTCGTCGGGGTCAGCGCCTTCGGGTTTGGCGGCACCAATGCGCACGTGGTGCTGAAGAGTGTCGAGGGATCGGCGGCGCCGCGGACACTGCGAGCGGTGCCGGACTCCGCCGCGATGCCGCTGTTGCTGTCGGCGCGCGATCCGGCGGCGCTGCGCGAAAGCGCGCGGCGGATGTCGGAGCATGTGCGTTCGCGCCGCGATTTATCGCTGGAGGACATCGTCTACAGCGCTGCAACGCACCGTGATCTTCATGCCCATCGCCTGACCGCGCGCGCCGCCGACCGGCCAACCCTCGCGATCGCGCTTGATCGTTTCGCCGCCACCGGCGCCGCCGATGGCATTATCGAGGGCAAACTGCGAACCGAGGCATCGGCGCCGGCGTTCATTTACTCGGGGAATGGTTCGCAGTGGGCGGGCATGGGCCTGCAGTTGCTCGAGGAGGACGTCATCTTTCGCGATGCCGTCACGGAAGTGGATGCGATTTACGCGCGCGTGTCCGGCGAATCCATACTCGCGGAACTGCGCATGCCGGTCGACGCGGACCGCTTTTCGCTCACCGAGGTCGCGCAGCCGGCATTGTTCGCGATGCAGGTGGGCTTGACCCGCATGCTCGAGCATCATGGCGTTCTGCCCATCGCCGTTTGCGGCCATAGTGTCGGGGAAGTGGCCGCGGCCTGGGCTTGCGGCGCCTTGAGCTTGTCGCAGGCAGTGCGGGTGGTTCACGCACGCAGCACGCATCAGTCCGTCACCCGTGGGCGGGGATGCATGACTGCGGCAACACTCGGATGCGCTGAGACGGAGGCGTTGCTCGCGACTCTGCGACTCGGTGCGCGGCTCGAGGTTGCGGCGATCAACAGCGCGCACGATGTCACCGTTGCCGGCGACACCGACGCCATGACGCGCTTCGAGCAGACTCTCGCCGGCCGCGGCGTGGCCTTCCGACGCCTTGCCCTGGACTATGCGTTTCACAGTGCGGCAATGAACCCAATTCGCGCCAAGCTGCTGCAGTCGCTACACGGCCTCGAGTCGAATGCGCCGAAGATTCCGATGTATTCGACCGTGACCGGCGTGCGCGTCGTCTCGCCCGAGGACGATGGCCGCCTGGAGCCCTCGTATTGGTGGCGCAACGTGCGCGAACCGGTGAAGTTCGAGGCGGCCGTCCGTGCCGTCATGGACGCCGGCATCAACACGTTCATTGAAATCGGTCCGCACGCCGTGCTCACGGGGTACCTCGCCGAGATCACCAAGCCTTTGGGTGCCGCAGCGCTGGTGTTGCCGAGTTTGACGCGCCGGGAGACCGGGATCGCGCGAATTCTCGGCTTGATCGCAAATCTTCAGTTGGCCGGCAGCGGGCGCCAACTGTCGCGGGTCTCGCCAGTGCGCGGCCGATATGTGGACCTGCCGCATTACCCGTGGCAGCGCGAGCGCTACTGGTTATCGGGCACCGCCGAATCCCAGGGGCTTCTGACGCGGCGCATCGATCATCCGCTCCTCGGCTATGGACTGGCCGGCGAGAGCTTGCATTGGGAAAACCATCTCGACGTCACCAAGCTGCCGGCCTATGCGGACCATGCGGTGGGTGGCGGCGCGGTGTTTCCGGCCGCGGGCTATGTCGAGATGGCGTTGGCGGCCGCCTACATCCGGCGCCGGATCGAACAACGCGCCGAGGACGCTCCGTTGGTGATCGAAGACCTGGAAATCCTGGCGCCGTTGGCGCTCGACCCCGACCTCTCGTGCACAGTGCGGCTGCGAGTCGACGCCGCCGACGGCCGCTTCACCGTCGTCGGCCGTGAACGCGCCTCGGACCTGCCGTGGCGTACATTTGCGACGGGCCGCCTGGTCGACGATGGCGTCGTCGGCGCATCGCCGCCGGCCGAGGTTCCCGCGCGGACTCCCGATGTCAGTGCGGATGACCACTATGAGTTTGCGAGGCTGCTCGGCCTAGACTACGGCCCGGCGTTCCGCACGGTGAATGCCGCCTGGTACCGCCGCGAGGGCGTCTTTGGCGTCATTGCCACGCCGGCGGAGATCTCCACCGAAACTCAGGCTGCCTTGCTGCATCCAGCCTATCTCGACGGGGCATTTCAATTGCTGGCGGATCTTGCCCTGCGAGACCGGCGGTCGGGGACGGCGGCGCGTGTTGATTTGCCGGCATTTCTGCCGGTGCGCATAGGCCGGTTCGAATTGCTGCAGCCCCATGCACGGGTGAGTTCGGCGCTCGCTGCCGTCCAGCAGCCGAGGCAGCGCAGCCGGCGGTCGATACGCGCCGATTTCACGCTCTACGACGCGGCCGGCGCGCCGGTGGCTCAGGTTCACGGCGTGCGGTTTCGCGCCGTTGAACTGCACGGCGCCGCCGCGCAACCCGCCCGGTGGCTCGCGACACGCGCCGTGCCGAAGCCGCACCGTGACATGCGGGCCGTGCCGCTGCCCTCGAGCGTCGACTTCGCGCGCCATTGTGCGCTGCGCCTGCACGCACCAGCGCGGTTGACGGCGCGTCGGCGCTTCTCGGATGAGATTGAACCGCTGTTCGATGCGCTGTGTGCGTCGTTCACGGCGCACGCACTGCGCGCGCTCACCGGCGATCAACCCATCGATCCCGATGCGCTGCTAGGCTCGGGACGCGTCGCCGCGAGCAGCGCGCCGCTGTTGCGGGGCCTCCTTCAGGTGCTGGCGGAGGATGGTGTGGTGCAGCCGATCGGCAGCCGGTCGCTGTGGCGTGCCGATGTGATGCTGCCTGACCACAGGGACATCTGGTCCAGCCTCATTGCCGATTATCCCGAATACGCGACGCTGGCTGCGCGCGTCGGCGCGGCGGGTTTGCACCTGGCCGAGCGCTTGCGCAGCGGCGGCGGCAAAACCGCGCACCCGGATGGCGCATCGGCGTGGGCGGCTGCCTGCACTCAGGAGGAAGCGGCTGACGTCGCGGAAGCCCTGGTGGACGTGGTGCGCTGCGCAGCCGCCGCACAGTCTGCACACGCCCGCCTGCGCGTATTGTGGGTCGTGGGTTCGGTGGTAACGGAACGCCCGACTTTATTCCCGGATGTCGATGCCGACCGGTGCGACCTCGTGATCGGTGCCGCAACCCAGGCCGTGTCGGATGACATCCGCAGCCGCTGGCCGATGACGGCGACGGCGGCGTGTCACCTCGTCGATCTCGACCGCCTGTCGGTGAATGACATTGCGCTCGGCGGCGGCTTCGACATCGTGATGCTCTGCGAGGGAATCGCCGCCGCGCCAAATCCGCAGCAGCGGCTCGCGAATGCGCGCAGCCTGCTGCTCGACGACGGTCGACTCGTGGTTCTCGAACAACAGACGTCTCGCGCGGCCGATCTTGTATTTGGCTCAGATCCGGGTTGGTGGCAGCCCACGGAGTCGAGCGCCGGTGCGTCGGCGGTGCGCGCGCGCTTCTTTTCACCCGAAGCCTGGGGCGACATGCTGGCGTACACCGGCTTTGAGAAAGTCGAGGTGGTGCGCGATCAACCGTCGGCGCCGAGCGGCCCCTATTTGATGATCGCGCAGGCGGCCGTCCTTTCGCGCGCCGCGCCCGCATCCCCGGCCGAGAGCCGAACCTGGCTCTTGCTGTGCGACGCCACCGGTTATTCGGCGGATTTGGGCCAGGCGCTGACCTGCGATCTGCAGGCACGCGGCCAATGCGTCGTGACCCTCGTCTCCTCCTCGTTCCATCGGCAAATAGGTCCGCGTCGCTATGCGCTCGATCCGCACGACGCCGCACATTGGGACCGGCTGTTCGACGACCTCACCGCCACGGGTGACGCGCCGCAGGGCTGGATTCATCTGGCGGGCCTCGATCTCGCGGCCGCCGCCGCGCCGGCCGCGGCGCGCGCGGCCGCTCAGGAATCGCGGGCCAGCGTGCTGATCTCATGGCTGCAGGCCTGCGCACGTCACGCCGTGCGGCCGGACGTCTGGGTCATCGCTGCGCAGTCGGGGACCGGGCTGCTGCCGCCGTCGGCACGTTCCACCGCCTCGGTGGCGCTGCGCGGCGATGGGCTCCGCGATGCGGCGCTCCTAGGTATCGCCCGCGTAGCGATGCAGGAGTGCGCCGAGCAACGTATCCGCTGGGTCGATCTCATCGATCCGCTGCCCTGTGCCGGGGCCGTTTCGCAATCTGCACTGGAGGCCCGCCCCCGATGCGCAGCCTCTGGCCGCGGATGAAGTCGAGATCGAGGTGCATGCGGCGGGTTTGAACTTCCGCGACGTCATGTATGCCATGGGTGTGCTGCCCGACGAAGCGGTCGAGGATGGCTTTTGCGGTTCCACCCTCGGCATGGAAGTGTCAGGTCTGGTCACTCGCGTGGGGGGCGCCGTGACCGGCATCGCGCCGGCGGATGCCGTGATCGCGTTCGCACCGGCTTCATTCGCCAATCTAGTGCGCACCCGCGCACTTGCTGTGACCCGTAAACCCGCGACTTGGTCGTTTGCCGCCGCCGCGACGGTGCCGACTGCGTTTTTTACCGCCTACTACGCGCTGCACGAACTCGCGCGCCTACGCGAGGGTGAGCGGGTGCTCATCCACGGTGGCGCCGGCGGCGTCGGCATCGCCGCGATACAACTCGCCAAACATCTGGGCGCGGAAATCTTCGCGACGGCGGGCACCGCCGAGAAACGCGACTTCCTGCGCCTGCTCGAGGCCGATCATGTATTCGACTCCCGGTCGCTCGCCTTCGCGGACGAGGTATTGCAGGCGACGGGTGGCGAGGGCGTCGACGTGGTTCTCAATTCGCTCGCCGGAGACGCGATTCCGCGCAATCTCCGGCTGTTGCGCCCATTCGGCCGCATGCTCGAACTCGGCAAGCGCGATTTCTATGAGAACTCGCGGATTGGCTTGCGTCCGTTCCGGAACAATATCGCGTACTTCGGCATCGATGCGGACCAACTACTCGCGCAGCGGCCCGACACGGCGCGGCGCGTCTTCGTCGAACTGATGGCTTTGTTTGCCGACGGCACGCTGCAGCCGCTGCCGTACCGGACATTCGATGCGAAGGATATTGCCGATGCGTTTCGCCACATGCAGGCATCCCGGCACATCGGCAAGATCGTCGTGACCTTTCCGCCGTCGTTCGCCCCGCTCGAGACCGTGCCGTCGGAACCGCTTCCGGTCACGCTGCGCGCCGATGCGACTTACTTGGTGAGCGGAGGCCTTTCGGGATTCGGGCTGCGCACCGCGAGATGGCTGGTAACGCGCGGCGCCCGGCACCTCGCACTGCTCAGCCGCCGCGGCGCGTCCGAGACGCCCGAGGCCGCGGCGCAGCTTGCGCAGTTTCTGGCCGATGGGGTCTCGATCATCGCGCCGGCCTGCGATATCGCGGATGCCGGCCAGTTGAGTGACGCATGGGCGTTGATGGCCGCCACCATGCCGCCGCTGGCCGGTGTGGTGCATGCGGCGATGGTGATCGAGGACGCGCTGATCGCGGAGATGGATCGTGCTCAACTACATCGGGTGCTCGCCCCGAAGGTCTTGGGTGCCTTGCATTTGCACGAGGCGACGCGGTTCATTCCGCTCGATTTCTTCGTGATGTATTCCTCGGCAACCACATTGTTCGGCAACCCCGGACAGGCCGCCTACGTGGCCGCCAACTTGGGGCTCGAGGCGCTCGCGTCCGAGCGTCGCTCCCTGGGGCTTCCGGCCACCTGCGTCGCGTGGGGACCCATTGCCGATGCCGGATACCTGGCGCGCAATGAGCGCGTACTGACAGCGCTGGTCGGACGCATGG
Organism: Steroidobacteraceae bacterium; assembly: GCA_049510875.1. GTDB lineage: Bacteria > Pseudomonadota > Gammaproteobacteria > Steroidobacterales > Steroidobacteraceae > Bog-1198. The sequence goes on from JBEKYO010000057.1 coordinate 27,524, forward strand.
GGGGCCAGGCGCTGAAATCCGAACACGCGTTGCAGGCCCTCGGTGCGCTCATGGGGTCGGAGGCCGGTAACCTGGCATTCCTCGATCTCGACTGGACGACGCTCGGCCGCAGCCTGCCGGCCGCGCACGCCCCGAAGTTCGCGAATTTGGCCCGCCTCGCGGGCGCGGGCGCGCGCGGGGCGCATGCCGGCGAGTCGGCGCAGGAACTACGCTGCCGCCTGGGCGCGCTTGGCGCCGAGGAGTTGCTGGCCGAATTGACGGCGATCCTGCGCGCGGAGGTGTCCGAGATCCTGCGCATCTCCCCCGAGCGGATCGAACCCGGCATGTCGCTCCTGGACATGGGCATGGACTCGTTGATGGCCGTGGAACTCGCCACCTCGATCGAATCGCGGCTCGACGTCCGTTTGTCGGCGCTGGCGCTCAGCGGCGGCCCGACCATCGAGAACATCGTCGAACGCATCCGGCCCATGGTGCAACCCGGCGAGGACACCAGTGCGGCGCACGCGGGCGATGAGGCGCTGGCGGCGCAAGTGTCGCTGGTGACCGCGCAACATGCCGGCGAGTTGAGCGCGCAGTTGACCGCCGAAGTGATCGACGACCTCAGCGCGGGCTCGCCGGGCAAGCCGTCGCTCACACGGTCGGCGCGGGCATGAGCGGCCCGCGCAAGGTCCTGCAGGGTCTGACCGCGCCGCTCAAGGAACGCCTGATCCAGGATGCCCTGCAGCGGCGCCTGCGCAAGGCCGAATTGGACAGCAGCGTGCCGGCGCGTGCGCCGGGCAACCTGGCGGCGCTGCAGGGCACCTCGATTCCCGACAGCTGGTGCCGCTTCGATCTGCATCCGAACTATCAACAGCTGCGCATACTCAACGAAGGCGCAGATAAGCTCGGCGTCAGCAATCCGTTCTTTCGCATGCACGACGGTCTCGCGGGCGCGACCACCGTGATCGAAGGCGAGACCTTCACCAATTTTTCGAGCTACAACTATCTCGGTCTTTGCGGCCATCCCGACGTGAACGCCGCCGCGAAGGCTGCGATCGACCGCTACGGCACGTCGGCGTCGGCGAGCCGGCTGGTGTCCGGCGAACGCCCCATCCACCGAGAGCTGGAACGTGCCATCGCGGACTTGCACGGTGTCGACGACTGCGTCGTGTTCGTGAGCGGTCATGCCACCAACGTTTCGACCATCGGACATCTGTTCGGTCCCAGGGATTTGATCGTGCACGACGCGCTCATCCACAACAGCGCGCTGCTCGGCAGCGAGTTGTCGGGCGCCCGCCGCATGCCGTTCGCGCACAATGATTGGGAGGCTCTGGATCAGTTGCTCACGCAGTGCCGCCTGCAACACGAACGCGTGCTCATCGTGGTCGAAGGGCTCTATAGCATGGACGGCGACGTTCCCGACCTCCCGCGCTTCGTCGAGATCAAGCGGCGCCATCGCGCTTTTCTGATGGTCGACGAGGCGCATTCGGTCGGCGTGCTCGGCCGCAGAGGTCTCGGAGTTCAGGAGCACTTCGGCTTGGACGGCAGCGATGTGGACATCTGGATGGGAACGCTCTCCAAGACGCTGGCGAGCTGCGGCGGCTATATTGCCGGCGAACACGCTCTGGTGGAGCATCTCAAATGCGCGGCACCGGGATTCGTCTACAGTGTCGCCATACCGCCGTCGGCCGCCGCCGCCGCGTTGGCGGCGCTGCGGGTACTGCAGGCCGAACCCCAACGGGTACAGGTCCTGCAGGCCCGTGGACGCCAATTCCTCCAGGCCGCACAGGAACTTGGCGTCGACACCGGATTGAGCATCGGCTTGTCCGTGATACCGGCGATTACCCACAGCTCGCTCAAGGCGGCACGGCTCTCGGAAGCACTGTTTCGGCGAAAAATAAATGTGCAGCCCATCGTCTACCCGGCGGTGCAGGAGCGCGGCGCCCGGCTGCGCTTCTTCATCAGCAGCGAACATACCGAGGCGCAGATACGCACCACGGTCGAGGCGCTGGCGCAAGAGATCGGGCGGCTGTGAGCATACCGTGACTCCGCCGCCGGCACGGTTACGCACGGTGCTCTGTACCTGCGGCGGGCTGTACGGCGCGTTGGTTCTGCGGCGTCTGCGGGCCTGCGAGCGACTCGAGATCTGCGCGGTGGTGCGCTCATCGCGGGTGCTCGATCCCACCTTCGGCCTCGTGCAGGGTGCGCTGGGGCAGATCCGCCGCAGCGGGGTGATGTATTCGCTGTACCTGTGGTGCACCACGACGCTCGCCGACTGGCTGTGTTCAGCGGGGGCCACCGGGGCCGTTCCCACGCGTTCGATTGACGGCGGCCCGCGGGTCTTCACCACCCGCGACATCAACGATCCGCAGGGTCTGCAATTCATGGCCGGGTGTGCGCCGGATCTGCTGGTCAGCGCCTTCTTCAATCAACGCCTGCGCCCGGCCGCGCTCGCCCTGCCGAAGCGCGCGTGCGTGAACATTCATCCGTCCCTATTGCCGGACGCGAAGGGCGTCGATCCCGTGTTTCAAGCGCTGCTGAGCGGGGCGCCGCTCGGCGTGACCCTGCATTTCATGACTGCCGAACTCGACGCCGGCCGGATACTGGCCCAGACGCGGGTCGTTCCGCGCGCAGGCGCGAGCGTGTTCGAAACGACCGCGTCATGCTTTCGCGCAGGCGCCGAACTCCTGGCCGCCGCGATCGATGGGATTGCCGCGGGCGCGAGCGGGCGGGTGCAATGCGGCCCCGGCAGTTACCAGAGTTGGCCAACACGGGGGGAGATCGCCGCGTTGCGCGTGCGCGGCGGCGCCTTGGCGCGGGTGGTCGACTTCGTGCGGATGTTCGGCGGGCGGTTGCCGCGCGAGGAGGCGAGGCCGGTGCTCGATGGCAGAAGCACGACAGATGATTGAGGACATACGATCGGCGCCGCAAAACCCCGCTCACAGAATCAATAGTCTGTGCGTCGTAGCCTTCCTGACCGCGGCGAGCGCAATTCCCGCATCGAAAGTAACGAGCCTTCCTTCGTGCTGAACCGCGAGCGCAAGCAGGTATATGTCGGTCAGCTGCCGCGGTCCATGAATTCGGGTAGCATCCACCACGCTCGAATCCAACAGGCTGACTTCATCCGGCCAGAACTCATGGATTTCTTCGTGGCAGGCCTCGGCGAGATGCTCAATGACAGCTTGGACTGGTAACGGGTTTGGATAGCCCGGATTCGACATGATACGGATACATCCGTTTTGAGTAATTGGACATGATGCCCAACCCTCCCCCGCATGCTTCGCGAACCAGCTAATCGCTGAATCGTGGGATGCGTGGTCGGAGTCCAGCAGCGCGATCAGCACATTGACATCCAATAGGGCGCGCACTATTTAGCGCCCGTTGATCTCGAGCGGACTTGCGGCGGGATGATGCGCACGAGACCAGCCAGGGCGGACGCGGCTAGTAAGCATCTTCGTCACGAAGCTTGTCGATCAACTCGTTCGTAACGATACCGCCGCGCCGCGCGAACGGCTTGAGCCCATACACGGCCTCGGGTTCCTTAACGGCGAGCGGCTCTTGCGGAGTCGTCAGAGCGCGCCGAGCCAACTCGGAGATCATCTCGCCGATGGTCTTCCGTTCGCGCTTTGCCCGCTCCTTGGCGGCCTGCAGCACATCGTCGGCAATGTCGATCGTCGTTCTCATGCATCAGATGTTAACGCATCAATCATCAATTGTCCACCCTCGCCGGGCCGCCTCCGACGAAGATCATGTCGCCAGACGTCGGCGTCCTTCGACGAAATGGGCGCTCGGTATGCATGACCTCATGGCTCGCGTCCGTAGACGATCTTGCCGTCGAACATGGTGAAGAGCACGGCCGCTTTTTTCAATTGCGCGGCGGGCGCCGTGAGCACATCGCGATCGATCAACGCGAGGTCGGCGTGTTTGCCGGCGGCTATCGTCCCGATTTCGTTCGCCTGGCCGAGCGCCTGCGCCGAGTTGCGGGTATAGGCGTACAGCATTGCCTCGCGTGGCATGCGCTGCGCAGGGTCCAACACGCCCTGCGGACCTGAGCGCGTCTCGGACTGGTAAATGGCCTCGAAAGGATTCGCCGAGCTGACCGGCCAATCGCTGGCGCCCGCAATCTCGCCGCCGGCGTCGAGGATGGATCGCGCCGGATACATCCACCGATAAATCGATGGATCGATGTAGGGCTTGACCTGCTCATTGGTGCTCGGATCGGCCACCGCCCACAGAAGCTGCAAAGCGGCAATCACGTTGAGCTCGGCGAATCGAGGAATGTCCTCGGGGTCCACGAATTGAGCGTGCGTCAACGTGAACGGCAAGGTCGTATTCGGGTTTGCTTTGCGTGCCGCTTCGAAGGCGTCCAGCGACTTCTTGACCGCGAGGTCTCCGATCGCATGGATGTGCACGTTGAGACCGCGGCGCGCCGCTTCCGAGACCAGGGCATTCATCTTGTCCGGCGTGAATAGCAGTTGCCCGGATCGCCCGGTGTGGACATACGGTTTGGTGAGCGCGGCTGTTTGCGATGGGATCTCCACGACGCCGTCCGCGAACACCTTCAGTCCCGGTATCGTCAAATTGGGCACATCCTTGAACTTTGCGCGCAACGCCTCGACCACGTCGATCTGCTGATTGCCAAGATCCGGTTGGACGACAGGGTAGGCCGCCACGTGCGCCGTCAATTCGCCGTGCTCGGCAAGCGTCCTGTAAACGGGCAGAAAGCCGGGATCATCGGCGCTCGCGGGAACGGCCCCGCCGACGACGCCGCTCGCGGCGGCATCCAGCCAGCCGGTAATGCCGAGGCTGTTCATGTAGTGAATTGCCGCCTCGCCCGCTTTGAGCATGCTCTGCGCCGAGGCGGGCGGAAGGCTCTTGTCCAGCTTGACCTTGCAGGCATCGACCATGAACCCATTCGGATTGAAATCGCGGTCGGCGCCGTAACAATGCCGGTCGTCCGCCGGCAATCCGCGGATATAGTCCGCGGTGATCCCTGCGCGGCCGCGCGCGGATTTGTTGGCCCACGCCGTGTGGCCGTCGGACCCGTAGAGCACGATCGGTTGAGCTGCGAAGGCTGCGCCGCTCAGCACCGCGTCGATTTCCGCCGCATGCGGCCAATAGCCGAGATCAATGCCGTTGATCACCAGCACCTCTCCCAAGCGGCTGTCCTTCAATTCGACGTGCTTGGCCACGAATTTCGTCAGCGCCGGTATCGAGTCGCCCGTATCGGGAAAGCTTGCCTGGATCAGGCCCACGCCGCCGGCGATCGGGTGCGCATGTGCGTCGATCATGCCCGGCATCAGGAATTTGCCCTTCAGATCGACCTTGCGGGCGGCTGGACCCGCGGCCCGCTCGACGGCGCCGAGCGCACCGACCGCAACGATCCGGTCACCTCGTATCGCAACCGCCTCGGCATAGGGATGCAGAGGGTCGCCGGTAAAGACCTGTGCATCGTAGAGCACCAGGGGCGGCGTCAGATCCTGCGCGCACAACGCCACGCTTGCCAGCAATCCCGCACAAACCCCGGCAATTCCGGTGACTCGATACATCTCATCCCCCAATGATCGGACGGGCGCCGCGGTGGCGCCGAATTTTTCGGCCGACGCACAGTACTTCTTCGGGGCACGCCGCCGCAACCGCCGAACGATGTCCACCTCGGCCCACGCACCGGTGACCTCGCCACCCTCAGCGGACGGTTTTCATCGCGAGAATGATCTGGCCGCGTACCGTGCGCAGCAGGCTGATGTCTTCCGGACTGATGGGCTCCGGTTCCGGCACGTCCCGACCGACCAGCATGCAGGCGATCGGCGAGTTCTCCGAGACGAGCGGAAGCACGATGAAGCTGCTGGTCTGCGGGCAGGCCTTGGTGAAGTACCGTGGTAGGCGCAGAGCGACCGTGGGCGCGAAGGCGTTCTGGATCTGCAGGTCCGAGCCGCGGCGCACGGCCGCCGCGAATAGATCCCCGGGCGAGTCAAGGTCGATTTCCAGCAGACCCGCTTGGGTCTTCGTGATTGCTCCGCACCATACACGTGCCCGCATCTTCGAGGTACCCGCATCCCGCAGCAGCAGAATGGACCGGCTGTAGCCAAATCCCGTGTGCAGGCATTCCAACGCGGTGAGCAGGATCGCGCTCAAGCTTTGCCGCTCGGCAATCAGATGCGTAATGTCCTGCAGGCGCGAGAGCACCAGCTCGTGGCTGTTGGCGGGCTTCCCGACGGCGTTGAGCCGGCCCGCCAGAGGGGCCGAGTCCTCGATCACACTGCCTGCCGGAAAGCCGTCGCCGGTCGCAACGGGCTCCGGGATGGTACTGTCCAGCAAGGCGCGGACCGGCGCCATCTGGGCTTCCGCCGCGCTCACCCAGCGATCGAACGCTTCGCCCGTGACGGCGCCGTCGGCCAGGCATTGCCGGCGGACATCGGCAATCAGGGCATCGCGTTCCGCACCGTCCCGCTGTCTCAAGTGCTGCGCGGTGGTTTTCGCCAGAGCGACGATCTGGTCAAGGCGGTGCGCATGCTTCGGTTCGACGGGCCCGATCGTTGCGGCGCTGAGCGAGACGAGCATGTTCGGGATTCCCCACAAACTCAGAACCTCGCAGGTCAGGGTCTTCAGCGACATTCCAAGCACTTCGTAGGCTGCGCTCGCTTCGCTGGCCCCGTCAGCCACGCGCCGGGAAATTTCACGGAAGCGATCGAAATCGATCAACACCAGCAGCAGCTTGGCGACGTTTCCGAGAAGTGCGGCGATGGCGGCCTTCTCCTTGTCGTCGGGCGCGAGTTGACGCGACATCTCCCGGGCCAGCAGCGACGCTTGCAGGGCCTGGATCAGTTCCGCCTTCATGGCCGTGGCACGCTCCTTGTCCGGCATCTGATCGACGAACATCATCCCGAGCGCGACCAGCTTGACCTGCTCGAAGCCAATGACGACGATGGCGCGGGTGACGGTGGTGATGCCCGCGCTCGAGTTGGGCCGGTAGCTGACGCTGTTGGCGATGCCGATGATGCGCTGGGTCAAGTGGACGTCTGCGAGAATGACGTTGCGCAATTCCTGAATCGACTCGACGTCGGAGTCGACCATGGCCACGATTCGGGCAATGGCGGTCCCGAGCCCCGGCAACTGAGGATGCCGGCGCATTGCCTCAAGGAGCGCGTCGCCCGCCGGAGTGGATCTCTGTGTATCCGCCATCCGGGCATTATCTGCCCATAACGGGGGCGCCGGGCTGTTGATAGCGCCGTGGCGCCGCCGGGGTGCCGGAGCCGGGCGGGCCGCGAACCGGCCGGCGTCCACCGTGCGCATGCGGATCCCAGAGTTTGCCTGGCGCGCACGTTGTATATGTTACAATAAGCGTGGATTCGTTCACGCGCATCCTTCGCTGAGTTACCCTGGATTGCACGCTGATTGACGTTTAAAATCAGCGGGATGCGATGTCCGTCGTGTTTCTTTCCAAGCCTCGGGACCGGCTCCCGATAGCGTGAACGAATACCTTGAAAACACCTAAGGGATGAGCCCAAATTGGCACCATGACAAGAAGACCGATCAGCGGCCGCGCGCGCGCGTTCCACAGGCCAGCCAACCCCGTGTTTGATACGCGCGGCCCATCCCGCGTGGCGTTGATGCTGCTGTACGGATTCGGCCTCTGCTTGGTTGCCGGGTTCGCGGCGGCCGAAGGAGATTTCACTCCCTATGCGGCGGAGGACATCGAACACAACACGAATGTCTTCGATTTATCCCCGGTCGACGGCATCCCCGTCGGCAAAAACGGTCCGACTCTGGGGGACACCTTTTTTGAGGAGCGCGCCGGCGTCGAGGGAACCTATTTTCTCGATCAACAAAAGTTCTTCGGAACTGCGGAGTTTCGCCACTTCGATTACGAGAATTTTACGGTGCTCGATCACAACGAAGAATTGCTCGACGGCGGCTTGAAGTGGAAACTGACCAGTCCGGTCGACGGCCAGGTCGAGTACAAGCACGAACAGCGCATGGTCCAATTTCAGGATCTGGAGGCCGCCACGCAACTGATTCTCGAAACGGAAAACACCGCGACGGCCTCAGCCAATGTCGACGTCACTCCGGAATGGCGCGTGGAGAGCCTTCTCAAGGATCACGTTCTCGACTCGCCGCGGGTCGACGTGCCGGGCTTGAGCCTGCACGAGGATTCGATCCAGGAGGGATTGAAGTATCTCGGCGTCGCCAACCTCGCGGCCGGCGTTCAGGCGCAGTATCTGGAGGGCAAGTACAACTATGACCCGCTGGCGCTGAACCCGTACTACCACCAAGTCAGCCTGGATCTCGCGGCGACCTACAAGATTTCCGGGCTGAGCAATTTTAACGGCGAATTGGGATACACCCACCGGACCGACCCGACGACCACGGGTCTATCGGGAGTTACGGGCCTCATCGGGTATCAACACAACCTCACCGCGAAGACCTCGGTAAGCGTGCGGATCGCGCGGGCGCTGAATACCTACATCACAACGGGCGGCAATGAGATCGACACGTCGGTGGGCGCGACCGTCAATTACCAGGCCACGTACAAGATTCTCATCCGGGCCGGGTATACCTACACGAACAGCAACTTTCCGGGGCAGCCGGATGGGGCCGTAATCATCGATCGGGTCGATCACTTTCAGACGGCCAACGTGGACCTGACCTACCAAGTTCTGCACTGGCTGTCAATCCGTCCCTACGCGAGGTACCAGTCGAGGCATTCGAACGACGATTTGTTCGCCTTTCAGGGCAATATCGTCGGCGTCGAACTGCTGGTAAAGCAGTTCCGCCCCACCCGATAGAGACTGTGTAGAAAATTTCATAAATGTTATATAAGAGCGAACCGGCCATGGAAGCCCCAGGCCAATGGTCAAAACCGAGCCCTTGGTGAACACCGACAAGTCCCTCACCTGCGTGTCTGAACACGTTCTGCCCATGACGGTGCAGTTCAGCGACTGCGATTTGCCGCATTTCATGAAAATCGCGGCGAATTTCGGCCATGACAACTATGCGTACGCCGTTACCCCCAACGTCGACCACATGATCCGTTTCTGCGACGATGCATCGTTTCGCGAGCTGTACCGGACCGCGGCCTTCGTTTTGCTCGATAGCCGATTTCTCGCCTATTTGCTGCGCTTGGCCGAGGGATTGCGGCTGCCCACCAGCCCCGGCAGCGATGTCACCGCGCGGCTGTTCGACGAGGTGATCGCGCCGGACGACAAGATCGTCGTGATCGGCGGGACGGAGGAACAGGCCCGGATGCTGGTGAACCGGTACGGACTGCGGGGGTTTCGCCATATGAATCCGCCGATGGGGTTTATCAACGATCCCGCCGCCGTCGAAGAATGTCTGCGCTTTGTCGAGAGCGAAAGTCCGTTTCGATTCTGCCTGTTGGCTGTTGGTTCTCCGCAACAGGAAGTGCTGGCCAAGGCGCTGCAGTCGCGCGGACGGGCGCGGGGGTTGGCGCTTTGCGTGGGCGCATCGATCAATTTTCTGACCGGCACCGAGCGCCGCGCTCCGAAGTGGGTTCAATACGCCGGATTCGAGTGGCTTTATCGTCTTTTGCATGATCCCGCCCGTTTGGCCAGGCGCTACTTGGTTCGTGGGCCGCGCATTTTCTTCCTGCTTCCACGCCTGAAATTTCAACTCCGTCCAGCGGCGCCATTCGTCCCAGAAACCCCTCGACCCTAGTGTCGAAATCGATTCGCCACATACCGTCGCTCGACGGGTTGCGAGCGGTCAGCTTCCTGCTCGTGTTTGTTGCGCACGCCGGCTTGGAGCGCTACGTTCCCGGCGGTTTCGGCGTGACCATTTTTTTCTTTCTGAGCGGCTTTTTGATTACCACCCTGTTGCGCGCGGAATACGAAAAGAACGGCGCCATCAGCCTGCGCCATTTTTGGCTGCGCCGCATCCTGCGGATCCTCCCGCCGTTCTACTTAGTCCTCCTCGGCGCTGCGCTGATTGCGCTGGCCGTGGATCCGCCCGGGACGTTGTCGCCGCGGGCAGTGGCCGCGCAGGCCTTTCAATACACGAACTATTGGATCATCGGGCATGGCTTCGAAGGCCAGCCATCCGGCACCGGCGTCTATTGGTCACTGGCAGTCGAGGAACACTTCTACCTTGCATTTCCGTGGTTCTTCATCGCACTGCAAAAGCTGAGGCTGACCGCCCGCGATCAGGCGCTGATCCTCTGGGGCCTGTGCGGGCTCGTGCTGGTGTGGCGCGTGTTGCTGGTGTTCGTCTACCACGTGCCGATAACGCGGACATACATGGCGAGCGACACGCGGATCGACTCGATAGTGTTCGGCTGTGCCCTCGCCGTCTGGAGCAACCCGGTGCTCGACGATGTTCCGATGAATGAACGCCGCTGGAAGTATTTCTATGTGCCGTTCGCGGCCCTGGTGCTGGGATGCTGCTTGTTGGTGCGTGGCGACAATTTTCGCGAAACCCTGCGCTACTCGTTGCAGGGAGCGGCGCTCACGCTCTTGTTCATTGCGGCCATTCGCTACCATCGCTGGCCGCTTTTCGCTTGGCTGAACACCCGGGTGATGGTGTTCATCGGCCTGTTGTCGTACTCGCTGTACCTGCTGCATTTGACGGTGATCTTCGGGATTGCGCGTGCGCTGCCGCAGTTGAATCACGTTCTTCGAGGCAGTTTGTCGCTCGCCATTTCAGTTGCACTGGCGTGGCTGATCTATGTGACGGTGGAGAGACCCTGCGCTCGGCTGCGCAAGAAACTGTCCGATTAGGTGCCCCCCACGAGGGCCGCACGCAGCCGGTTCGCGAGGCGCAGGGCGAGTGCGATGACCGTCAACGTGGGATTCGCCTGGCTGGACGTGGGGAAAACCGCGGCGCTGGCGATCGACAGATTGCCGATCCCGTGAACGCGGCAGTCGGCATCCACCACGCTGGAAGCGGGGTCCCGGCCCATGCGTGCGGTGCCGATGTGATGGCCGCCATAGGCACCGTAGCGCGTCATTTCAAATTCGATGCCGGCCGGATCGTAGGCGAGGGCGCCGATTCCACCCCGTTCGATATCCTGCGCGAGCAGCGCGATCGCCCGGCTGACGGTCTGGACATCCACGGCGGTGTAGCGCCAGTCCACCTTCAGTCTGGGCATGCCGAGCGCATCGACGTCCGGCACCAACGCGACCCGGCTTTCGGAAGCCGGTTGCTGCTCGGCGTGAAAGTCCAAGCTGAATAGATTCGCCTTCGGCTTGATGATGATCGAGGGAAACTTTCGCTCGGCGAGTTTGCGGTCCCTCAGCATGTGCCAGGCGAATCCGGCGGCGTCGAACGGCCCGGATGCGACGTTCCATGCGTGCTGCAGCCACATGCGCAGGTTCGCGCGTTCGCCGCCGTGCAATCGCTTGCCGTATTCGTAGGGGATGACGAATTTTGCCAGGAACAGCAGCGACAGTATTGCATTGCGGTGATCCGGGTCGGTGATCCTCGGATGATGCAGGCGGGCGATGAAATTGCCGATGCGCCGTTGTCGTTGGGTTTCCGGGGTCAACGCGATCCGCCGCCGGCAGTAAATGCCTTCGTCCGAGACGTCGTAGCCGTTCCACACCGCGCCCAGGGGTCGGCGGATGGAGAGCGCGCCGATGGTCCCGGCCAGGTGGCACATGTAGTAGCGGCCGACGACATCGCGGCCGTTGCCGATCCCGGTGGGATGGACGTCGCGGCTGGCCAACAGGAGCCGGGCCACCTCGAGTCCACCGGCGGCCAAGACGAATTGCTTCGCCGTTACCGTCAGTGTCTTGCCCCCGAGCGTGCGCGCCGTGAGCGATATCACGCGCTCGCCGCCGGGATCGAGCTGGACCCAGGTCACGTTGCCATGCAACAGCACGCGAACATTGGGCGCGGCGTGCAGCCGGCGGCCATAACGCGCGCCGAAATTCGTCGGACAGCTGAAGCGCTCCAGGGTATCCGTCGTGAAATGCGGACTGTCGAAGCCATCGATCATCGGACGCAGCGGCCGCGCGAAAGCCGCCGACAGGCTCCGAACCGGCGCTGCCGATAAGTGTCGGGCGGGCTGTGCAGCCGCTCGTCGGCCACCGCGCCCGCATAGAGAGATTGAGTGTCCTTTTCCGCCTTGAGTCCGCCCGATTCGAGCACGAGCACCTCGATCGAGGTATCCGCGAGTTCGAGGGCCATGCTGATGCCGGCGGCGCCGGCGCCAACGATGCACAGGTCAGCCTGCAACCGGTCGCGGTCTGGCAGCTCGTGGGCGTCCAGGATCAAGTCGAGTGCTCGCGGCCGGTCATGAATGCCGACGGCCGTCCGAGATCGACCCCCTGCCCGGTCCCGCCATGCCGCGTGCTCCGGATGTCATCCACGGAGTGCGCGCGGCACCCATCCGGCGGGGCGCCGTGAGCCATGGCATCAACGCTCAGCGGGGCGATTTGCGCGCTCGGTGCGGGACGCCATCGCCAACAGTACGACGACGCCGCCCAGATTTATGCTTTCACCCGCAACCTGGCCGATGAGCGCCGCCGCCGGGCCCCAGGATCCGATGCCCAGCCACATGATGGTCAGGGAAGCGACGGCACTCAAGGCGGTGACGCCGGCCAAGGACCGGAACTTGCGCAAGGCGAACAGGCCCGTTTGCAAAAGATCCCGGTAGAGCGCAATCAGCGAGAGGGCCGCCCATAGCATCAACAACAGGTCGCGGTTCGCGATCGTCTTGTGCATCAAGTCGCGGCTCGCCACGTCGCGAAAAATCCACAGGAGGATGCAATAGATGACGTCGATCAATGCAATCGCAGTGGCGAACACCAGCAAGCGCCGAATCAGCCGTCCCACGCTCGACTCCGCGAGCCAGGAAGCGGCCGTCGGGACCAACAGTGTCTTCACGCCGACCGTCAGGACGATGGTCGGCATCAGCAACAGCCGAGCGGCATTCACGTCGGCGACGGCCGTCAGATCGATGCGGCTTGCCAATACGTAGTTGTAGCTTTGATTGTAGATCCAATAGGTCATGGCGCCGACGGTCGCCCATATCGCCAGCGGCCGCATTTCCTTCCAGAACGCCGATGGATCGCCTCTGGGCAGACCCGGGTCCTTGACGAGCGAGCGGCGTGCGGTCAATTCTCCGGCCAGCGCCGAGGCGATGAGGGCCGCCACGGCCCACAGCACGGCTGGCTTGGGCCCATAGACCGCAATCAGGGCGCCCGTGAGCAGTACGGCCACGTTGACCAAATCGGCCCGCAACATGGCGTGCGGGCGGCCGTAAATCAGCAAAACGCCGCGCAGGTACTCGCGCTGCAAAGCGGTCCAACAGGCTCCGATGCCCAGCACCACCACCAGCGATTCGAGGCCTGTCCAGTAATGCAGCACGTAGCCCAGCAGGGGCACCACCAGAGCCGCGGCCGAGGCGCGCCGCAGAAAACGCCGCTGACTGGATTCCACCGCGCCCACCATGAGGCGTCTCTGCGCGGCGGGTTTGCCCGGGGCCAACACGGCGAGGGGGCTTGAGAGCCACGCCATCTGTCCCGAGATCATCAGGGTAATCGCCGACTGGACCAACACGAACATGCCATAGTCGGCGTCGCTGGTCAGGCGGATCAGCAGCAAGCCGACGATGAAATTCGCGCCCGACAGGACGACTTGATCAATGACCGTGGTTGAAAACTGTCTGAACAGTCCGACTCGCACCGGGCTGGCGACCGCTTCGGGAGCGCTCACACGCAGAATCTGTGGTTGACGATGCCGCAGCGGCCGTGCTCGGTGCGAGCAAGAATCTCCCGGGTTTCGGAGGTCATGAACACCATCGCTCCGGCTGATTTTTTCGACCCGTACATCTTGATTAGTGTCGCCTTTTACGCACTTGGACGTCAATCATCAATGTCGTGAGATGCGTCTCATACTGCCAAGGTCCGCCCGGAATGGCCGTCGGGAAACGTTACGGAAGGCTCGTAATCTGGCCGCGGGATACGGTAGGCTCCTTCGATGAATAGGCCTCTGACAATGCGCAGGGCGCGCGGTTCGCCGCGTTCCCAGCCGAATACACCTCCCCCGACGCGCCGCCGCGCGTCGGTACCGGACTCGGGCGGATCGGGGATTGCGACTCTGATGTTGTGGATTCTCATCGTCTACCTGGTGGTGCCGATCGAGTATTTCAGCGGCGACATGGTGCTCACCGGCGATACGTCCATGAGTGTGCCGCATCCGCTGGCAAGGGCCATCAAAATCGGACTGCTCGCGGTCAGCGGCGTCGTCGTACTCTGGAGAAATCGGCTGGCGTGGTTGCAGTTGCGGACCCTCAATCCGTTTTTTTGGGTGTTCATGACCCTGGTCCCCTTGAGCGTGCTCTGGTCCATCGATCCTGCGGCGACCGTGAACCGCTTCGTTTCTCTTTTATCCATCGTGTCGGTGTGCTTCGCCTTCGCGCTGCTCGGGTGGAATCGAACGCGCTTTCAAGACGTGGTGCGCCCCATAGTCACCGCGCTGCTGGTCGCGTCGATCATTTTCGAGATGCTGTATCCCCAATATGCCATCGAAGTGGGTGAAGGGACGCTGAAGGATGCGTGGCGCGGATTGACGGCGCAAAAGAACCAGTTCGGCATGCTCTCGAGCTTCGGGGCGGTGTTTTGGCTCCATGCGTGGTTCAACAAGGAGAAGAATTGGTGGATCGCTTTGCCCTTCGTCGGGCTCTCGTTGACCTGCGTCCTATTGTCGCGCAGTTCGACGTCGCTCATGGCCACGACTCTTTCGGCCGTGTTCATGGTGCTGGTGATGGCGGCCCCGTCGAATCTGCGCCGATTCATGCCTTACATCGTCTCAGCCTTCGCGATCCTGGTCGTCGTCTATGCGCTCGCCGTGCTCAACATCATCCCGGGCACGAGCCTGCTGCTCGATCCCATCGCCGAATTGACCGGCAAGGACATGACGTTCTCGAACCGCGCCGTGATCTGGAACGTCATCAAGGAGCACGTGCAACTGGCGCCCGTGTTCGGGTCGGGCTACGGGGCCTACTGGACGGGTCCTGTGCCATCCTCGCCCTCGTTTGCCTTTTTGGCGCGCATGGGCGGCTTCTATCCGACCCAGTCGCACAACGGATATCTGGAGATCGTCAACGATCTAGGTTTCGCAGGGTTGCTCTGCCTGCTCGGCTATCTGGTGTTCTGGGTGCGTCAGTCGCTGCTGCTGATGAGATTCGATCGCGGCCAGGGGATGCTGTTTCTAGCCCTGTTCTTCCAACAAGCGATCACGAATTTATCGGAAAGCACCTGGCTTGCCATCAATTCCGCGTTCGCCATCGCATTGGCGACGCTGGCAACCTGCTGCCTGTCGCGTTCTCTGCTCGAGCTCAAGCTGCGTGAATTTTACCGTTCGTCCGGCGCTGGCGCCGTGAGATAGGCGTCACAACCTTCAACCGCCGTATCTGCTACTGTGCAGGTCCCTGAAAACTATGGATTTCTCATTCACCAGTGCCGACCCATGTGGTTGCTGACCCGTCATTGCCCATGAACAACCCCGATCGCCCATGTCCGCACATTACGACGTAATCATCGTCGGCACGGGGTTCGCCTCGTCGTTTTTCCTGATGCGGTTCCTGGAGCGCGGGCCGCGGACGGCGCGGATTCTCGTGCTCGAGCGCGGCAACGAGGACACGAAGCCCTGGCAGCTCGCGAATCGATTGCATACCAGCATCGATCCGGACGGCCTCATGGAGAACGAGAACCCCGGCAAGGAGTGGTACACGAGCCCCGGGTTCGGCGGCAACTCCAAATGCTGGATGGGCGGAACGACCCGGATGATGCCGGGCGATTTCAAGCTGAAATCGCGCTACGGCGTCGGTATGGACTGGCCCATCGCCTACGACGATCTGGAAGCGCACTACGGGGTGGTCGAGCAGGTGATGCTGGTATCGGGCCCGGCCGACAGTCCGATGCCACGGTCGAGGCCTGCGCCGCTGGCGCCGCACCGCTTTTCCGATCCCGATGCACTCCTCAAGAAGCACTTTCCCGACGGCTGGTACCAGATGTCGACCGCGCGAGCGAGCGTTGCCACCGGCAAACGCGGCGTCTGCTGCGCCAGCGGCGTCTGCGCGCTGTGCCCGGTCGATGCCAAATTCACCATTCAGAACGGATTGGCGGACATCTACAAGGATCCGCGCGTGACGTTGCAGCTGCGCTCCGAGGTGCAGACCGTCGAAACCGCGGCCGGCGTCGCGCGAGCGGTGAATTATCTGCACGCAGGCAAACAGGAGCGCGACAGCGCCGATCTGATCGTGCTCGGCGCGAGCGCGTTGTTCAATCCGCACATCCTGCTGCGATCCGGTTTCAGCCATCCATTGATCGGCCGTCGGCTCCATGAACAGATGCCCGTGTACGCCACGGTCGATCTGAAGGGCGTCAAGTGCTACAACGGCAGCACGGTGCTCACCGGCCTGGGCTATCTGTTCTACGAGGGGGAGCATCGAGCCGATCATGCCGCGTGCATGATCGAAACCTGGAGTTCTCCATTCGCTTATCGGCCCGAGGGTGCCTTGCGGCTGGAGCGGGACCGGTGGAACGAGCGCTTGATGCTGGGATTTCTATTCGATGATATCCCGAGCGATCAGAACCGGGTGACGGTCAGCACGAAAGACCCCGCGGTGGCGCATGTGCATTTCGACGATTATTCCGAATACGCGAAGAAAGCGGGGGACCGGATACCCCAGATGATCGACAAGCTCGCCGAAGCGTTGCCGATCGAACGGCTCGTGAGCACCTCCCTTGGAACGACCGCCGCGCACATCCAGGGTACGGTGGTGATGGGGGACGACCCGGCGACGAGCGTCGTGGATCGATACCTGGTGCACCATGAATTCAGAAATCTGCTGGTGCTCGGGTCGAGCGCGTACCCCACCGCGAGTCCCGCGTATCCGACGCTGACGGTTTCGGCCCTGTCACTGTGGGCCGCGGACCATCTACTTGGATCGACCGCCACGTGAACCGGCGGCGCGTCATCCTGGGTGGCTTGGTCCTCGCCGGCGTCGCCGGTGTGGGCGCGTGGGGTCTGGGTCATGTGGGATTGGAGGCGGAAATCGTCTCCATTCTGCGCCGGCGACTCGGCTATCTGAAACTCGATGATGCGGGCGTGCGCACGTTCGCGAAAGATCAGACCGACGCCGCCTTCCACAAGAAAATACCAACCTGGAACCGCCTGCGTTATCACCTGCTGGCGGCCGCGGCGCCTTCCTACAAGCGATTCTTCAGGTCCGCCGATACGCGTTCGCGCATCGTTCGGCTCGAGGATAATCTGGTTTCGACCTACTTGCTTTCCAGCGATTTTTTTCTCAACGGCGCCGACGAATCCCGAACCGTCAATTACGTCGGGTACTACGATCCGCTGCGACCCTGCCAAAACCCGTTCGCGCGGCCGGCCATCGATGCGGGCGCCGCCGCGTGAACCACGCTGGCTTGCGCACGATCGCGGTACTGACGCTGGCATGTGCGATGGCGCTGGCCGCGTGCGCAAAGAAGCCGCGGGTCATGGTGTCGGCGCCCGACGGGCAGTGGATCAGCTTGTTCAACGGAAAGAACCTCGATGACTGGACCGTGAAGATCGCCGGCCATGACGTCAATGATAATTTCCGGGATACTTTCCGGGTCGAGGACGGGTTGTTGAAGGTTGCATACGACCGCTACGACACATTCGGCGGCCGGTTCGGCAGCCTTTTCTACAACAAGAAGCTGTCTCACTACTGGTTTCGCGCGGAGTATCGGTTCGTCGGCAAGCAGGCGTCCGGTGCGCCGTCCTGGGCGTACAAAAACAGCGGCATTCAGCTGCACAGCCAGGCGCCGGCGACCATGCGCAAGGAGCAGGAGTTCCCCGTGTCGGTGGAGTTCGACATCGTCGGCGGGCGCCTCCTCAGCAGGCATCCGACGGGAGATGTCTGCGAGAACGGTACCCGCGTCAAAATCGACGGCACCCTGTTGTTGGCGAAGTGCTCGAAATTGAGCGACGTCACGATCCCCGGCGACGAGTGGGTGACGATCCTCGCGGAAGTGCAAGGCGGGACGCGGATCAGGCAGATCGTCAATGGCGAATTGATCGTCGACTATTCAGATGCGACGCTCGATGAACACGATCCCGACGCAAAGCGGCTCTTGGACTCCGGCAGCGACAAGTCGCTGACGGCGGGCTACATATCCATTCAAGCGAACAGTCACCCGATCGAGTTTCGGCGCATCGAAATCCTCCCGATCGATTAGGAGCCTGTCTGAGTATAACGCGGCTCACGCGGAATACTCAGACAGGCTCCCGGCCCCATTGAACGCGGCCGCGGCCTGCCGCAGACCTTCGGTCAACGGCGTCCACGCGAGACCGAGAGCAAGCTCGGCCTTGCGGCTGTCGAGCGTGATGTTTTGACCACAGAGATTCAGCAGCGAGGGCGTGATGGCCGGCGGGATGAGGTTCGGTGCCGCCATCGCCAGGATCTTGAGCGGCGGCGCCAAAAGCCGTGTTTCGATTTTCAGCCGGCGGGCGCCGATGCGCGAGACGGGCACGGCGCCCAATGCCCGGGCGAATTGCTCCAAGTAGTCGTTCCAGGTCGGCGGCGAACGCATGGCGAGATTGAAACACTGGCCTTCGATGCCCGGCAGCCGCAACGCATCGAGGACCGCGGCGACGAGATCGTCCACGAAGATCAGATTGCACACTCCGTCGCCGAGCATGCCTAAATCTCCGAGTCGATGAGCCCACAACAGCCGAGCGATGCGCTCGCTCCAGTCCGGACAGCGCGGACCGTATTCGCATCCCGGACGCAGTATGGTGCTGCGAGCATGGCGGCCGGCCAGCAATTCGGCGCCGATCTGGGCGGCCCCGTACGCGCCTGCATCCGGTCGCAGCGCCGTACTCTCGGCGACCTGCCCTGTGTGCGACCCGTACACGGTCATCGAACTGAGGTGCACCACGCGGACGTCGCTGCCGGTCCGTTCGAGCGCGAGTTGCAGCGCCTGGGCGGCGGCGAGAATCGCATGGGGGCTGCCCATGGTGCCGTTGAACACCGCGTGAATGCCGTCCAAATGAAGCGGCGAGATTGCCCCCGATGCCGCCGAATGGGGCACCGGTGTGGCCCACTCGCTCGCCGCGAGCGCCGCCTCGACTCGAGCCGCAACGAAACGCTCGACCCCGAGCACGAGAATGCGCTGCTTCATAAAAAAACCTGCCATTCGTTGCCCACGGCGGTACGAATGGCAGGCCCGATCTGTCGCGAGCGCTTACCGCTCGCCGTGCTTACGGCGCGAAACCTACATTGTCCGCATACCACGAGTTGTTCGACAGTCCCGTCTGGTCCTGAATGCAAAATTTGTAAATGTCGGTTCCGAGCACGCCGAGGTCCGCCAGGGGAACGGTATACGTCGCCCACTGACCGGCGACCGGGGCCGGGCCGTACTTGGAAACATCCAGGTAGATGCCCACCGGCACGTCGCCCACCTTCACGAAATATACCCACCATACCTGGTTATTCACCGTCGGTTTCAATGCGAACGTCAACTTCGTATAGCCAGTGGAGTTGAAGTCCCAGTTCTTCGCATAGGGCAGCCAACCGCCGTAGGCGCCCTCCAGCGTTACCTTGATGTCATACGGTCCGCTCAGCGGGTCGCCGCTCGTATCCGCATAGTTCGGCGACGCGACGTACGAGTAATCCCCCGGCCAATCGAACACACCATTGTAGTACACCCAGGACGTTCCCGCCGGCGGTGGCGGCGGCGGCGGCGGCGGCGGTTGGGTCGATTGGGGAGCGACGGTGAGGGCGGTAGTCGCGCAGGTGTCCGAAACATCCCCGGCGGCGTCCGCAGCGCACACCTGGAATGTGTAGTTGCCGGCCGCCTTCGGTGTGCCGGTCAAGGTGCCGGTGCTGGTGAGAATCATGCCGACCGGCGGAGTGCCGCTCGCAAATTCGCCGGTCTGGTAGCGGTAGGCACCCTTGCCGCCGGAGACGCTCTTCAGCACGGAGGTCGAGTACGCCTGGCCCACCGTGGCCTTCGGCAGCGGATCGAGCACGGCGACTTGGATGTTGGCGCCGCCGGGTGTGGCCGCCGAGGTGAAGTTATTTTCGATCAAATCCACATTGTTGACCGTTACGGTCCGCGACTGGCTGAACGTCTGTCCGGGCAGAGATGCACTCACCGTGTAGGTTCCGGCGGACACTCCGGAGAAGCTGTAAGTGCCTCCGAGGTCGGTCGCAGCGGCACCGACATTCGAGCCGTTCAACGTGACCGTCGCGTCGGACGCTCCGGACCCGGAGATCGTGCCCGAGATCGTGTACGTGGGCGCAGTGGTCGCCGCGCCCATAAAGTTCAGATTCTTCACGGGTGCGTCGGCGACCTGGGCGACGACGCTCGTCGGCGTGAACACGTGGCCCGCGGTGGTCGGCGACACCGTGTAGGTTCCGGCGGCCACCGCCGCAAAGTTGTAGCTCCCGGCGGCACCCAGGCTCGCGACGCGGGTGGACTTGCCGCTGAGCACCACGCTCGCGGAGGCCGGGCCCGCGACGGTGCCGGATACGGTGCCGTTGGAGCCAGGGGGCGTCGTCGAGGTGCCCTTCGTGACCGTGAAATTACTGTCCGTGAAATCCGAGCGCTGGGGATTGATGAATCCCAGATGCGCGGTCGTGGCATCGGTGGGCACGGTAACCTTCACCAGGCTGTCGCTGACCACGTACACGGTCGAGTTGTGGGCCTCGCCGATCCACACCTGGGTT
>JBEKYO010000058.1:0-25801 GCA_049510875.1 Steroidobacteraceae bacterium
CTACACCTTGATCCAGGCCACGGGCGAGTTCTCGATCGAAGCCTGGGTCGCGCCGGCGCTGGTGGCCGTGGACAATTCCTACATGGTCAGTTATTCGGGCGGCGATACCACCCGCAACTTCACGCTCGGCCAGACCAATCCGGACTACGACTTCATGCTGCGCAGCTCCAATTCGGGCCTGGACGGCACGCCGCACCTGCAGACCCCGGATGCGGCGATGATCCTGCAGGCCTCCATGCAGCACGTCGTGCTGACCTATGATCCGGTGAACGGCCGCCAAATTTTCGTCAACGGCGTGAATACCGGCGTCGTCGACCCGCAAAAGGGCGGAACGATCTCGAACTGGGACAGCACCTTCGCCCTGGTTCTCGGCAACGAAGTGTCGGGGGACGATTCCTGGCAAGGGCTCATCAAGTTCGTCGCCATCCACAGCCGTGCCTTGACGGCCGCGCAAGTCCTGCAGAACTACAACGCCGGCGTGGGCGAGCGCTACTACATGCTGTTCAACGTTGCGAGCGTGACGGGAGTATCCCAGTCCTACCTGATGTTCACGGTCAGCCAGTACGACAGCTACAGCTATCTGTTCGCGTCGCCGACGTTCATTTCGCTCGATCCCAGCGTTTCGCCCAACAACATCGTGGTCAAGGGCATTCGCATCGGCATCAACGGCACGCTGCCCCAGGTAGGCCAGGCCTATGTTCCGCTCAATACCACCGTGACCTCGGCAAATTACACCTCGCAGGGCGAGGTGCTGTCGCCGGTGGGCACGGTCATCGGGCTGGAGAACGGGCCGCTGACCGATCAGTTCTTCCTGCAATTCGACCAGCTCGGCAGCCTGTCCTACCCGATCACCGAGCCCGTGCCGATCACGCCGCCCATGCCGCTGGGGCCGGTGTCCGCCGATGTCGGCGTGCGCACCTTTGCGCAGATCAATGCGACGCTGTCGGCGCTCACCGGCGTGCCGACCACGAATGCGGCCGTGAATGCCACCTATCTGAACGTGCAGCAGCAGCTGCCTTCGGTGCCCACCCTCGAGGGGTTCTCGTCGGCCAACCAGGTGGGCATCGCGCAGCTTGCGGTGCAATATTGCAATACGATGATGACCACGCCGTCCTTGGCGGCGCAGATGTTCCCCGGCGTGACGTTCAGCGCCTCGCTGTTCTCGACGCAAGCCGGCGTCAATTCCGTCACCAGCGCGCTCGCCGCGCGCGTGCTCGGGAACGGCACATTGAAGAGCCAGCCGGCGGCATCGACCGTCACCAACGAACTGAGCAAGCTGATCGGCATCCTGTGCACCGGCAGCAGCCCGTGCAACAACACGGCGCGCGTGACGGCGGTGACCAGCGCGGCCTGCGCCGCGGCGCTCGGCAGCGCCGACATGACGATCTATTAAGCACGATGAATCGAAGAGGCTCCTAACATGCGCAAGAAATCAAAGGCTCTGGGATTACACGAACCGCTTCGCCATCCGGACCACCCGCGGCCGACGACGCGGCGCCAGTTCATCGCGCAGAGCTTCATGACCGGCGGCGCCTCGGTGCTCATGCCGTCGATCTTCAGCCTGCTCGCCGGCACGCGCCCGGCTCACGCGCAGCTTGCCACCGATATCCAGGCCATGGTCAGCGCCTGCGGCATCACGGCGGGCGCCGGCTTGATTCCCTTCATTTGCTTCGATCTATCCGGCGGCGGCAACATCGCCGGCTCGAACGTGCTGATTGGCGGTCCGAAGGGCCAGCTCGATTTCCTGAGCGTGGCGGGTTACAACAAACTGGGGTTGCCCGGCACGATGATTCCCAATTCCAGCAGCACGGGCAGTTTTGTCGACAGCTCGTTCGGCCTGCGGTTTCATTCCGACAGCGCCCACCTGCGCGGCATGAAGAGCCGCGCCGGGGCATCGGCGATGGCCAATACCACGGGCACGGTAATCCCCGCCCTGTCGCAGAACGACACCAGCGACAATCCTCACAATCCGATGTACGCCATTTACCAGGTGGGCGCCCGCGGCGCGCTGCTCAACCTGATCGGCTCGGAGAGCTCCGTTTCCGGCGGCAACTCGATGGCGCCGCCCAACATGATCAATGTGGCGGCTCAGCCGACCAAGATTGCGGACTCCACCGATTCGCAGGGCCTGGTGAACACCGGCCAGTTGAGCACGCTGTTGCCGAGTGCCTCCGACGTCACCAATGTGCTCGAGTCGATGAAGCGCATCAGCGACGCGAAGTACCCGCAGGTCACCGCCTATTCGAGTTCGCTCCCCGGCGCACCGGCCGGCGCTTCGAGCGCCACCCTGGCGGCACTGAACGCCACTGCACTGGGGCCGGCCGGCATCCAGGCCTGCTCGTACACCAAGGCGGCGTATTTGCTCAACAGATATCCCAGCCCATCGGCCATCGATCCGGACGTCGATCCGGAGATCGTGGGTCCGAGCGGCATATTCTCGACCGCCGAGTACCAAGCCAACACGGACTTTCAAAAAACCGCCGCCATCATGAAGCTGGTGGTCAACGGCGATGCCGCGGCCGGCACCATCGAGATGGATGGATTCGACTACCATGTCGGCGATCGCGCCACCGGCGAGACGAGGGACTTTGCCGCCGGAACTTGCATCGGCGCGGTGCTCGAGTACGCGGCGCGCAAGGGCAAGCCCGTCATGGTCTATGTGTTCAGCGACGGCTCGCTCGCCAGCAACGGCATGATCGACGATTCCGTGGCGGGCCGCGGCAAGTGCGTGTGGACGGCCGACAACCAGAATGTCGCGGCCACGTATTTCCTCGTATACAACCCCGCGGGCAAGGCGCAGCCGGCACAGAGCAATCCGGAAATGAGCCTGCAATTGGGTTACATGAACCCCGATGGTTCGCAGAACACGACCAGCAGCCCCGCGGGTAACAACGTGCCGAACCTGGTGCAGATCGTCACCCTCAACTACATGGCGCTGCACGGCACGTCGGCGGTCGCGAATTGGCCCACGCTCTGGCCGGGTGCCGGTCAATCGGGCCCCAACCTGGTCAATACCTTGGGCAGTGGAGCGGCGACGTTGGATCCCCTGATCTCCTTTCAACCGCTGGCTGGTCTGGTGAACGGAAAAGTTCCGGGTTGACCGCGGCTGGGCCGGGAGCACGCGGAATACTTGAGACAGCCTCCCAAGGTCGCGGGGCCGGGCGCCGTCCCCTCGTGCCGGGCAGTTTTCATGAATGTGCGCCACGTCATGCATATATCTAATGAAGCAGGCGGCCGTCGCGTTGACACTGCGGCTCGCATTGTGCGATTTTGCATAAGGTCTCTCCAGGGCAAACTCGCTGAAAGCCGAAGGCCCAATGCTTGCGGTCTGCGGGGTGTTCCTACGACAGCGGGGTTACCTAAAGTGATGGATGGTTGGCTGCGCCGAGGCGCGAGCTTCAAGATGGTCCGCTCAAAGCACATGCGGTGAGGCGCGCCGCGTGAGCACACTTCACCGCGTCGGCGTGATTGCCTTGAGCTCGTTGTTGGCGGGGGCGGCGCTGCCGGCCAATCCGACGCTGATGGGCAAACCGGCGCCGGACTTCGTACTGAAGAGCATGGACGGCAGAAACCTGCGGCTCTCGGAGTACCGGGGCCAGGTCGTGCTGGTGAATTTCTGGGCGCTCTGGGCCGACGATTCGCGCCTGGAACTGCAGGCGCTCGATCGCATCAATACCACCTACAACCGGGCGGGCCTCGTCGTTCTCGGCGTGTCGGTCGATGAGGATGCGCGCCGGGCGCGCGAGTTCGCCGGCGGAATGAAACTCGGGTATCCGATCTTGTTCGACACCAAGTCGGATATCGGGCGCGATTATCAGATCGAGAAGATGCCGATGACGATTTTAGTCGATCGCTCGGGCGTGGTGCGATACGTCAACGCCGGATTCAAGCGCGGCGATGATGCTGCTTACCTGGACCAAATACGCGAACTGCTGCGCGAATAACGATGGGCCTCATATGAATTCCAAGCATCGAACGGTTTCGATCCTGCTGCGCGGAGGCGTCCTAGCCTGTGCATGGGCGCTGAGCGCGGGTGCATGGGCGGCGACGCAATCTGACGCGGCCCCACCCGCGGCGGCCCCACCCGCAGCGACGCCGCCCGCAGCGACTCCGCCCGCAGCGACGCCGTCCGCAGCGACGCCGTCCGACGCGGCTCCGGCGCCGGCGCCGGATCAGCCGTCCACCGAATTCAAGACCTTGGACCAAGAAGTGCAGGGCATGAAAAAGGACGTGATCGATCTGAACAAGGATCTGTTCGTGCTCCAGGAGGAACTGCTGTTCCCCGCGAACACGCAGGTGGCCGTCTACGTATCGATGGATGTGGGCGCGTTTTTCGCCTTGGATTCGGTGACCCTCAAGATCGACAACAAGGAAGTCAAGAACTACCTGTACACGGCGCGCGAAGCCGATGCCCTGTTGAAGGGCGGCGTTCAGGAACTCTATCTCGGCAATTTGAAAGTCGGCAAGCATGAACTCGTGGCGTTCTTCACCGGCAAGGGTCCGGTCGAGCGCGACTACAAGCGCGGCGCCACCATCACCTTCGACAAGGGAGTGGGCGCCAAGTACCTGGAGCTCAAGATCACGGATCGCGTCACGAAACACCAGCCAGAGTTCAAGATCAAAGACTGGGAATGACGAGGCGTGTAACAGTGCGGCGCGTGATTCACGGGCTCCGGCCGCTAGTGCTCGGCGGATTGCTGCTGACGCTGCCGCTCGCTCCGGCCTTGGGCGCGAACTTGAAGCCGGACCCCGACGGCTTGCCGCCCCATGACGTGAAGGATCTGCATTACGGCGACGTGCTGTTTTATTTTTTTCAGGACGATTTCTTCGATTCGATCACGCGTTTGCTGGCCTCGCAGCAGCTGGATCGGCTGCCGAATACCCAGGGCGAGGCACAGCTGCTCCTCGGCGGCCTCTATCTGTCCCTGGGCGAGCACGTCGAAGCGGGCAATATTTTCGAGCGACTGCTGAACGCCAACACCACGGAGGCGGTGCGCAACAAGGCGTGGTTCTATCTGGGCAAGGTCTGGTATCAACGCGGCTATCTGCAGGAATCCGAACACGCGCTGAAACAGGTGTCGGACAAGATCCAGCCGCGCATCAACGCCGAACGCTACATGCTCCTGGCGCAGCTGCTGCTGCGCGAGAACCGCTACGACGACGCCATCGCCGCGCTGAGCGCGTGGCACGGGCCGCCCGATTGGACGGCTTACGCGCAGTTCAACCTCGGAGTCGCCCTGGTGCGCCAGGGCCGCTTGCCGGAGGCGATCGCGCATCTCGACCAGGTCGGGCAGATGCAGACCTCGAACGAGGAGCTCCTGGCCCTCAAGGACAAGGCCAATCTGGCCTTGGGGTTTGCGCTGCTGCAGGCCCAGCGCGCGGCGGACGCGCGCCCGATCCTCGAGCGGGTGCGGCTCGAGGGGCCCTATTCGAGCAAGGCGCTGCTCGGGACGGGCTGGGCGGATTCGGCGCTCGGCGACTACAAGCGGGCGTTGGTTCCCTGGCTGGCGTTGCGCAAGCGCAACTTGCTCGATTCAGCCGTCCAAGAATCCTTTCTGACCGTCCCCTATGCCTACAATCAGCTCGGCGCGAGCGGTCAGGCCGCCGAGTTCTACAACTCGGCCATCGACTCCTTCGACGCCGAAATGAAGCACATCGACGACTCGATCGAGCAAATTCGCAGCGGCAACCTGCTCGATCGGTTGTTGAGCGACGACAAGAAGGCCACGCTCACCTGGTACTGGCAGCTGAAGACGTTGCCGGATGCGCCGGAGTCGAGGTACCTGTATCAACTCCTCGCCAGCAACGAGTTCCAGGAGGGCTTGAAGAATTACCGCGAGCTGAATTTCATGCGCCGCAATCTCGACGCTTGGCGCAACGATCTATCCGCATTCGACGACATGTTGGATACGCGGCAACAGGCCTACAACGAGCGCACGCCCAGGGCCGATGCGGTCATCGCCGCGACGGATCTCGATGCGCTCATCAAGAAGCGCGTGGACTTCGAATCGCGCATCAACGAAATCGAACAGTCCAACGACGTGGCGGCGTTGGGAACGGCCGAAGAGCAGCAAAATTGGGCGCGCCTCAAACACATCGAGGATTACCTGGCATTGCATCCGGATGATCCCGACCTGGCGGAGATGCGCGACCGGCTGCGCTTGCTGAAGGGCGTCATGTACTGGCGGCTGTCGGAGAGCTTCAAGGCCAGATTGTGGAATGAGCGCCGCTCGGTCAAGGAACTCGAGGCGTCCCTGGTCGAGACTCAGAAGCGGACCGTGCTGGTGCGGCAGGCCAGGCAGGACATGCCGAGCAACACGGGCGGGTTCGCAGCGCGAGTCACCGCCGTGCGCGGCCGCATGGATCAAATGCAGCAGCGCCTGGCAGCGTTGTCCGAGGAGCAAAACCGCTTCCTGCAGGCGCTCGCCATCCGTGAACTCGAAGCGCAGAGGCGGCGCATCGAGGTTTATCAGATCCAAGCCCGCTACGAGCTCGCCGCCATCTACGACAAGGCGACGGAGAAGTCCTCGCAGCCGAAGCCGAAGGCGCCACCCTGATGCGTCCGCTCGCGGCCATGTTCTCCGTGTGGGCTGCGATGGCGGGCGCTCTGTGCGCGACCGCGCCGGCGGCCATGGCGGACTCGAAGAATCCACCGACCATCAAAGACCTCGAGGGCCAGCAGGTCGAAGTCAACTCCAATCCTCCCCAAGGCGTCGATGCCAACAAGACCATGGACAGCTATCGCCGCTTCCTGGATTTGAACGCGGGCGATGCGGCGCTGCGCGCCGAGGCGTTGCGCCGGTTGGGCGATTTGAACCTGGAGAGCTCCGAGTCCGAGCGCATCGAGCGAGAGCTGGTGACGAACGAGGGCCTGCGCGCCACCGAGGCCATCCATCTCTATTCCGCGCTGCTCGGCGCCTACCCGAAGTACGAGCGCAACGATGCCGTGCTCTATCAACTGGCGCGGGCGTACGAACTCAACGCACAGCCGGACAAGGCGCTTCAGTCGCTGGACCGACTCGTGGCGAACTATCCCGGCAGCCACTACATCGACGAGGCGCAGTTTCGGCGCGGCGAGCTGCTGTTCTCGACGCGATCCTATGCGCCCGCGCAGGCGGCCTACGAGGCCGTGGTCAAAATCGGCCCGACCTCCGCATTCTACAATCAGAGCCTGTACAAACACGGTTGGTCCCTGTTCAAACAGGGCGAGAACGAGCGCAGCTTGGATTCGTTTGCCGGAGTGCTCGATTCGATGCTGGTATCGAAGCGCGATCCGGCCGAGTTGGTGGAGCTCGACACGCTCAGCCGCCCGAATCGCGAACTGGTCGAAGATACTTTCCGTGTCATGTCCATCACGTTCTCCTATCTGGACGGCCCGAAGACCATCGATGACTTCGTGAAGCACCGCAAACCGCGGCCGTATTCGTATCTTCTCTATGCGCGGCTCGGAGACCTGTACATCGAGAAGGAGCGCTATACCGACGCCGCGGACGTATACCGCGCGTTCGTGTCACAGGACCGCAACAATGAAAAGGCGCCGCTGCTGCAGATGCAGGCGATCGGCGCCTATTCGAAGGGCGGATTCGCCCAGCTCGTATTGCAGGGCAAGAAGGAGTTCGTCGAGGACTACAGCTTCGGGACCGCGTTCTGGCAGAAGCGCACGCCCGGGAGCGAACCCGTGGTGGTGGCGGAGCTGAAGACGAATCTGAAGGATGTGGCGCAGTACTATCACGCGCAGGCGCAGCACACCAATAACCCGGCCGACTATCAGGAAGCGGCGAAATGGTACCGCAGCTTCATCAGCTCGTTTCCGGACGATCCCGAGTCCGCGGCCACGAATTTCCTGCTTGCCGACACGCTGTTCGAGAGCAAGCAGTATCTCGAGGCCGGGGAGGAATATGAGCACAGCGCCTACGGCTACGGCGCGCATGACAAGGCGGGGGCCGCCGGCTACGCCGCAATCGTCGCGTACGGCAAGCAGGAAGAATCCTTGTCGGGGGATGCGAAGGCGAAAATGCACGCGCGCGGCGTCGACAGTTCCCTGAAGTTCGCCGCGGCCTTTCCCCTTCATCCCGAGACCGCGCAGGTGCTCACGCGCGCCGCCGCCGATCTGTATGCCGCCAAGGATTATCCGCGCGCCGTCGCCGCGGCACAGACGCTGCTCGCGCGAAATCCGCCGCCCGATGCGGCCAAGCAGCGAATCGCGTGGACCGTGATCGCGAATTCCGAGTTCGAACAAGGCGAATTCGCCAAGGCCGAAGCCGGCTACAACAGCGCACAGGCGCTCATGCCGGCGGGCGACCCCGAGCGTCCCGTGATCGTCGAGCGTCTGGCGGCGGCCATCTACAAGCAAGGCGAGCAGAAGAGCAAAGCCGGCGACAACGCGGGCGCGGTCGAGGACTTCCTGCGGGTGGCCCGGGAGGCGCCCACATCGAAAGTGCGCGCGAATGCCGACTTCGATGCCGGCGCCCTGTTGATCACCGAGCAGCAGTGGGACCGCGCAGCCGTGGTGCTGGAGGGTTTCCGCCGCGACTTTCCGCAGAGTCCGCTGCAGCCCGACGTGACCCGCAAACTCGCGGTGGCCTATTCGGAATCCGGTCATCCCGGCCCCGCGGCGCAGGAATTCGAGCGAATCGCAGCATCGCCCGCCGAATCGCCCGAGGTGCAGCGCGAGGCCACGCTGCGCGCGGCGGAGTTGTACGACAAGGCGGGCAACACGGCGAAGTCGAAGTCCATGTTGGAGGCCTTCGTGAAGCACTTCCCGCAGCCGTTGAATCCGGCCATGGAAGCGCGCAGCCAATTGAGCGCCATCGCCGCGAAGTCGGGGGATTTTAGCGGCCGCGATTACTGGCTCAAGGAGATCATCGCCGCCGACCGAGCCGCCGGCGCCGCCCGCACGGATCGCAGCCGGGCATTGGCGGCCAAGGCGACTCTGACTCTCGCCGCGCCCGCG
The DNA here is from genome assembly GCA_049510875.1 of Steroidobacteraceae bacterium. Lineage (GTDB taxonomy): Bacteria > Pseudomonadota > Gammaproteobacteria > Steroidobacterales > Steroidobacteraceae > Bog-1198. Next base: position 8,954 of record JBEKYO010000058.1, read on the forward strand.
CGCGAGGAGTTCGTGCGCATCAAGCTCATCGTGCCGCTCAAGAAATCCTTGGCGGAGAAACGCAAGGCGATGGAAGCGGCGCTCAAGGCGTATACGCAGGCCGCCGATTACCAGGTTGCCGAGGTGACCACGGCGGCGACCTTCGAGAGCGCCGAACTCTATCGGCAGCTCGGCAAGGATCTGATGAGTTCGGAGCGGCCGAAGAATCTCTCGAAGGACGAGCTGGAACAATACGACGTGCTGCTGGAGGAGCAGGCCTTCCCGTTCGAGGAAAAGGCGATCAAATTGCATGAAGTGAATACGGCGCGAACCAAGGACGGCACCTACGATGAGTGGGTGCAAAAGAGCTTTGCGGCGCTGGCGCAACTTAACCCAGGCCGTTACGGCAAGGTGGAGCTCGGTGAGCCGCTGGTCGAATCGATTCGTTAACCTCTGCCTGCTCGTGCTGGTGGCAGCCTGCCAGAGCGAGCCGCGCACGGAGCCGCCGCCTACGCCCCGCGAGGTGTCGCCGCCGGCCGCGGCCGCGCCCGGCACGGTACCCGCCGCTTCGGCCGCCGCCGCGCCGGGCGCCCCCACGGCCGCGGCCAGCGAGGCGCCGGTGCCGGCCGAAGCAGCGCAGCAATATGCCGCCGCGTTGAACCTGATGAGGGCCGGCCGGAGCGGCGATGCGGAGCTTGAATTCAAGCGCCTGAGCGCGGCCTATCCGCAATTCGCCGGCCCGCAGTTGAATTTGGGATTGGTGTACTTGCAGGCTGCGCGCCTGGCCGAAGCCGAGGCGGCCTTCAAGGCGGCGCTCGAGCGCAACCCGGCGAGCGCCGCGGCCGGGAACGAACTCGGCATCGTGCTGCGCAAAGAAGGGAAATTTACGGAGGCCGAAGCGGCCTACCAGCGTACGATAGCCGCTGAACCAAGTTACGCGCCCGCCTATCTGAATCTGGGCATCCTGTACGATTTGTATCTCGCCGAGCCGCAAAAGGCACTCGAGCAGTTCGAGCACTACGTGGAGCTCGCCGGCGAAAACAAGCAGGTCGCCGGGTGGGTGGTGGAATTGCGCAAGCGCGTCGGCGCGGCGGCCCCGGCCGCAAAAAAGGAGCCTTCATGAGCTCATGCATACAGCCCTCGGGCTGGCTTTTGGTGTGGTCGGCAGCGGCCTGCTTGGCGGCGGGCGGCCTGGCCGCCGCGCAGGATGCGGCGCCGGCGGCGGCGGCGCCCGCCGTTGCGCCCGCCCCGCCCGCGCCCGGCGGTCCGCAGAAGACCCCGGCCAAGTCCACCGCACAAATCGATGCCGGAGAGCCGAGGGCGGATACGTCGCCGGGATCGCCGGCGGCCGCGCCCGCCCCGCCCGCGCCCGGGGGTCCGCAGAAGACCCCGGCCAAGTCCACCGCACAAACCGATGCCGGAGAGCCGAGGGCGGATACGTCGCCGGGATCGCCGGCCGCCGGCACGCCGCGCACCGATACGCCGCCGGGCTCGCCCGGCGCCACCACGCCGCGGACCACAGTTGCCGCGCGCCCGCCCCGCACGGCCCCACGGGCGCCGGGGGCCGCGGACCGGCTCGAATTGGGCACCGCCACCGTGACCGGCGACCGCGAGCAGCCCAAGGTCATGTACATCGTGCCGTGGAAGAAGTCCGATATCGGAGATCTCTCGGGAAAGCCCATGAACAGCCTGCTGGACGAGGCGTTGGCCCCCGTCGACCGGGATGAGTTCAGGCGAGAGGTGAATTATTACAACGCTGTAACAACGGACGCGCCGCAGAATGGTGCGGCGGCCACGCCGGCGCAGGGTGAGAAGTAAGTCCGCCCGGGGCAAAAAGATTGTGATTGAATTCCATGTTCAGAGCGGACGAGTATCTTTAGGAGCGCGCAGATGAATTTCTTCAATTCGGCCATCAATTTCTTCAAGGACGGCGGGCTCTTCCTCTACCCGCTGGCGCTGATTTTCGTCGTTGGGGTTTCGATTGCCATCGAGCGATACGTTTATCTGACGCGCGAAACCATACGCAACCGCGGCTTGTGGGATGACCTCGTCCCGGCGCTGAGCGCCGGCAACTTCAAGCAAGTCGTCGCGCTCACACAAAACTCCAAGGCCTCGATCGCGACGATCTTGAACTACGGAGTCGCCCGCGTCGCCAGCGCCCGCCGCCGCGACGATATCGAAAAGGCCATGGACGAGAGCCTCCTCGAAGTCATCCCGCGCATCGAGAAACGCACGCATTATCTGTCGTCGCTCGCGAATGTGGGCCTGCTCATCGGACTGCTCGGAACCATCACCGGCTTGATCGGCGCCTTCAGCGCGGTCGCCACGGCGAATCCGGCGGAGAAGGCAAGCTTGTTGGCGGCGGCCATCTCCGTGGCGATGAACAACACGGCATCGGGCCTCGGCGTCGCGATCACGCTGCTGCTCGCGCACATGTTCCTCGAATCCAAGACCACCTCGCTGATCGACAGCCTGGAAATCGCATCGGTGAAGTTCTTGAATTCGATCACGGAGCGCCAGCACGAGACCGCTGCGGCGCCGCAAACAGCGACCGCCCCGGGCAGAGCGCCGGCCGCCGCGCGCAGCACCATCTAGCGACGGAGAGGACATGAAGTCCAAGTCCGCACGCCTCGTCCGCCGCAATCACGCCCGCTACCACCAGGGGCGCGACGATTTGAACATCGTGCCGATGATCGACATGATGGTGATTCTGGTGTTTTTCCTGATCTTCACCGCGGTGTTCTCCAAGACCAATATCCTGCAGTTGAATCTGCCCACGAGCAGCACGGAGGTGCCGCTCGACCTGCCGAAGGACCTGAAGCTCGAGGTCATCATCCGTCCCGACGATATCGTGGTGAACGACCGCAATTCGGGCCCGCTCAAGACGCTTCCCAACACCGCGGCGGGCCTCGATCTCGGCGGATTGTCCGAATTCATCCGCCGGGTCAAATCGCAATTTCCGCAGATGACGGACGCCACGATACTGCCCAGTCCCGCCACCTCCTACGACAGCTTGGTGCAGGTCATGGATACGGTGCGGGTGTATCAACTGCCGGTCGCGCCGTTCTCCAAGGCGGAATTGTTCCCGGACATCGCCATCGGGGATGCGCCCACGTGAACTCCTACTACCTCAAACGGCGCAAACGCCACCGGGGCGCCAGCCATTACGCGCTGGTGCCGTTCATCGACATGATGACCATCCTCGTGGTGTTCCTGCTCGCGCATACGGCGGAAGTGGACATTCTGCCGAACACCAAAAATATCTCGATTCCGCAGTCGCTGTCCGAGCGCAAACCGAGCGCGGCGGTCGTCGTCATGGTGACCAAGGACTCGGTGTTCGTGGATGGGAAATTGGTCGGTTCGATCGCCGATGTGGCTGGCAACCCGGGGCCGGTGTTCGCGCCGCTCAAAGCGGCGTTGCTGGCGCAGAACGCGCTGGCGTTGGGCGGAGCGCACGGAACCGACATCGCCAAGCGCGAAGTCACGATCATGGGCGACAGGGACACGCCGTACAGCGTCCTGAAGAGGATCATGTTGACGTGCAGCGACGCGGAATACGGCAAAGTTTCGTTCGCGGTGGTCGAACGCGAGCGGACGGCGACTTAAGATGGCGGCACTCAGTCCCTCGCAGCCGATCGCGACCAGCCTGGCTCCGTACTTCCGCCGGTACGAGCTCCCGTGGTCGCCGGCCGAGGACATGGAGCGGCGCTTTCGCGTCATATTGCGGAACCTCGTCATCGCATTCGCGATCATCGCGGTGCTCATGCCGTTCCTGCCCTACCATCGGCAGGTTCAGAACACGGATTCGCTGCCGGAGCGGGTGGTGCAGCTGGTGATGGAGCCGCCGCCCCCGCCGCCCCCACCGCCGCCGCCGAAGCCCGAAAAACCCCTGGAGAAGGCGCCGGTGACCGCCAAGCCCACGCCTCCGGTTCCGGTCGATCCGCGCGTCAAGGCGTCCAAGAGCGGCCTGCTCGCGAATCTGGACGACCTGGCGGCCCTGCGCGATCAGGTCGATTTGGACAAATTCGCCAAGAATCAACCCAAGACCACCGATCCCGGGGATGTGAGCCAGGTGCAGCGTTCGCTCATCACGTCCAAGGCCGGCGGCACCAGCGGCGGCATCAGCGCGCCGACCAGCAGCGGTCTCGCGGCCGGATCGGGCTCGCTCAATGGGATCCGGACCGCCCAGATCAAGGATCCGAACCTGGCCTCGGGCCAGCCGGCGGCGCGCGCCGGGGGAAGCGGCAAGGCCTCGCGCGGCTCCGAAGAGATTGCGCTGGTCTTCACCAAGAACAAGGGCGCGATCGATGCCATGTACGCGCGCGCGCTGCGCGACAACCCGGCGCTGCAGGGCAAGGTGGTTCTCGAGATCACCATCGCGCCGTCGGGCGACATCACCGCGGCGCGCATCGTATCGAGCGACCTTCAGGACCCCGAGTTCGAGTCGAAACTGCTGGCGCGCATTCGCCTGTTCAAATTCGAAGCGAAGGACGTTGCGTCCCTCACCGCCACCAAACCCATCGACTTCTTTCCCGCCGGATGAACATCCAATCCGAAATCGAGTTCTTCAGCGACTTGTGTCTGGTCGACAAGGCGCGCTTCATTGCGCGGTTGATCAGCGAGGTGTGCGAGGAGGCGAAGGTGGGCGCGGGCGACGGCCAGGACCTCAGCCGCCTGAGATTCGCCATCGAGATGAATCAGCGGCTGGCGCGCTTCGGCTATCAGCTGTTGAGCGAAGACGCCGCTCGGCCGCCCGACGATGTGTTGATCCGCATGCTGCTGTCCGCGCGGGCCGACCAGAACTCGGAACGCATCATTCAAAATGCGTACCGGCGCGTGCTGACGAGCTTCGAGAGTTTCGACACCACGGTGCTGCTCAATTCGAACTGAGCCGTCCGCGCCACGCGGTCGCGCCGGGCGGCAACAACGCTAGCGATTGGCGCCAACAGGCTCATAATGCTGCGTTCCACATTCGCGAGAGCCCGGCATCATGTACCGTCAAAGCATTCAGTTTCCCGTCAAGGACTTAGCGCTGCGCGAGGACGTCCACGCGCTGGGCAGCCTGATCGGCGAAATGCTGCGCGACCAGGGCGGCGCGGAGTTCTTCGACCTGGTGGAAGGGGACCGAGTGGCGGCCATCCATCGGCGCGAGGGCGGGGTGAACGGCGGCGACGGCGATCTACAGGCGCGCGCCAAAGGCCGTTCGCCGGCCTCAGCGACCGACCTGACGCGCGCGTTTGCGGTCTGGTTTCAGGGGGTCAACACCGCCGAAAAGGTGCACCGCGTGCGCCGCCGGCGCGAGTATCTCGACGACTCGAGCACGGTGCAGCCGGGAGGCATCGCCGATTGCATTGCGCGCCTGCGGCGCGAGGGGTTGCCGCTCGACAAGACGCTCGAGCTGATCTCATCGATGAGCATCGAGCCCGTGTTCACCGCGCATCCCACCGAATCAACGCGCCGCACCATCCTGCGCAAACAACAGCACATCGCGCAGGACCTGCTCGATCGCCTCAATCCGGGCCTGACGCAGACGGAGATCGAGACGCTGTGGGCGCGGGTCCGGCTGCAGATCACCAGCATATGGCAGACCGAGGACCATCCTCGCGAGGGGCTCACCGTCGCCGATGAACGCGAGCACGTGCTGTTCTACCTGCTCGAGATCCTCTACCGGGTCGTGCCGCTCTTCTATGAAGAGGTCGAGACGGCGCTGGCCCAGGCCTATTCGGTGCCCGCCGAGTCCTTGGATGTGCCGAGCATTTTGCATTTCGGTTCCTGGGTGGGCGGGGACATGGACGGCAACGCCGATGTGCATGGCAAGACGATTCGCGAGACGCTGCACCGGCATCAGCAGTTGATCGTATCGACCTATTTCAACGAGTGCGGTCAGCTTGCAGAGACGCTCAGTCAAAGCGCGAACCGAGTTACCGTCAGCGCGGCCCTGGCCAAGCGCATCGATTCCTACAGCGCATTGCTGCCGGGGGGCCAGGAATTGGCGCCGGCGCGCCACGACCGGCAGCCCTACCGCATCTTTTTCGGGCAAATCCGCGAGCGGCTCAAGGCCACCTACGACGGGCGCCCCAATGCCTATCAGAGCTCCGACGAATTGCTCGCGGACATCCAACTGGCGTCCGATAGTCTGACCGCCAATCGGGGACGGCATGCCGGCTACTTCCTGGTTCGGCGCTTCACCCGGCGCGTGCGCACCTTCGGCTTTCACCTGGCGACGTTGGACGTCACACAGCACGCGCACGTGCACGACGATGTGATCGCGAACGGCCTGTCGCTGCTGGAGTGGCCGGCGCTCGGTCCCGAGGAGCGGCTCGGCCGGCTGCGCGATTTTCTGGCCCGCGACCAGGGGCCGACCGGAACGCTCGACGCCATCGGCCGGCGCACGCTCGGCGTGTTCCAAGCCATTTCGCACGCGCGGCATAAGTACGGCCGGCGCTCCATCGGCGACTACATCGTGTGCGGCGCCCAGGGCCCGGCCGATGTGCTCGCGGTGCTGTTGTTGGCGCGCTGGGCCGATATCACCGACAAGCGCACCGGCGAGTGCCCGCTCGACGTTGCACCGCTGCTCGAGTCGATCGGGGCGCTCGAGCAGGCGGGCGACATACTGCGCGCGCTGCACGAGGAGCCGGCGTACCGCCGGCATCTGGCGGCGCGCGGCAACCGCCAACAGGTGGTGATCGGATACTCCGACACCAACAAGGAGGGCGGCATCGCGGCCTCGCGATGGGCCCTGCAAGTGGCGCAAATTCAGTTGCTCGAGGCGGCCCGCGCCTCCGGCATCACGCTCAACGTGTTTCACGGACGCGGCGGTACGCCGCCACGGGGCGGCGGCCGGACCGAGGATCTGGTGGAGGCGGCGCCCCATGGCGCCGTGCGCGGCGTGTTGCGTCTGACCGAGCAGGGCGAAGTCGTCAATCAAAGCTATGGATTGCGGCCGATCGCGATGCGCACGCTCGAGCGCACCTTCGCCGCGGTCGCGCTGGCGACCGCGCACGTCGACCGGGCGCCCGCGCCGCCGGCACAGGCCGCCGCGATGCGAACCCTCGCCAAGAGCAGCCTCGAGGCCTATCGGCGGCTTGCGTTCGGCGACCCGCGGTTCTTCGAATACTTCCGCGCCGCGACGCCGCTCGACGTGATCGAGCGCATGCACATCGGGTCGCGGCCGGCGATGCGCGCCGGCGGCGCCGGCCTGTGCGCGCTGCGCGCCGTACCCTGGGTGTTCGCATGGACCCAGAGCCGCCACATGCTGCCGGGCTGGTACGGATTCGGCAGCGGCCTGCAGGCGGCGGTTGCGGAGCATGGCGAAGCGCTGATCCGGCGCATGATGGACGAGTGGCCCTTCTTCGGACGCCTGATCGACGACGTTGAGGCCATGTTGGCGCGGACGGACTTGGAAATCGCCGCGCACTACGATGCCCTGGCAAGCGATGCGCTGCGCTCGCAGTCCGAGTCCATCCGCGGGGAGTTTGAGTTGACCGTGAGCCAGGTGCTCAAGCTGCGCGGCACCGCGTGTCTCCTCGACAATGACCCGACGTTGCAGCGAGCCATCATGTTGCGCAATCCCTATATCGATCCGATGCATCTCATGCAGGTGGATCTGCTGCAGCGCTGGCGTGTAACGGCCAGGCGCGATGAGGCGCTGTTCGGAGCGCTCAGAGCCACGATCAGCGGCATCGCCCAAGGACTGCAGGCCACCGGCTAGGCGTATTGGCGCTTACATAGGCTCAATTCCGTGGAGTTCGTCGCTGCAACCACCGGGGCTTGAACCGCCGAACACTCTAGGCTATGCAGCCAAGGTAAATGCCATTCCGGCCAGAAGTCCGTGGGGCAGGCTCTAGGGTCAACACTCCGGGACGTTGACGGCCAGGCCGCCTTGCGAGGTTTCCTTGTAGATGGTGGACATGTCCAAACCGGTTTGGCGCATGGTGGAGATCACCTGATCGAGGGACACCTTGTGCGAGCCGTCGCCGCGCAAGGCAAGCCGGGCGGCGTTGATCGCCTTGACCGACCCCATCGCGTTGCGCTCGATGCACGGGATTTGAACCAGGCCCGCGACCGGATCGCAGGTCAGGCCGAGATTGTGCTCCATGCCGATTTCCGCGGCGTTTTCGATCTGCTCGTTGCTGCCGTTCAGCGCCGACACCAATCCGGCGGCAGCCATCGAGCAGGCCACGCCCACCTCGCCCTGGCAGCCCATCTCCGCGCCGGATATCGACGCGTTCTGTTTGTAGAGCATGCCCATGGCCGCGGCCGTGAGCAGGAAGCGCATGATGCCGCCGTCGTCGGCGCCGGGTTCGAAGCGGCGGTAATAATGGAGCACCGCGGGCACGATCCCGGCGGCGCCGTTCGTGGGCGCCGTGACCACCTGACCGCCGGCCGCATTTTCCTCGTTGACCGCGAGCGCAAACGCATTGACCCAATCGAGCGCATACATCGGGCCCGCAGGATCGCCGCTCATGAGCTGGCGGTACAACTTGGGCGCGCGCCGCCGTACGCCGAGTACGCCGGGCAGCAAGCCCTGCGCCTCGAACCCGCGGCGCACGCAGTCCTGCATGACTTGCCAGATCCGCATGAGCCGCGCGCGGATGTCGGCGTCGTTCGACCAGGTGCGTTCGCGCGCGAGCATCAACTCGTGGATCTCGAGACCCTGAGTGCGGCCGTGTTCGAGCAGGCGGGCGCCGGACTCGAATTCAAAGGGCGTTCGCGGGCGCGCGGCGTCGATGCCGCCCTCGGCGCCGGCTTGCACGACGAAGCCGCCGCCGATGCTGTAGTACTCCTCGCGCGCCAGCACCTCGAGCGCCGCATCGTGCGCGGTGAAGCGCATGCCGTTGGTATGGCCGGGCAGCACCTGGTCGATGTGGAACAGCAGGTTGAGCGGCTCGTCGAACGCGATGTCGTGCCGGCCAAGCAAGCGGATGCGGCCGGAGCCGCGAATGCGCTGCAACGTGGGTTCGATCACGCCCGGATCGATGGTATCGGGCTTGAGCCCTTCCAGGCCGAGCAGGATGGCGCGATCGGTGCAATGCCCGCGGCCGGTCAGGGCGAGCGAGCCGTACAATTGCGCCGATACCTGTTGGGTGCGATCGAGCAGCCCGCGCGCCGCCAGCAACTCGACGAAACAGCGCGCGGCATTCATGGGGCCCATGGTGTGCGAACTCGAGGGGCCAATGCCGATCTTGAATATATCGAAAACGCTCAAACTCATGGACAACCTTCGCGTGCGGGCAACCGGTCAATGATACGCCGACGCCTGCCGCCGCGCTGGTCCCCGCGTCCGCGAGCGGCGGCCACTGGTGCTAGAATCAGGTGCAGACGCTGCGCATTGCGTGGTCCAAACAAGGGGAGTTCTCAATGATTCGTTACTCGATAGTCCTTGCCGCGTCGGCAATCGTCGCGGCAACGGTGATGGCGCCGCCGGCGCGCGCCATGGGAGCCGATGCCATCGCCGCGGCGGTCGCCGACCCGAATCGTCCCGACACCGACAGGCAGCGCGACGCGAATCGCAAGCCGGCCGAAACGCTGGTATTCAGCGGCGTCAAACCCGGCGACCAGGTGGCCGAACTGTTGCCCGGGGCCGGCTATTTCACGCGCCTATTCAGCAAAATCGTCGGCTCCGGCGGACATGTGTATGCCCTGGTGCCCGCGCCGGCGCCGAACGCTCCGGCGGATGTTCCAGACTTTGCGGCGCGCGTCAAAGCCATCGCCGCCGATCCGAATTATTCGAACGTGAGTGTGGTGGTCGAACAATTCAGTCAACTCAAGGCGCCGGTGCCGGTAGATTTGGTGTGGACGTCGCAGAATTATCACGATCTGCATAATTTTCCGGGTCTCGACGTGACGGTGTTCAATCAGATGGTATTCGAGGCCTTGAAGCCGGGCGGCATCTACTTGATTCTGGATCACGAGGCCGAGCCCGGATCGGGCGCGAGAGACACGGCAACGCTGCATCGGATCGACCTGGAAACCGTGAAAAAAGAGGTGCTGGCCGCGGGCTTTGTGCTTGCCGGGACCAGCGATCTGCTGCGCCACCCGGGCGATGCCCATACGGTCAAGGTGTTCGATCCGAGCGTGCGCGGACGCACCGACCAGTTCATCTTGAAGTTTCGCAAACCGGCCAAATAAAGCCCGCTTGAGGGCCGGCCGAGTGGTGGATGCTGCGGCCCGAAGCGAACTAAGCGTGCGATTCGCTGTCAACCTGTACGCCTCGTGGGCGTTGAATGGCGAAAGGATTGGAGGATCGTAAGGTCATGAGTGTCGGATCACTGTCAAGAATTGTGAGCGTGCGGCGCGCCGCTTCGCACGCCGCTATTCCGCTCGCGGTGCTGCTGGGGTTGTCGGCCTGCGTGACGCCGCCGCCGCGGGTCGTCGCCGTACCCGCTCAGCCGCCGCCGCCGCAGCGCATCTTCGTGTATCCCAACAACGGACAGAGCGCGGAACAGACGGATCGAGACCGCTACGAGTGCCATTTGTGGGCCGTCCAACAGACCGGCGTCGACCCGAGCCGTGCGGACGCGAGCCCGTATGAGCGCGTGGTCGTGCAGCCTGCCACGCCGCCTGGCGCGAACACCGCGGCGGGCGCGGTTACCGGCGCGATCCTGGGTGCGCTCATCGCCGGGCCGCGCGCGGCCGGCGCCGGGTTGGTGCTCGGCGGGGCCACCGGGGCCGTCATCGGGTCGGCGGCGGATGCGAACGCCCAACAGCAGGCTCAGCAAACGCAACAGCAGATCAACATGAGCGCCTCTCAGGGCCGGGCGCGGGCGGATTCCTACCGGCGCGCGCTGGGCGCTTGCCTCGAGGGCCGCGGCTACACTGTCAGCTGAGTTCACGCATCGATGAGTCCTCAGGCTGGAACCGCGCTGCTGTGCTTATCGATTCTCCTGGCCGGTATGCACGTAGCCGTGCCGGCGCCGGCCGCGGACGAACGGGACCAGCCGCGTCCGCAGAGCAGGGCGGCGCCACGACCCGGTGCCGTGCCCGCGCGGCCGCCCTTCGGCGGGCGCGGTCAAGTTGACGGGCGCGGTCAGATTCTCGATCAGCGCTACAACCACGGTCACTTCTACCCTCCGGCCGGGACGGTGTTCAATGCATTGCCCGGCGCCTATCGCCCGTATTTCCGGGGCAACCAGCGCTACTATTTCAGTGCCGGCGTTTGGTATGCGCCGCGCGGCCCCGGCTTCGTCGTCGTGCAACCGCCGCTCGGGTTGGTGATTTCCGTGCTCCCGCCCTACTACTCGACGGTCTGGGTCGGCGGCATTCCGTATTACTACGCGGACAATGTCTACTACACGGCGCAACCGGACCAAAGCGGCTATGCCGTGGTGGATCCGCCCGACAATGCGGATCAGCCATCGCCGCCGCCCGAGCCTGCGCAGGGTGCGCAATCGGACTTGATCGTCTATCCAAAAAACGGCCAGTCCAATGACCAGCAGGCCGCCGATCAATTCGAGTGCAATAATTGGTCGAAGAGCCAGACCGGCTTCGATCCTACCCAGCCCGGCGGCGGCGTTTCATCCGGCGATGCCGACGGCGCGCGGAACAACTACGATCGCGCCATGTCTGCATGTCTACAGGGTCGCGGCTACCAAGTGAATTGAACGCGCGCGGCGCGCGCGACGCACCCGTCGCGACTCTGCGACAGGTTTCTTTTTCGTTCAATTTGTCAATAATGTTTGCGGGTGGGCGCAATCGAGGTCTGCGATGCAAGACGACAATGAGGTGAAGGGAGCGTTTCTCAACCGTCGCGACTGGGGCAGCTACTTGAGCGCCCTGCAAAGTGCGGCAACGTACCCGAAGGTGCTGGAAGCGGTGAAGTCGAGCGGAGACTGGTTCGCCCGGGGCGCGACTCAGGCGTCCAATTGGCTGGTCGGCAGCACGAATCTGCGCGACAAATTGAGTACCGGCTAGGACCGCGCGTCGTCGGACCCTACCGACGCGGCTGGCAGCAGCCGCTGCGCATGCGAGTAAATGTTGCAATGGCTTTCGCGCAGGAAGCCCACCAACGCAAGACCTGAAGCCACGGCCAAATTGACGGCGAGACTCGATGGAGCGCCGATGGCGGCGAGTACCGATACGCCGCAGTCCCGTGGTGCCCGCATACCCCGCAGCTCGAGCCGGCCGAAAAGCGGCGCGCGGCGGTGGATTGGGCCTCCAACTGCACGGTGGAATGCACGGACATTCACCACATTCGGGCGCCGTGTGCTCGCTTCGATATCATCGACATCATCCGGATGGTTGACGATGCCTTCGCCGTACAGGAGACCCGAGCGCCGCCTTAAGTTTTGCCGAAAATCCCGTCCAATGATACCGTTCTGCGGTCTGGCCGCATCATTTCAAGGAAATCTGCAATGTCCAAATCTGCTGAACTCAAGGCGCGCAAGGCCGCTGCGGTGGCAAACGGCGTCGCGACCAAGGGGATTTATGTCGCAAAGGCGGAGAATTCCGAAATCTGGGATGCCGACGGCAAGCGCTACATCGATTTCGCGGCGGGCATCGCGGTGCTCAATACCGGACACCGGCATCCGAAAATCATGGCGGCGGTGGCGGAACAGGCTCAGGCGTTCATGCATACCTGCTTTCACGTGACGCCATACGAGTCATATGTCCGCCTGGCCGAGCGGCTCAACGCCCTCGCGCCCGGCGACTTCGCCAAGAAGACCCTGTTTCTGAGCTCCGGGGCCGAGGCGGTGGAGAATGCGATCAAGATCGCCCGCTATTTCACCAAGCGTTCCGGCGTGATCGCGTTCTCCGGCGGGTTTCATGGGCGCACGCTCATGACCATGGCGCTCACGGGCAAAGTCATGCCCTACAAGCGCGGTTTCGGTCCGTTTCCGGCCGAGGTGTACCACACGGAGTTCCCGCAGCCCTATCACGGCGTCACGACCGAGCAGGCATTGGCCGACCTCGACCGGCTGTTTCATGGCGATATCGACCCGAGGTCGGTGGCGGCCATCATCATCGAGCCGGTGCAGGGCGAGGGCGGCTTCAACGTCGCTCCGTTCGATTTCCTGCGCGCGCTGCGGACCCTCTGCGACGAACACGGCATCGTGCTGATTGCGGACGAGGTCCAAGGGGGCATTGCCCGAACCGGAAAAATGTTCTCGATCGAGCATGCCGGTGTGGCGCCGGACATCCTCACCCTGGCCAAGGGCCTGGGCGGCGGGTTGCCGCTGTCCGCGGTGACGGGCCGCGCGACCATCATGGATGCCGCGCACCCCGGCGGCTTGGGCGGCACGTATGGCGGCAACCCAATCAGCATCGCCGCGGCGCATGCCGTGCTCGACGTGGTCGAGTCGGAGGAGCTTTGTGCGCGGGCGACGCGCGTGGGCCAGAAGATGCGTACGCGACTCGAGGCGCTCGCCAAGCATCACCCCGGCATCGGCGATGTGCGTGGACTGGGTGCGATGGTCGCGTTCGAGCTGGTGAAGGATCCGAAGACCAAGGAACCGGACGCGGAAACCACCACCGCCGTGTTGGCCCACGCCGAGAAGCGCGGGTTGATCCTGTTGTCCTGCGGCACCGCAGCAAATGTGGTGCGCCTGCTGGCCCCGCTGACCATTCCCGAGGCGGTCCTCGAGGAAGGGCTGAACATCCTCGCTGCGGCGCTGCAGGATGCCTACGGCCAGGAATCGGCGCGGGCGGTTGCCTAGCCTAGTTAGGCGCTTCGCGCCGGACCTAGCCAGGCGCTTCGCGCCGCACCTACGGAGTCCCTAGCCAGTCGGCGTCGCCCTTTCAAGGACCAGCCTGTAGGACGGCGTCGCCCCTCAAGGGCGACGCCGTAGGTTCGGCGCGAAGCGCCTGGCTAGGGACGCCGTCCTTCATGCTAGTCCTTGAAGGTCATGGTGATCCCGATGGTGCGCGGACGGAAGGTGAAATTGTTTTGCTGTACCGAGTTCGGCAGGGACGGATTGTAGGACGGGTTGTAGGTGTCGGGCTGCACCTGGGCGTAGTTGGTGACGGTATGGGAGTCGAGTAGGTTGTCGCAGAACGCCGAGATCTGCCAGTTGCCCAGCTTCACGCCGGAACGCAACGAGAAGAAGCTGGTCGAGGGCAGGGTGTAGGAGTTGGAGTTGTATTCGGCGCTGCGCGGGTCTTGCACCGTGGCCAACCAGGGATTGCGGCTCGCGTATTCCCAATCGAGACGCACGAAAGCGTCGTGCTCCGCCAGCTTGAAGCCGTACTGCGGCCCGATCGCGACATTCCAGGGCGAATTGGTTCCCGGCGCGTAGTTGATCGCCGCTTCGCCCGAAATCGCATCACCGGCGATGGCAAGATCGTGTGCAGAAGTCTTGGTGAATCGCGCGTCGGTGTAACCCACCGATGCCTCAACGGTGAATCCGGCGCCCAGGAGTGCGTCGGCCTGCAGATCGAAACCCTTCGACACCGCGGTCCCGAGGTTATCGGTAAACTGCAGCCCGCAGTCGCCCGCCACGTACACGTTCTGCTGGATGTTGTCCCACTGGACGTAGTACACACTGCCGGCGAGCTTCAACCGGTCCGCAATGGCATTCTTGGAACCGACCTCGAAGCTTTGCGTGGTATCGGATTTGTACTCCAGCGGCGGCTGACCGCTCGGGTAGCCCTCGGCTTCGAGGCCCGTGGCGCAAATGGCGGCCGGCAACGGCGGATTGTAGCCGCCCGGACGGAAGCCCTTCGCATACGTGAAGTAGTACAGATTCTTGTCGTCGGCCTGAAAGTTCAACCCGACCTTGGGCGTGAAGGCTGTTTCACTTTCCTTGCCGCCGCCGGCGATGGGGCCGAAGTTCTCCAGGCCATTCGAGTAATGGTTCAGTGAGTTGCCCAGCTGCGATTCCCGGCCGCCGAGGGTGAGCGAGAGTTGGTCGGTGAATTTGTAAGTTGCTTCACCGAACCCGGCGACTTGACGGTCATAGCTCTTGTTGTAGTTGTAGTAGATGTCGCAGTTCGGGAAATTCTGCGGCGTGCCCTGGCCGTTGCAGTAGTAGTAATTGCCGAAAACACTGGTGGCGCTGGTACCGTACAGGTATTGGTAAAACGCATTGATCTGCGGGTCGTTGAGTTGCTCGATGCTGATCTCCTGGTCGAGCGACCAAAACACCCCCACGGTCCATTTCCAGGGGCCATCGTCGGTCGATTGAAGCCGGAACTCCTGGGTGTAGTTTCGCTGTTGATTGGTCATGGTGTTTGGGGTGGAGTAATCCGTGAAGCCCGGCGGCAAATGGATTCCGCTTGCGTTGAGCAGCGGATACCAGGAACAGGGCGGTGGGGTCTGTGCGGCACCGCAACTTAGTCCGTAGTCGGAGTTCGGCCAGCTTATGGATTGATAGAACGCCAGGTCGTACACCGTGCCCTCGTAGGCGTCCGTTTCATTGCGATAGTAGTACGAACTGTTCGAGATCAGCGTCATGTGCGCGAAGTCCACTTGGATCTTCAGCGCGGGCAGCAGATACCGATCGGGAATCGGGATGCGCTCCGGCGTTGCATCGTTGAACTCGCCGGCGCCGGGGTTCGAGTAGGCGGGCCAATAGGTCGAAATGTTGTTCTGTTGCTTGTTCTGGAACATGACGCTGGGCGTGATGCTGACGCTGCTCGTCGGCTTGTACAGCGCGGCCAGACGCGCCGCAAACGTTCCCGTGTAGTTCGCGTTGGACTGGGTGATCGCGCCGGTCGTATCGTTGACGTCGTTGATCCAACCGCCGTCGTGGCGGTACCAGATGCTCGCGCGGTATCCGAGCACATCGTCGACGATGGGGCCGCCGTGCGCAACGCCGGCTTCGTAGCTCGGCGCGCCATATTCGGTATAGGACCCCTCGCTGCGCACGTAGGTGGATTCGGTGGTGACGCTCGGTTGCGTCATTATGTAGCGCACGGTACCGCCTTCGGAGCCCGAGCCGAACAGCGTGCCTTGCGGTCCGCGCAGCACTTCGACACGGTCGATATCGAAGGTCTTCGGCAGGGTATCGTCCGGATTGAATCCCAGCGCGCGCATTTGGATCGGCGTGTCGTCGATGTAAATGCCGGTGGTGCCCGCGCCGCCCGATGAGGAAATGCCGCGGATCGAAATCGCGTTGGTGCCCGAGGTGTCGATCGACACCCCCGGGGTGAAGCGCACCATTTCGGAGAAGTCCCGAATGCCCTTCTGATCCAGATCGTCCTGGCTCATCGCCGTGATGCTGATCGGCACCTTGCTGATGTTCTCCTCACGGCGGGTCGCCGTGACGACGATTTCCTCGAGCCCGCTCGAGGACGTGGTGCTGGCCTCTCCGGTACCGCTCGCTTCCGTGGCGCCGGCGACGCCGGCAGCGAACGCAAGGGCACCGACCATGGCGCACGCGGACCCCGCGTGACGGAAACAGAGTCGACGGTACGGCTTCAGGTGATTGGCTGGCATCATATCCCCGGCATTAGTTATATGGTCAGATAGCTTCCGACCGACAGTAACATCGGTAAAAAGTGCTTGCAACCAGCTTGAGCCAGCCGATGTTGTTGTTTTTTTGTATGTTCGTTTAATTTACCGGGGCAGCGCATGACCGGCCTGCGGGAACGCGTGAAGCGAGCTCCCCGACGATGCGGCCGCGCGATGGGTCATGAAAAAAATGGGGCGGTGACGGTCGAATTCGCCGCCGGCGAAGTCATGCTGCAAAGCGGGCAGTGCGCGCCCGGCGACCGCGACCGCGACCGCGGCGGCGGCGCGCGGCAACGCTTGCCCGCGTCTGTCGGCCGCTCGACACGGGCCCCGGTGAGGCCCGCTCCGCGGGGCCGCTACTTGCTGCGATAAATGAAGGTGAGGCCGAAGGTGCGCGGGCGGAACGTGAACTGGCGCTGCAGTCGACTCGTTCCATCGCCCGGATCGATGGTCCAATTGTAGTTGGTGACGGTGTGAGA
>JBEKYO010000059.1:0-26244 GCA_049510875.1 Steroidobacteraceae bacterium
CTACCGCGGACGGTAAGTTTCGCTCAGGTCAGCACCGGCTCGTCGGCCGCGCGCGTCTCGAGCTTCAATTTGTCCCCGTCCTCGCTCAAGGTGACCTCGACGTGGCCGCCGTTGACGAGCTTGCCGAACAATAGCTCCTCGGCGAGCGGGCGCTTGATGAATTCCTGAATGATCCTCGCCATC
The DNA here is from genome assembly GCA_049510875.1 of Steroidobacteraceae bacterium. Lineage (GTDB taxonomy): Bacteria > Pseudomonadota > Gammaproteobacteria > Steroidobacterales > Steroidobacteraceae > Bog-1198. The sequence continues at coordinate 184 of JBEKYO010000059.1, forward strand.
GGTCTCGCGCCCATCTTGGGGTCGTAGCCTTTCTTCGCAATCCAGCGACGTGCCGGTTCGTCCACCGAGATCGACACGCGCTTCTGTTCGAGCTGCGCCTCGGCCTCGACCAGAAGCTTGTCCACCACCCGCTCGATGGTGTCTTGGTCGAGACCGGCGAACTGCACGACGGCATCCAGGCGGTTGCGGAATTCGGGAGAGAACAAGCGCCTGATCGCCTCCATGCCATCCGACGAGGTGTCCGACTGCGTGAAGCCGATGCTCGGCCGGTTCATCTCGAATGCGCCGGCATTGGTGGTCATGACGATGATCACGTGCCGGAAATCGGCCTTGCGTCCGTTGTTGTCGGTGAGCGTGCCGTGGTCCATGACCTGCAACAGGAGATTGAATACGTCCGGATGGGCCTTCTCGATCTCATCGAGCAGCAACACGCAATGCGGGTGCTTGGCGATCGCCTCGGTGAGCAGCCCGCCCTGGTCGAAGCCCACGTAGCCGGGGGGCGCGCCGATGAGCCGGGACACCGTATGGCGCTCCATGTACTCGGACATGTCGAAGCGCACGAATTCGACGCCCATGGCGATGGCCAATTGCCGGGTCACTTCGGTCTTGCCGACGCCCGTGGGACCCGAGAACAGGAACGATCCGACGGGCTTGCGCTGATCGCCCAATCCGGAGCGCGACATCTTGATGGCGGCCGCCAACGCCTCGATCGCCTTGTCCTGGCCGAAAATCGTGAGTTTCAAGTTGCGCTCGAGGTTCTTCAGCACGTCGCGGTCCGACATGGAGACGTTCTTCGGCGGGATTCGCGCAATGCGGGCAACCACATTCTCGATCTGGCTCACCGTGACGGAGGCCTCGCGGTTCTCGACGGGCTTCAGCCGCAAGTTGGCGCCGGCCTCGTCCACCACATCGATCGCCTTGTCCGGCATGTGCCGATCATTGATATGACGTGCCGCGAGCTCCGCCGCCGCCTGCAGGGCGTCGTCCTCGTATTTGACGCCGTGATGCTCCTCGTAGCGGGTCTTCAGCCCGCGAAGAATGTCCACCGTGTCCTGCACCGACGGCTCAGTGATGTCGATCTTCTGAAAGCGCCGCGCCAGCGCATGGTCCTTCTCGAATATTCCGCGATACTCGTTGTACGTGGTCGAGCCGATGCAGCGCAATTCACCGTTGGCGAGCGCCGGTTTGATGAGGTTCGAGGCGTCCATGACGCCGCCCGACGCCGCACCGGCGCCGATGACGGTGTGGATTTCGTCGATGAAGAGGATGGCGCCGGGCTGCTTCTTGACCTCGGCGAGCACGGCTTTCAAGCGTTTCTCGAAATCGCCGCGATACTTCGTGCCCGCCACCAAGGATCCCATGTCCAGCGAATAAATCGTGGCATCGAGCAGCACGTCGGGAACGTGATTCTCGACGATCATGCGGGCCAGCCCCTCCGCAATCGCGGTCTTCCCGACGCCGGCCTCGCCGACGTACAGGGGGTTGTTCTTGCGTCGCCGGCACAGGATCTCGATGGTGCGCTCCACCTCGAGCTTGCGCCCGATGAGCGGATCGATCTTGCCCTTGCGCGCCGCATCATTGAGGTTGGTCGCGTACTTCTCGAGCGCGCTGCCGCCCGAGTCGCCGTCGCGGTCGGCGTCGCCGGCCGATCCGCTGTCCTCGCGCTCGCTGCGCTCCTCGCCGCCGGCCTTGGACAGGCCGTGGGCGATGAAATTGACCACATCGAGGCGCGACACGTCCTGCATGCTGAGCAAATAGGCGGCATGTGATTGCTTCTCACTGAAGATCGCGACCAGCACGTTGGCGACGGTGACTTCCTTTTTGCCGCTCGACTGCACGTGAAACACCGCGCGCTGCAGCACCCGCTGAAATCCGAGCGTGGGCTGTACGTCGCGATCCTCGCCGGCCGGCAGCCGCGGGGTAGTCTGGTCGATGAACTGTTTGAGTTCGGTCTTGAGCTTGGCGGTATCCGCACCGCAGGATTTCAATACTTCCCTGACTTTGGGTGTATCCACGATGGCGAGCAGCAGGTGTTCGACGGTCATGAATTCGTGCCGTGCTTCCCGCGCACTGGCGAACGCATCATTCAAGCAAAATTCGAGTTCTTGACTAAGCACAGGTTATGCCTCTTCTAGCGTTGCCATCAACGGATGCTGATGTTGTCGCGCATACGCGATCACTTGAGCTACCTTGGTCTCTGCGATTTCATAAGTAAAGACCCCGCACACTCCTTTTCCCTTGGTATGGACCTCGAGCATAACCCGAGTTGCCTTGGTCCGGTCCATCGCAAAGAAACGTTGCAAGATGTCAACGACGAATTCCATGGGGGTGTAGTCGTCATTGATGAGGACGACCTGGTAGAGTGGCGGGCGCTTGAGTTTTGGCGCCGATTCCTCGACGACCAAGCCAGTGCCTTCCCGACCTCGTTCAATGTCACTCATGAATGCACAGTTTATAGGGTGCGTAACCGCGGTTTACAAGACTCCCAAGCAAAACCCGGTCACAAATGCGAATGTCGCCAATAGGTGTCACTTTACTTTCACAAGTATAAACAAATGCTTGAGCGGCCAAGCGCATAGCCCGTATGATTGACCAGCTAGAAGGTCCCAAACATACGCCGGTCGGCCGCCGTCCGGCTCTCGCGCTGCGCGCTCTTGACGTCACATGCTTGATACGCGAAAAAACGAGTGGCTGTCCCGCCTGCGTGGCAACGGCCCCACTTATGCATCGTTCGCCCTCGCCGCCCTGATCGTCGTCGAGCTCGCGCGGCTGGCCGTGTCCGTGCTGAGCGGCCCGGTCAAATCGCCGGAGCCGGTCATCACCAGGGGGGGTCCGGCTCAACGGCACGCGGGGGTCGACGTTCAAGGCGTGGTTTCCGCCCACGTGTTCGGTGTCGCCGTGGTCGATCCCAGCACCCAGGACCCGGCCAACGCACCCTTGAGCAGCGCCAATCTGGTGCTGGCCGGCACCATTGCCAGCCAGGACCCCAAGCACGGCATCGCCATCATCAGCGACGGCGGACCCTCGAAGGTGTATTCGGTGGGCGACAATGTGAACGGCGCCTCATTGCATTCGGTGTACCTGGACCATGTCGTGCTGGACCGGGCGGGGGCGTTGGAAACGCTGCTGCTGCCGCGGTTGCTCGCCAACCACCGGCCCGCACCCCCCCGGGGCGGCGATTCGCGAACCGCTGCGGCGGTGGACAACATTCGGCGCATGGTGCAGCAGGATCCCGGGATCCTCGATCAGGTCATGCGCACCGTCGCATCCTACGACAATGCTGCCGGCAAATTACGCGGCTTTCGGGCCTACCCGGGCAAAAATCGAGCCATTTTCAGCAAACTGGGTTTGAAACCCGGGGATTTGGTCACGGCAATCAACGGCGCGCCGTTGGACGATCCGGCTCACAGTCAGGACGTCTTCAATACCATCCAGACATCGGATCACGTGACGGTGACCATTGAGCGCGCGGGCCAGAAGCAGGACATCAGTCTCAATATCGCCCAAGTGGCGGCGCAGGCCACCAAGGACCTCGAGGGAGACATGCCTCCGCCAACCTCGGTGCCGAACAGCGGTGCGGCGGCGCCGGGCGGCATGCCGCCGCCGGTCCCGCCCGGAAGCAATGAGAACAGCAATGATCAGTAGCGCGAGCCTCGTTCGAAAGCGTTCAATACACGGGTACCCATGATGCCGATGACAACCAAACCGCAACATAGACTCCGTTCCGCGATGGCGTGCCTGCTCGCGGTGGTGCTGGTGGCGGTGTCGTTGCCGGCGGCCGCTCAACAGAGGCCGCCCGATGGGCCGACCATTACGCCCAACTACAAGGACGCCGACCTCAGCCAGATCATTCAGGCTGTCAGCGAGGTGACGGGCAAGAATTTCATCATCGACCCGCGTGTCAATGCCAAGGTGACCATGCTGTCGGCGACCCCCATGTCGCCGGCGGCGTTTTATGAGGCGTTTCTCGCCGTCCTGCAGGTCTACGGCTATGTGGCCGTGCCGGCGGGCAAAGTCATCAAGATCATCCCCAACACCGACGCGCGGCAGCTGCCGTCGATCGACCTGCCCAACGACGTCAGTTCCACCTCGGATGAGATCGTCACCCAGATCATCACCATGAAGAACATCAGCGCCGCGCAGCTCGTGCCGTTGCTGCGGCCGCTGATCCCGCAACAGGGGCATCTCGCGGCCTACCCCGCCGGGAACCTGCTCATCATCTCGGATCGCGCCAGCAACGTGAGCCGCATCATGAAAATCATCCAGCGCATGGATGAAAGCGGCGACGAGCCCGTGGAGGTCATCCAATTGCGCAACGCCAGCGCAACCGAGGTGGTGCGCACGGTCAATCAACTGAGCCAGGGGCAGGCGGCCGAAGGCGCCGGAGCGGGCGTCAAGGTGGTCGCCGATGAACGCACCAACAGCGTGCTCGTGAGCGGCGAGAAATCCCTGCGCCTGAGGACCAAGGCGCTCATCATCAATTTGGACACCCCGGGTCTCAGCGGCGGCGACACCCAGGTGCGCTATCTGCTGTACGCGGACGCCGAGAAGCTGGCCGACAAACTCAAGGGCCAGGCCACGGCGGTCGCAAAGGCGCAAAACGGACCGCAGTCGGGCGGCTCGCCGGCGGCCGCGGCCAGCAGCGGGTCGAATGTCGATGCCAGTGTCACGATCTGGGCCGATGTACCCACCAACGCGCTCATCATGACGGCGCCGCCCAAGATCATGAAGTCGCTCATGGCCGTGATCGACAAGCTCGATATCCGGCGCGCGCAGGTCGAGGTCGAGGCGTTGATCGTCGAGGTCGACGTGAACAAAAGCGCCGATATCGGCGTGCAGTGGCTGCTCGACGGCGGTTCCAGCCTGGGTTATGGCGTGACAAATTTCCCCGGCAGCAGCGGCACCGGCATCGTTGATTTGGCCGCAGCCGCCTTGAGCGGCGTGACCGGCCTGACCACCGCAACGTCGGCGACGACCGCGACGACCACGACCGGCACCACGGCGGCGTCGGCCATCTCCTCCGCAATCCCGAACGGCGCCACGTTCGCGGTCGGCACCTACAACTCGAACACCGGCAAGGGTCTGGCCGCGGTCATTCAAGCGATTCGCAGCGACGGCACGAGCAACATCATCTCGACGCCGCGGGTGATCACCATGAACAACGAGGAAGCCGAGGTGAAGGTGACCCAGGAGATCCCGCTGATCACCGGGCAGTACACCAGCTCGACCGCCAGCGTCAACGGCACGACCAGTCCCTTCGAGACGATTCAGCGCGAGGAGGTGGGCACCATCCTCAAAGTGACCCCTCATATCAGCGAAGGCAACACCATACAGCTCAAGATCGAACAGGAAGACTCCTCTCCCGGCGCGAAGCTTGCCGATTCGGCCGACATATCGACCAACAAGCGCTCCATCAAGACGACCATCTTGATCGAAGACGGCGGCATCATCGTACTGGGCGGCCTGATGCAGGATACGGTTACGGAGAGCGAGGATCGGGTACCGGTGCTGGGCGCCATCCCGCTCCTCGGCAACCTGTTCAAGTCGCGTAGCGGCTCGCGCCAGAAGAGCAACTTGTTGGTTTTCCTGCGGCCCAAGATCCTGCGCGATCAGGCCGCCACGGAAGCCACGAGCCAGGCGAAATACAACGAGATTCGCGAGGAGGAGAAGTCCTTGCACAAGGGCAAGATCACGCTGTTGCCGGGTGAGAAACAGCCCTCCATTCCGCCCATTCAGCCTTTCGAGCAGCAACCGCCGCCCGCGCCCCGTGCGCCGAACGCCGGTGGCTCCACGACGATCAGCCCGGCTCCGCAGCCCGCGCCGGGCCCGCAACCCGTACCGAGCGGCGCAGTGGCTCCCGCGACGCAACCCGCGCCGCCGGCCTCGCAGCCGGCCCCCGCGACGCAAGTGGCGCCGGCCGCACAAGTGGCCCCCGCCGCGCAGCCGGCACGCGCACCCCAGCCCTCGGGCACGCCATGAGCGTCGAACTTCAAGAATCCGCCCAGCGCAAGCTCTCCTTCCCCTTCGCGAAGCGCCACGGCGTGCTGGTGCGGGGCATCGTCGATGAGGTGGCGGATACGGTCTGCCGGCCCGGCGTGACGCCCCAGGCGCTAGCCGAAGTGCGCCGCTTCGTCGGCGTCCCGCTGAAACTCGAGCGCGTATCGGTCGAGGTTTTCGACTCCATGCTGCGCATCGCCTACGAGGCCGGCTCCGGCGCTGCCATGCAGATGCTCGAGGGGCTGGATGACAACACCGACCTCGCCCACCTGGCCGAGGACATCCCCGAATCCTCGGACTTGCTCGAAAGCGACGACGAAGCGCCGATCATCCGCTTGATCAATGCCTTGCTCACGCAGGCGGTGAAGGAAAACGCCTCGGACATCCACATCGAGCCCTACGAAAACCGGCTGGTGATCCGCTTCCGGGTCGACGGCGTGCTGCGCGAGGTGTTGCAGACCAAGCGCGCCGTGGCGCCGCTCGTGGTGTCGCGCATCAAGGTGATGTCGAAGCTCGATATTGCCGAGCGCCGCTTGCCGCAGGACGGCAGGATTTCGCTGCGCATCGCCGGCCGCGCCGTCGACGTGCGCGTCTCGACGTTGCCGTCGGGCCACGGCGAACGGGTCGTATTGCGCTTGCTGGACAAGCAAGCCGGACGCATCGAGCTCACCTCGCTGGGCATGGATCCGCGCACCCAGGAGACGATGGACGAGATCATCCATAAACCCCACGGCATCATTCTCGTGACCGGCCCGACCGGATCGGGAAAGACCACCACCCTGTATGCCGCGCTCGAGCGCATCAACGACAACACCCGCAACGTGATGACGGTGGAAGATCCCATCGAATACTATATCGACGGCATCGGACAGACGCAGGTCAACACGAAGGTGGAAATGACATTCGCCCGCGGCCTGCGGGCCATCCTGCGCCAGGACCCGGACGTGGTCATGGTCGGCGAAATCCGCGACTTGGAGACCGCCCAGATCGCAGTGCAGGCCAGCTTGACCGGCCACCTCGTGCTCTCCACGCTGCATACGAATACCGCGGTGGGCGCCGTCACACGCCTGCGCGACATGGGCATCGAGCCGTTCCTGCTGTCCTCGAGCCTGATCGGCGTCCTCGCGCAGCGCCTGGTGCGCGTTCTGAATCCCGAAACCCGCGAACCCTTCCTCGCCGGTGAATACGAACGCCGGCTGCTCAATCTGGACGCGCGCAGCAATCCGATGACCCTGTACCGCCCGAGCAGCGAGCCCGGGACGGGTTATCGCGGCCGCACCGGCATTTATGAACTCATCGCCGTCGACGATCATATGCGCACCATGATCCATGACGGCTCCTCCGAGCAGGATCTCGAGCGCTATGCCCGGACCGCGAGCCCGGGCATCCGCGACGACGGCCGGCGCAAAGTGATGGAGGGCGAGACGACGCTCGAAGAAGTATTGCGCGTCACCCGGGAGGACTAAGGTGGGCGCGTTCGAATACATTGCCCTCGATGCTCAGGGCCGCGAACGCAAGGGACTGATCGAGGGCGACACCCCGAAGCACGTCCGGCAGCTGCTGCGCGACAAGCAACTGCTGCCCATGGACATCCAGGAGACGGCGGAGCGCGAACTCAAGCAGCGCCGCCGCCGCGGCTTCTTGCGCCGCGGTCTATCGACGCTGGATTTGGCGCTGCTGACGCGCCAATTGGCGACATTGCTGCGATCGGGTTTGCCGCTCGAGGAATCGCTGCAGGCGGTGGCCGAACAGACCGAAAAACCGCGCGTGCAGCGAATCGTCCTCGGGGTGCGCGGCAAGGTGGTCGAGGGCCACCCGCTGGCCGACGGGCTCAAGGACTTTCCCCAGGCGTTTCCCGAGATCTATCGGGCCACCGTGTCCGCCGGCGAACAGTCGGGCAAGCTCGATTCCGTGCTCGAGCGGCTCTCGGACTACACCGAATCCCGTCAGGTCATGGGCCAGCAGGTGAGCAACGCGCTGGTGTACCCCATCGTGTTGATGGTGCTGTCGTTCGCCATCGTGTCGTTTCTGCTGGCCTACGTCGTTCCCCAAGTCGTCGCCGTGTTCGAATCCGGCCACCAGGAATTGCCCCTGGCCACGCGCATTCTGATCGGCATGAGCGACTTCGTGCGCCTCTACTGGTTCTATGGCGTGATCGTCGCCGTGGTCGCCACCTGGGGCTTCCTGCGCTGGCTGAGGAGCCCGGAGGCACGCCTGACGTTCGATCGATTCCTGCTGCGGGTGCCGCTCCTGGGCAAGCTCATCCGCGGTGTGAACACCGCCCGGTTTTCCCGGACATTCAGCATCCTCACTGCAAGCGCCGTGCCGGTGCTCGAGGCGCTGCGGATTTCCGCCGAGGTGGTCAACAATCTCCCGATGAAGCGGGCCGTCGAGGAGGCCGCCCTGCGCGTGCGCGAGGGCGCGCCCATCGGCAAATCGCTGGCAGCCCGCAAGGTCTTTCCGCCCATGATGATCCACCTCATCAGCAGCGGCGAGAGCAGCGGCGAACTCGAAAAGATGCTCGAGCGCGCGGCGTCGAATCAGGAACGCGAAATGGACAGCCTGCTCTCCACCATGACCAATCTGTTGGGACCGTTCATGGTCGTCTTCATGGGCGCCGTCGTCATGTTCATCGTCATTGCACTGCTGCTGCCGATTTTTCAGCTCAACGACTTGGTCAAATAGCCGGATGCACGGCGGGGACGCGCGGTAGCGGATGCGCGCCGTAGCGGACGCGCGTCGCAGATGTTGCGATGAGTGTGCGCCAGGGTATTGCGCGCAAGGCGCATTTCCGTTTATAACGCGCGTGCCTTATCAGTGAAGCAACGTTGGTCTTCGGTGGCATGAGCGAAAAACCCGAATCAGACGAGTTCGAGGAAGAAGACGCGGAGGACGCCGCGCCGGGCGGTGACGATGTTGACGTGGATCACATTATGCGCGACGTCGAGTCGCAGCGGCGGCGCGCGCCGAAGGGCGCGGAACCGGCATGGCGGCGTCTGGAACGGGTGATGGAAGAACGCCGTACGGCCGAGCTGATGAGCGACTTCGACGACTATGAAATAGACGACGCGAGCGACGTCGATTCCCTCGACGGCGGGGAATCCGGCAACGGGCGCGCGAAAAAGAAGAAAAAAAACCGAAAGGCTCATTGAGCGGCCGCCCGCACCCTCAAATTTCGTTCCGTTGCGCGAATTGCCCGATGTGATCCGCCGCACGGAACGCGAGCGCCTGGATGGTCATCGTCGGTTGACCCCGCCCCGAGGTCACAAAACTCGAGCCGTCGCAGAGGAACAGGTTGCGCACGTCGTGAGTGCGGTGGTATTTGTCGACCACCGAGTCCTGCGGATCGTTGCCCATCCGGCACGTTCCGAGCAAATGCGCCGCGTCGGTGCTCTCCTGCACGTCCTCGCGCCACAGCTTTTGCGCGCCGGCCGCCTCCATGATCTCGTAGGAGCGATCCTGTAAGAACTTTGCGGTCGCGAGGTCGTCCGGGTGATCCTTGTAAGTCACCCGGATGGCGGGTATCCCCCAGGCATCCTTCACGGTCGGATCGAGGCTGATGCTGTTGGTCGCGAGCGGCAGCGAGGTGCTATGTCCGGTCGACATGGTGGAGCGCGGAAATCCCTCGAGCCGCGACTTCAGCGCGGCGCCCCAGCGGGGCAGGTCGCCGCCCTGCGCCAGCGCCCACAACGCCGGTTGAGGGTTGATGCGTGCGTCAATGCCGCCGCCGCCGTAGAACCCGCGCTTCGGGTCCGCGTCGTAGAAGTCGTGCAGGATGCGCGTGACCTGGACGCTCTTGTAATCGTTGATCTCGTGCTCGAACACGGCATGCACGCCGGTGCCCTGATTGAACATGAGATGCTTGCCGACCATGCCGCTCGAGTTGGCCAGGCCCTGCGGGAAGCGGTTGCTGGTCGAATTGAGCAGCAGGCGCGCCGTTTCGGCCCCGTTCGCCGACAGCACGACGGCCCGCGCCTTCTGAAAGCGCTCGCCTTTGTTGCCATCGAAGTAGTGGACTCCGGTGGCACGGCCGGTCGCGTTGGTTTCCACGCGATGCACGTAGCTGGCGGCACGCACCTCGCACCGTCCGGTGGCTTCGGCCTCGGGAATCATCGTGAACAGCGTCGAGGACTTCGCCCGTGCCTCGCAGCCGAATCCCATGCAAAAACCGCAATGCACACAAGCCGGCCGTCCCCGGAACGGCTGCGAGGCGATCGCCAGCGGCGCCGGAAACGGGTGCAAGCCGAGCTTGCGCGCACCTCGCTCCATGAGCACGCCGGAGGACTTGACCGGCATCGGCGGCATCGGATAGGGCTTGGAGCGCGGCGGGTCGAACGGACTCGCGTAGCCGAGTCCCGAGACCCCGACTTCCCACTCCACCTTGGTGTAGTAGGGTTCGAGCTCCCGGTAGCTGATGGGCCAATCGGCGAATGCGGTGCCGGAAATACTGCCGTACACGCTGCGCTCATGAAAGTCGATTTCGTGAAAACGCCAGAAGTTCGCCGTGTAGTGATTGCTGCTGCCGCCCACCAAGCGGGCGTACATGAGCGGATTCGGACCGCGAGGCAGGGTCGCCGTATCGGCCGCCGTTTTTCGGAACGTCTGCGGACTCGAGGCCGGGCCGCTGGTGATGCCGCTCAAGAAGAAATACTTCAATTCATCGTGCTCGAAATCCGCCGGCGACAGGCGCGGCCCCTGCTCGAACACCAACACGGTGAATCCCGCTTGCGACAGCTCGCGCGCCAGCACTCCGCCGGCCGCACCGGAGCCGACCACTGCGAAATCGACGGTATCGTCCGGGTTGAATTGCCGCCCCGTCATGCCGGACGCTCCGGATACGGTACGAATCCGCCGTAGCGCGCGTCGTAGTAGCCGAACGGCGGCGTGAATGCGTGGCGATCCTCGAATCCCATCATCTTCCACCCGGACCCTTCGAAATTGCCCCCGTACTTGGGCGAGGAGAACATGCCGAGCAGCGTCAGCATGCGTGCCGTATTGAAGAACGGGGTTCGGTCGACGGTCTTGAGGAAACTGATTTGAGTCTCGGAGCTCGCCGCCGCGAACGGCGTCGAATTCCGCGACGCGGCGCCGAAGGCCCGCTGGAAATCCTTCAAGCCACCGCGAAAATCGGCCGCCCATGCCGCAAAGAACGTGGACAGCGCTCGATCGATGAAATGCACGGCATGCGCCTCGCGAGCCCCCGGCGTCGGCCCGCCCGGCACGATCTGCGCCGCGATCGCGTCCACGTCCGCCGCCTCGGCGGCGCTCAAGGTTTGAAACCCCGTCCACGCCGGTGGCGCCGCGCTTTGCGCCGCTGCCATGTCGTCGGCGTGATGGGCGGCGGCGCTGATTGCCGCCCATTGGGTGCCCAGCCAGGCCGTCGCGACCCAGCCGCCGCTCGAGGCGAGAAATGAGCGCCTCGAGGCGCCGTCCGGGTCGTCGTCGCTGGGATTCATGAATATCCTCGCATGTCGTTCGCGCGCCATCGCACCGCCGGCCTGCTCGGATGGTGTACACGGCTCTATTGGCGCGTCAAGCCGCAGGCACCCATGCGCCCATGCACCGTCGTAGCGCGCAGTCTGTGCAGTGCACGCTCGGCGGCGGCGGCGCCCGCAAAACGGTGGGATACTGCCCCCGCCAGTGCGCCAAGGTCCGGGGAAGCATCGTACGCCGTGAGCCCGTTGGAACAGTATTCAGATCGCCTCGCGCAACGCGCCGGCTCATTTGCCCGATTGGACAAATTGGACGCACGCGTCGGCCACGCGCGGCTGGCGCTGGCCGCCGCCTTTCTCACGCTCGCTTGGGGCTGGTTCGAGCGCGGCGTCTCGCCCGCGTGGCTGGCCGCGGCCGCGGCTCTGTTCGCGGCGGCGGTAATCTATCACCACAGAATCCGAGGTCTGCAGTCCCTCGCGCGGCGCGCGGTGGAGTTCTACCAGGCGGGGCTCGATCGCATGCGCGGTCGGTGCGTCGAAGGCGGGGCGCGCGGCGACGAATTCAGCGACGCGCATCACGTGTACGGCGCGGATCTCGACCTGTTCGGCCGGCAGAGCCTGTTCGAACGCCTGTGCACCGCCCGCACTCCCATGGGAGCGGGCACCCTCGCGCAATGGCTGCTCGCGCCCGCCCCCATCGAGACGATCCGTGAGCGGCAGGCCAGCATCGGCGAATTGCGCGGCCGGATCGGCCTGCGCGAGGATCTCGCGGTCCTCGGCGAGCCGCGGCGCCTTGCCCTGTCCGCGGACGCGCTCGCCGCGTGGGCGGCCGCGCCCGGCGAACTGTTGCACGGATGGCTGCGCGTCGCCGCAACTCTCGCCGTCGCCGCGGCCGCCGTCACGGCGGGGATCTGGGCGCTCGGCGGATTCGCATTTCCGTTTCTCGCCGTGCTCGTGCTCGAAGCCTGCCTCACCTACGCCTATCGGGGCCGGGTGCACGCCGCCCTGTCGGGCCTGGAAAACGCCTATGAACAGCTCGCCTTGTTCGCGGCGCTCCTGCGGCGCATCGAAGCCGAGCCCTTCGATGCGCCGCCCTTGAAGGCGCTCCGAGCGGCATTGTCATCGCACGCGCAAACGGCCTCCACGACGCTCTCGAAGCTCGCCACTCTGGTCAATTTCGTCGAGGCGCGCCGCAACCCGTTCCTGACGCCATTGATGCTGCCCCTGATGTACACCCTCCACACGGCGCTCGCGGCCGAGCGGTGGCGGCGCCGTCACGGGCAGGTGGTGCAATCGTGGCTGAATGTGCTCGGCGAGATCGAAGCGCTGCAGTCCATCGCCGCGTACAGCTTCGAGCGCCCCGAGGACCCGTTCCCGGAGTTCCTCGAGGGCGGATCCGCGGCATTCGTCGCGGCGGCGCTCGGCCATCCGCTGATCCCGCCGCAGGCATGCGTGCGTAACGACGTCGACCTTTCGGGCGGGACGCGAGCCCTGCTGGTGAGCGGCTCCAACATGTCCGGCAAGAGCACCTTGCTTCGTTCGGTCGGGGTCAACGCGGTTCTGGCGATGGCCGGCGCGCCGGTGTGCGCGGCGCGCCTGCGGCTCACGCCCGTTCAAGTCGGCGCCGGCATCCGCATCAATGATTCGCTGCACGAAGGCAGCTCGAGGTTCTATGCCGAAATCACCCGGCTGCGGCAACTGTTCGAACCCGCGCGGTTGCCCCTGCTGTTCCTGCTGGACGAGCTGCTGCAGGGGACCAACTCGAGCGATCGGCGCATCGGCGCGCAGGGCGTGATCCGCGCGTTGATCGAGCGCGGCGCCATCGGCCTCGTCAGCACCCATGATGTGGCGATCGCCGACGGCATCGAACTCGCGCCTGGCGCGCTCGGGTACGTTCACTTCCAGGATGAATTGCGGGACGGCAAACTCACGTTCGATTTCAAGCTGCGGGCTGGAATCGCGACCAAAGGCAACGGCATCGAGTTGATGCGCGCCATCGGCCTCGATGTTTGAGCGCGCGGGCATGCGCGCACGGCCCGGTCAATGGAAGTTTCGCGACGCGACGGCGAGATCGCCCAATAGCTCCGATAGATTGGTCAAGCGGTGCGCGATCACATGCAGCACATCGCCCTCCCGCTGCAGCTTGCCGCGCACCAGAAGGAGCCGCGACTCCAGCAGCGCCGCCCGCTGTGCCGTTGCCACCCGTTCCCACACGATCAAATTGATGTAGCCCGTCTCGTCCTCCAGGGTGACGAAGGTCACGCCGCCCGCGCTGCCCGGCCGTTGCCGCGTGATCACCAATCCGGCCGCCAGCACCGATCGGCCGTTGGGCAGATCCCAAAGCTCTTGATTGGGAATGGCGCCGCGCTTGCCCAGTACGTCGCGCAGCAGCGCCACCGGATGACGGCGCAGCGACAGCCCCAGGCTGCCGTAGTCGGCGACGATCTCCTGGCCTTCGTGCGGTGCGCGCAGCAGCGGCACGCCCTCCGGGGCCACGGTGTCCGCGGGCAGCAGCGGCAGCGCTCGTTCGACGCCGCTCACCTGCCACACCGCACGATGCCGATGGCCGGCAAGATCCGCGAGCGCATCGGCGGCGGCCAGCGCTTCGAGATCGCGGCGGTCGAGCGCGGCACGTTCGGCGAGATCGGCGACGTGCACGAAGGCGCGCGCGGCGCGCGCGGCGAGCAACCGCTCTGCGCCCTCTTGCGACAGGCGCTTGACCATCCGCAAGCCCAAGCGCAACGCCGCACGGCCATCGTCTTGCCGCTCGAGCGTGCAATCCCAGTCGCTGCGGGCGACCGCGGCGGGGCGCACCTCGACGCCGTGCGCCCGCGCATCGCGCACCAGCTGCGCCGGCGCGTAGAAACCCATGGGTTGGCTGTTGATGAGCGCCGCGCAGAACGCCGCCGGTTCATGATGCTTCAGCCAGGCGGAAGTATAGACGAGGAGCGCAAAACTCGCCGCATGCGACTCCGGAAATCCGTATTCGCCGAATCCCAGGATCTGATTGAAGATTTGGTGGGCAAAACTTTCCGGATAGCCGCGTGCCTGCATGCCGTCGACCAGCTGTTTCTGAAATGGCTCCAAGCCGCCTTTGCGTTTCCAGGCCGCCATCGCGCGCCGCAAGGCGTCGGCCTCGCCCGGTGAAAACCCCGCGGCCACGATGGCCAATTGCATGACCTGTTCTTGGAAGATGGGCACGCCCAACGTGCGTTTGAGCACCGCTTCGACGTCCGTGCTCGGATAGGTCACGGCTTCCTCTTGATTGCGGCGGCGCAGGTACGGATGCACCATTTCGCCTTGAATCGGGCCGGGACGCACGATGGCCACCTCGATGACCAGGTCGTAGTAATTGCGCGGTCTCAAGCGCGGCAGCATGGCCATCTGAGCCCGTGACTCGATTTGAAAGACCCCGATGGTGTCCGCGCGGCAGATCATGTCGTACACCCCCGGATCCTCGCTCGGCACCGTTGCCAAATCGAGCTTGCCGGGCACGGCGCTCGAACCGCCGAAGTCATTGATCAGATCAAAAGCGCGGCGTATCGCGCAGAGCATGCCCAGCCCCAGCACGTCCACCTTGAGCAAACCCAACGCCTCCAGATCGTCCTTGTCCCACTGAATGACCGTGCGGTCCGGCATGGTGGCGTTTTCGATGGGAACGAGTTCGTCCAGACGGCCGCGCGCGATCACGAAGCCGCCCACGTGCTGCGAGAGATGGCGAGGAAATCCCAGGATTTCCGACGTGAGCTCCACGAGCCGCTGCGCTCGCGCATCGCCCGGATCGAAACCAGTGGCGCGGATGCGCTCCGGGTCGATTCGCTGACCATCCCACCACTGGAAGCCGCGCGCCAGCCTGTCCACTTCCGAAAGATCCCACCCCAACGCCTTGCCCACATCGCGCAGGGCGCTGCGCGGCCGATAGGAGATGACGGTGGCGGCGAGAGCCGCCCGTTCGCGGCTGTATTTACGGTAAATATATTGGATGACCTCCTCGCGCCGCTCATGCTCGAAATCCACGTCGATGTCCGGCGGTTCGTTGCGCTCCTTGGAAATGAAGCGCTCGAACAGCATGGCCATGCGCGAGGGATCGACTTCGGTGATTTCCAGGCAGTAACAGACCACGGAATTGGCTGCGGAGCCTCGGCCCTGGCAGAGTATTTTTTGCGCACGGGCGTACTGCACCACGTCGTGCACGGTGAGAAAGAACGGCTCGAACTTGAGCTCGGCGATCAAGCGCAATTCATGCTCCAGTCCCAGGCGCACGGCGTGGGGCGCGCCCGCCGGCCAGCGCTTGGCACAGCCTCTTTCGGTCAGCGCGCGCAGATGACTGGCGGGTGTTTCGCCTGCGGGCACGATCTCCTCGGGATATTCGTAACGCAGCTCGTCGAGCGTGAACGTGCAGCGCTCTGCGATTGCCAGCGTTTCGGCCAGCAATGGCGCCGGGTAGAGTTCCCGCAACCTCTGCACCGGCCGTAAACAGCGCTCGCCGTTGGGATACAAGGCATAACCCACCGCACTCAAGGGCGTGTTCAAACGAATCGCGGTCAGCACGTCTTGCAGGGCCCGGCGGCCGCGCCGGTGCATGTGCACATCGCCGGCGGCGACTTGCGGCAGAGCCAGGGTCTTGCCCAGCGTTGCCAGGAATTCCAAGCGGCGTGCATCGAAGCCGCCGGTCAGCAGTTCCACGCCGATCCATAAGCGGCCGGCGAAGCGTTCGCGCAACCAACGGCCGTCTTGGTCGTGTTGCGGCAGCGCCGCCCTGCCCGCGCGCGGCAGCCAGATGAGCAGACAGCCATCGAGCGCATGCTCGAGATCGTCGCGTTGGAGCGTGTAACTGCCCTTGACGGTGCCTCGTCGTGCACGGCTCACCAGCCGGGACAGCGCGCCGTAACTCGGCCGATCCGTTGCCAGCACCACGAGTTTGAGGCCGTCCACGCAGGTGAATTCCGCGCCGATGATGAGCGGCAGGCCGCATTGTTTCGCCGCCATGTGCGCGCGCACCACCCCGGCGAGCGAGCATTCATCGGTGATGGCCAGCGCCCGATATCCCAACTTTCCCGCTTGCAGCACCAGTTCCTCGGGATGCGACGCCCCGCGCAAAAACGAGAAATTGGTCAAGGCATGCAATTCGGCGTACACGTCGGCCTCAAGCGAACATGCCATGCAGATACCAAGACCGGGTCTGCCGTTCCTGAAAAACCCACCACCGTGCACCAAGCCGGCGCGCGATGTAGTAATCGCGCGCCATGTCTTTGCCATCCCACCAACCGCTCTCGATTCGCTCGGGACCCTGTTCGAGAATCAAGCCTTTTTTATGCAAGTCCCGTGGATCCGCCGACAGCAGCACGGGTTCATCCAATAACCAGACCGGCCGCGGCATGTCGAGTGCGCGTATGCCGCCCGCGCGCGCGGCGGATGTCAGATGCAGTTCGTGCACCCGCCGCCAAGCGGCCTCCGGCCGATGTTCCGCGATGGAAACGACCCCGTACACCGCCTGCTCACCGAGCCGCGCCCGCAACCGTTCCACCAGCTGCGGCGCCGTGTCGGCCACGCGCGAACCCGCGAATGCATCCAAGGAGTCGGACGACAGCGGCTGCAGGGAACCGGACAGAAGTTCCACGCCTCTGATCGGCGCCGCCAGCTCGAGCCGATGCAGCTTTTCATTCAATACATCCGCCAAGCGACGATGCCCGCTCGTGACGCTCGCCAATCCACAGCTCACGCGTGTCACCGGCAGCACGCCATGCGACGCGCGATGCCGCAGTCTGAGTTCCAATCTTTGCACGCCTGCTTGTCGCTCACGCAAGAATTGCGCACAGCGCAGGACCACGGGCTCGAGCGCCTTTTGCAGATACGCCACGGTTTCGATCTCCGTCTCGAAGTCGCAGCGTTCGCGAAATCGCTCCCGCGGTACGAATGCCCTGCGCGGGGCGGCTTGCCGTGCCAACGCGATGTCGAGATCCAGGACGGCGGCGGGGCTCAAACGGCGGGCGATGCCGGCGCGCGGCAGACGCAATAATTCCCCCATGCGGGTCACTCCCATCGCACGCAAAGTTTGCAGCCGTTCGGGATCCCAGGACGTGCAGGCGACCGGCAACTCGGCAAGCCCACCCGCGAGTTGCCCGGGATCCTCGATGCATGCCCGCTTGCCGGCACGGGCAAACCACAGCGCCGCCAACGTAGTCGGAGCCGTTGCGCTGTGAGTGCGCAGCGAGAAGCGGCTCCATGCCGCGTCGATGGACGCATGCAACAGGGTCAGCGAACCGAACAGCTTCACGCTGCCTTTGATTTCCAGCAACAAGGCATTGGGCATGTCGATGCTGACCAGCGGTGTGAATTGCTGCGCAGAGAGGCTGAGCCGTTGCAGCAGGGATGCCGCCTGATGCGCCGGCCGCTGCGGTTCCAGCAATTCCGGAAACACGGCGGCATACCACAACTGTTTGATGCGCGGCGGCACGGCCCGCGCCATCGCATGGGCGGCACGCCGTGGCCGCGCTTCGGCGGGACCAATACCCGCATCGGCACCCGCGCAGTCATCCGCGAATAAATCCGCAGTCGCTGATGCTGCGGCCGGGATGTTCCGTCCGCTACGCCGGCTACGCGCCTTCATGTCAGTTGGAATTCAACAGGACCGGGCCGGCCGCCTTGCACTTTGACTAATTCGAGATGTGTCTCGTATTCACCCTGCCTCATGGCCACACGCAAGCTGGCAGGAGAAGACTCGAACCGATGCCGGTCCGGACGAAACAACACGCCGAGTGCGCCGCCCGCCTCCGCCGCAAGTTTCAAACGCCGCAGCCAGCGCTCGTCGGTACCCCGCAGCCAAAGCAGTACCGCGGCGCAAACTCCGGAACTCAACGCCTGTTCGGCAGCCCACAATGCCTCGGTGGCGCTGGCAGGCCGCACGACCAGCAAGCGGCTTAGTTCGATTCCCTGTTGTGCGAGAGCGGGGGCATACGGTTCGTGAGGTGGCGCAATCCAGACGAGCCAGGGCACCTCACCGTCGATTCGATGCTGGCACTCCACCAACGCCGGTAAAAATAGCTGGATCTCACCCAGGCCGGTCCTCTCCAGCAACACTTCGACGAGCGATGCCGTCGGCCACCCACCGCCCGGCAAGCGCGCATCGAGTGCGCTTCGGCCGGTGGACCAAACCGGACGGGACGGAGACGCACCGGGTCCGCTCGAGGCATCTTTTAACTTCCAGACACGTGCATCGGCCAGGATAGCCGCAAGCGCCACGGCCGAGTGAACTGTGGCTTCACGCGGCATCCACGTCTTTACCGCGCCGAAGCACCCCGACCACCACCCCTTCGATAATCATGGGCTGTTCCTTGAGATCGACCCGAATGGGTTCGAAATCGGTGTTCTCGGGCAATAGCCACACGATGGTGCCTTCCTGTCGATAGCGTTTGACGGTGACTTCGTTTTCCAAGCGCGCCACGACGATTTGGCGATTGCGAACTTCGGGGGTGCGATGAACGGCAACCAGATCGCCATGCATGATTCCGGCATTCTTCATACTCATGCCTTGCACCTTCAACAGGTAATGCGGTTGCGGTTGAAATAGCTGAGGATCGATTTGATAGCGCGTCTCGATGTGTTCCTCGGCCAAAATCGGGCGCCCGGCAGCGACTCGACCGATCAGCGGCAGCCCCAGTTGTTCTCGCAAAATATCCTTGAGTTGAATACCGCGCGAAGTACCGGGTATCAGATCGATGACGCCCTTGCGTTGCAAGGCGCGCAAATGTTCTTCAGCGGCATTGGGAGATTTGAAACCCAGCGTCCGCGCGATTTCCGCACGCGTGGGCGGCATGCCGCTTTCGGCAATGGCGTTTTGAATGAGCCTGAGGATCTGGGTTTGACGGGGCGTGAGGTCGGACATGCGTCACCTGTATGTGTAACCAGTAACTGGTATTATATACAGTATCCGGGCGCTGACAAGGGGGTCGGGACCGGGTTAACTTGTTCGCATCGCCGCTCGCATCGCCAACGTGTCCCAAACCCCACGCCTGCCAGGAAATCATGCCAAAACGAACCGGGAATGAATTTACGGACAAAGTCTTGGGCATGGACCGCGCCATCACCCGGCGCGACTTTCTGAATGGCATTGCGATCGGCGCCGCCGCGGCGGCCTCCGCACCCTTGTTAGCCGCCGCTCTCGACGGCGCCGGTGCCGCCTCCCCGTCCGGTGCCGCCCAGGATGCGCTCGGCTATTATCCTCCGCTCCTCACCGGCATGCGCGGGAGTCACCCCGGAGCGTTCGAGGACGCCCATGCGCTACGGGACGGGCAAACCTGGCCGGCGGCAACCGATACCGGTGAACAATACGACCTGATCGTCGTCGGCGGCGGCATCAGCGGCTTGGCAGCCGCACACTTCCACCGCACGCGAGCACCCGCGAGCCGCATCCTCATTTTGGACAACCACGATGACTTCGGCGGCCATGCCAAGCGCAACGAATTCAATCTGGCCGGACGCCTGAACCTCTTGAACGGCGGCACACTGGAGATCGACAGTCCGCGTCCGTACGGACCGGTCGCCGCGGCTCTTCTGAAGTCCCTGGGAATCGACGTGCCGGCGCTCATCAGCGCGTCGCAAAACCTGAAGTTCTATGACGATCTCGGCATGCACGCCGGCGTGTTTTTCGATCAGGAGACATTCGGCGCCGACAAACTCGTGGTCGGCGTCGGCGCCGTCCCCTTCGAAACGCTGCTCCGCGATGCGCCCCTCTCCGAACGCGCCCGCAAGGAAATCGCGCAAATCGAAACGGCGACCATCGATTACCTGCCGGGCCTGTCTTCCGATGACAAGAAACAACGCTTGTCGCGCATGAGCTATGAGGCGTTCCTGCGTGACCTCGTGCGAGTCGACCCGGCGGTACTCAAGTTCTACCACGCGCGCACCATGGGAGAGTGGGGGGTGGGCACCGACGCCGTATCGGCGCTCGACTGCTGGGGTTACGGCATGCGCGGATTTCAGGGCATGAACTTGGCGAAAGGATCGATCGCGCGCATGGGATTCACGCCGGCGGGGTATGCGGATACCGGCGGATCGTTTCGCTTTCACTTTCCCGACGGCAACGCGACCATCGCGCGGCTCCTGGTGCGAAGCCTCATCCCCCGCGCCATTCCCGGCACCAGCGCCACCGACATCGTCACCGCGCGGGTGAATTACGCGCGGCTCGACCGCTCCGATGCGCCGGTGCGCCTGCGCCTCAACAGCATGGTGATCCGCGCTCGCCATCTGGGAGAGGTCGCCTCGGCGAAGCAGGTGGAAGTCACGTATCGGCGCGGCGGCCGTTCCTATTCCGCACGAGCGGGCGGCGCCGTCATGGCGTGCTACAACATGGTGATCCCGTATCTTTGCCCCGAGCTGCCGCCCATCCAGCGAGAGGCGCTGCGGCAGCTGGTCAAAACTCCGCTGGTCTATACCAGCGTCGCGCTGCGAAATTGGCAGGCGTTCGACCGTCTGAAAGTCTACCGGGTCTATGCGCCGGGCAGTTATCACACGTACTTTCATTTGAATGAACACGTCGATATCGGCGCCTACCGCAGCGCCGGGTCGCCGCATGACCCCATTTTGGTGCATATGGTGCGCACACCGTGCCGGCCGGGCCTGGCGGAGCACGATCAGAACCGGGCCGGACAAGCTGAACTTCTGAGTACGCCGTTTGAGACCTTCGAGCGCAATATCCGCGATCAATTGGGCCGCGTGCTGCAAGACGGGGGATTCGATCCGGCGCGCGACATCACGGCCATCACGGTGAATCGCTGGCCGCACGGCTATGCACCGGAATATAATCCGCTGTTCGATCCGGAGCTTCCCGAGCCGCAGAGGCCGCACGTCGTCGGTCGCGCACGCTACGGCCGGATCGCCATTGCGAACTCCGATGCCGGCGGCGCCGCCTATACCGATTCGGCGATCGATCAGGGCCATCGTGCCGTGATGGAGTTGCTCCATACGGAGAAGACCTAGCAGTGTGTCGGCGGGTAAAATTTACATTTCCCGCGTCATTCCTAACGGGGAATTAATATCTGAACGGCAAAATGGGTCAAAATAGCCGTCGCTTCCCGACATAAAGCGCATTTCAGTTGCATTCGCGCCGCGAATTTGGCTTGATGTGCGACTGTGTTGCGACGCATGTAAGCCCGACGTCGAGACAGGGCTGCTTGCGACAACACTTCGGGCTTGCCGAAACCAATGAATTAACCCTAGGGGAATATTGATATGAAATTTTCTACGACCGTCAAGGCCACCGTCGCCGCCGCTTGCGTAATCGCCTTCGCAGGTTGCACCGACCTGAAGCCCATCCAAGCGCAGATCGACGATCTGAAGTCGCAGGTCAGCAAGAATCAGAGCGACACGGCAAAGGCTGCTAGCGATGCCGCCGCTGCCAACAGCGCCGCTGCCAGCGCTTCTTCGGCCGCCTCCGGCGCGCAGAGCACGGCGAACCAGGCGCTGTCGACGGCTCAGTCGAACTCGACGGCTATCGAAGCGATCAACGAGAAGATCGATCGCATGTTCAAGAAATCAGTGTCGAAGTAATCTCGAGCATTTGATGGAAACGTGAGACGCCGCGGTCGATCCGCGGCGTTTTGCTTTGTGGGACAAACCCGGACAGCCCGGATGGCTTCCAAGCGGGCTGTGGCAGCGCTAAAATAACGGGGTAACTCGCAATCCACTTAAGATGACTGCAATTTCGCCTACGCTAAGGGGGTTGATTCACATGGACATAAAAACGAAGGAAGAGAAGACGCATTCGCGCCGCAACGTCATCAAGGTCGGAATGACCGCGCTGGCGGTGGTTCCGCTTGCCGGGCTGTCCGGGCGTGCCTTTGCGACGCAAAACACGGCGGTTCGGACTGCCCTGAAATTCCAGGACCATCCGAACGGCGACAAGCGATGCCTCGTCTGCATCAATTTCGTTCCCAACAAGGACAAGCCGAACAATGACGATGTGGTGAACGGCTGCAAGCTGTATCCGGGCGACACCGAGATCTGCCCACACTGCTATTGCCTTGGATTCGTGCAGAACGCGGCTGCGACGGCGGCTGGGGCTTCCTGGTCGCCTTGGACCACTCCTGCCAGCAAGTGACATACCCCCCGGGTTTCGGAGTGTGGTAACTCCGAACCTCGGGGCATTTGACGGACGTTCGATCGCCACGGCGGCGCTGTGCCTTGACGAGCCCGGGGCAGCCTGACTTACCCCCTTTTACGCGATACAACCCGCCAAGCAACGCTCGGTTGAGCGGCCGCCGGGCCGCCTCGGCCGGAGGATGCTCCCCCGCGCGCCCGAAGTCCCCTTGGCCACGGGTCAATAACGGATGAGCGCGGAGCCCCAGGTAAAACCCCCGCCGAATGCTTCGAGGAGGAGGAGCTGCCCGCGCTTCACCCGGCCGTCCCGGATACCCGTATCAAGCGCCAGGGGCACCGACGCGGCCGAAGTATTACCCTGGGTTGCGATGGTCACGATGACCCGCTCCATGGGCAGGCTCAACCGTTTGGCGATCGCCTCGATGATGCGAATGTTCGCTTGATGAGGGATCAGCCAATCCAGCTGGTCCTTGCTGATTCCGTTGGCGCTGAGCGTATCGGTGACCAGCTGGCCCAAGGTATTCACGGCAACCTTGTATACCTCGTTGCCTTTCATTTGCACGCAGGCTTTACCCTCGCGCACCAGGTGGAATCCCTTGGACACCCCGTCGGGGTACAGCAGCAAATCCTTGTACTTGCCGTCGGAATGCAGCCGCGTGCTGATGATGCCCTGCTGCTCCGAGGGCTGCAGGATGACTGCCCCCGCGCCGTCGGCGAATATGACGCAGGTGCCACGATCGCCCCAATCGACGATGCGCGTCAGCGTCTCCGCACCGACCACCAGCGCGCACTTCGCCTCGCCCAAGCGCACGAATTTGTCCGCGACGCTAAGCGCGTACATGAACCCGGTGCAGGCCGCCTCGAGGCTGAAGGCCGGACAGCCGTGAATGCCCAGGCGGTCCTGCAGCAAGGTGCCCACATTCGGAAATACCAAATCCGGCGTCGTCGTGCCCACGCAGATCAAATCGACGTCCGCGGCGGTCGCCCCGGCCGCCGCGATCGCTCGCCGCGCCGCGTGCTCGGCGAGGTCCGTGGTGGTCTCGCCGTCGCCCGCCACGTGCCGTTGTTGTATGCCGGTGCGGCTGCGGATCCACTCGTCGCTGGTATCGACGAGCTTTTCCAGATCGGCGTTGGTCAATATTTTCTCCGGCAGGTAGCTGCCGGTGCCCGCAATGCGTGAGTACATGGAGATCCTTCATGCCCCGCGTGGGGCGCCCAGCCGTTCCGCGATTCTTGCCGGTACGCCGCTACGCGCTTCCTGGATGGCAACTTCGATGGCGCGCTGAAAGCCGGACAGATCGGCGCCGCCATGGCTCTTGATGACGATTCCATTCAGGCCGACCATCGTCGCGCCATTGTAGCGCGTCGGATTTAACCGGGTGCGCAACGCGTTGAGCGCGGGCTTCGCCCCCAGCGCGCCCAATTTGCGCGCGATGTTGCGCGTCAGTTCCTCGCGCAAGGTATCGGCGATCAATCGCGCCGCCCCTTCCATCGTCTTGAGGGCGACATTGCCGGTGAACCCATCGGTCACCACCACGTCGACTTTGTCGGAAAAAATATCATGTCCCTCGACGAAACCCACATAGTTGAGGCCGCTGGCCGACAACAGCAGGTGCGCGGCCTGCACGATGTCGTTGCCCTTGATTTCTTCCTCGCCGATGTTGAGCAGCCCGACCCGTGGGCGCTCATGCGCGCCCTCCAGGTCGGCGGCCAGGATCGCCCCCATCACGCCGAACTGGAGGAGCTGCTCCGGCGTGCAAGACGCGTTGGCGCCCAGATCCAGCATATAGGTATGGCCGCCGCGCGACGGGATCAACGACCCGATGGCAGGCCGTTCCACGCCCGGCAGCATTTTGAGCACGAAGTGCGCCATTGCCATCAGGGCGCCGGTATTGCCCGCGCTCACGCATGCGTTGGCCTCGTGGACCTTGACCAGATCGAGGGCGCGGCGCATGGAGGAATCTTTCTTGCGGCGCAATGCCTCGCGCGGATGGTCGGTCATTTCGACGACCTGCGCGCAGAACAGGCACGACACATTGCGGGCGCCGCGCGCGCTTCCCATCTCGCGTTCCAGATCCGCTTGCCTGCCGGTCAACGTGAAGCGCACGTCCGGAAACTCGCGCGCCGCCGCCAACGCGGCGGGCACACAGGTCGACGGACCACGATCGCCGCTCATGGCGTCGATGGCTATGTGAAGCGGCGCAGACACGGGTCGTCTAGACAAGCTGAGCGGCGGGCGGCGGCCCGCAGCCTGGTGCGTACGGCTTATTCTTCGCTGTCGCTGGCGGCAATATCCGCTTTGGTCTGAAGTACTTTGCGGCCGCGATAGAAACCGTCACGCGAAATCCGGTGTCGCGAATGAGTCTCGCCGCTCTTGGCATCGATCGATACCGCAGGGGCCGCCAGCGCGGAATGAGAGCGATGCATGCCCCGCTTGGACGGGGTCTTTCTGCTTTTCTGAACTGCCATGGGTGCTATGTCCTAGAGCGGCGTACCGCACGCCGGCGCTATGGGTAAGGCCAACAATAATTCTTCCTCGGCCAGGTCCTTGAGCGACACGTGACCGTGCTCCATTACAAAGAACTCTCGCTCCGACTCGGCTGAACCCGCGTCCTCCGAGAGCGCGAATTCAATCTCGCTGCCGGCAGTCACCTGCCAGCCGAAATCCTGCATGCAGCGCTGGCACACCAGCTGCGGGCTCGCCTCGATCGTGACCTCGGCGCCGGCGCGTCCCGACGGCAGTTTCGCAAACGCGAAACTCGCGCTGAGCGTGCCTTGCGGCTTCGCCAGTAGCTCCCTCAGACGGGGCAACTCGCCCAGCTCATACACGCGCCGCAACCGCGCGGCATCCTCGGCAAGACGCGCGCAATCGACGAGGTCAGGCAAGCCGGCTGCCATGGGCCGCGTATAATAGGGCTCATGCCCACCCCTGTCAAAAATCAATCGGGTGCAAGTCGTTGTTTTTGAAGTCTCTGCCTCCCCTGGTCCTGGCCTCTACATCGATCTACCGGCGGGAACTGCTGGCGCGGCTGCAAATCCCCTTCGAGAGCCAGGCGCCCGGCGTCGATGAAACCCCCCAGGCCGGCGAGAGTGCGCAGGCGCTGGTGGCGCGCCTCGCGCTGGCGAAAGCGCGCGCCGTCGCCGTGCAGCGGCCCACCGCCTGGGTGATCGGCTCCGATCAGGTTGCCGTGCTCCTCGACGCGGCGCAGCAGCCGCTCATCCTCGGCAAACCCGGCTCGGTGGCGAACTGCATCGACCAGCTCCTGCGGTGCTCGGGACGCACCCTGTCCTTCATCACCGCCGTCGCCGTGGTGCGGCGGCGGGATTTGACCGTCGCCGAGTTCATCGACACGACGCGGGTCGCCTTCCGCACCCTTGACCGGGCGAGCATCGAGCGGTATGTCGAGCGCGAATCCCCGCTCGACTGCGCGGGCGGGTTCAAAGGCGAAAGTCTCGGCATCACGCTGTGCGAATCCATCGACAGCAACGATCCCACGGGACTCATCGGACTGCCGCTGATACGCCTGGCGGCAGT
>JBEKYO010000060.1:0-25177 GCA_049510875.1 Steroidobacteraceae bacterium
AGGTAGCGCCGCGCCACGGCCGCGCCGCTCACGTCCGCGCCGAGTTCGGCCAGCATTTTGCCGGCGGGGCCCTTGATGGCCCTGCCGCCGATGATGGGCGTCACGGCAATCACCGGGGCGTCGGAGCCTTCGATCGCGGCGCGAATGCCCGGCACCGCCAGTATGGGTTCGATGCTGACGAAGGGGTTCGAGGGGCAAATGATGATGGCGCGCAGGTCACGCCGTTCGAGGGCGGCGAGCGCCTCGGTCTGCGCGCGCGCCGCGGCGGCGCCTTCGAACGTGAACGCCCGCACCGCCGGGCGGCATTGCCGGCGGACGAAGTAGTCCTGGAAATCGAGCCATCCGTCCGTGGTCAGGACGCGCGTGTGCACCGCATCGTCGCTCATGGGCAGCACCTGGACCGCGATCCCGAGCGCGCGGCAGAGCTGCGCCGTGACCGCGCTCAAGCTCGCGCCCGCGGCGAGCCGCCGGCTGCGCTCCACGTGCAGCGCGAGATCGCCGTCGCCCAGTTGAAACCAAGTCTCGCCGCCCAATTGCTCGAGCGCCTTCATGAAGGTCCAGGTTTCGTCGCGCCGTCCCCAACCTCGCACTGGATCGGACAAATCGGCCAACGCGTACAGCACCGAATCGAGGTCGGGCGAGATGCTGAGGCCGAGATGCCGAAAGTCATCGCCGGTGTTGACGATGACGCACAACTGCTCCGGCGGCAGCGCCAGGCGCAGGCCATGCGCGAGCTTGGCGCCGCCCACGCCGCCGCACAGTGCAACGACCGGGCCGCTCATCGGAACAGATCCTGCGCGGGCGGCCGCAGGAGCGCGCTCGCGGGCTGATGCGGTGCCGCCGTGGCCGCGCCGCGCACCAGAATCACCGGATGGGCTTGGTTCGCCTGTCCCATGAGAATCGAGGCCGCCGAGGCCACCTCGTCGGCGTGACCGACGATGGTGACGCGCAGCGGACGGCCGTAGAGATCCGGCTGGCCCCGCAGGTCGAGCGTCGCTGCAAATCCCGCGCAGCCGATGGCCACGCCCACCGTGCCCACACGCCACGGGCGGCCAAAGCTGTCGCTCACCACGACGCCGGGCGCGCAGCCGGTCAACGCGCCGAGGCGTTCGCGCAAGCGCGCCGCGCTCGCGTCCGGGTCTTCGGGAAGCAGCAGCGCAAAGTCGCCGCCCGCGGGGTCGGCGATGTTGGATTGATCGATGCCGGCGTTCGCCATGATGAGTCCCAGGCGGTGTTCGACGATGAGCACGTCCTTGGCGGCGCGCACCACGCGCGTGGATTCGCGCAGCACCAGCTCGACCAGCCGCGCATCCTTCTGCACGGTCTGCGCCAATTCGAGCGCTCTCGCGCCCGGCGTGACCGTGGCCAGATCCACGCGCCGGCCCTCCGCCTTGGAGATCACCTTTTGCGCGACCACCAGCACGTCGCCGGCGCGCAGGGTGAGCGCGGCGCGGCTCAGCGCCGCCGCCGTCATCCCCGCCAGATCATCGCCGCCCGCCACCTGCGGGAAGCCGGGCAGCGCGATGAGGGTGAGCTCGGCCGCCGGCTGCGGCGCAGAGTGCGGCACGCGCTCAGCCGAATGCCGCGCGCAAGCGCGGCAGAACCTGGTCGGCGTACAGATCGAGGAAACGCGCCTGATCGGTTCCGGGCGCATGAAACACGAGGTGCCGGAATCCCAGTTCGAGATAGGGCCGGATCCTCTCCACATGCTCGTCCGGATCCGTCGACACGATCCAGCGCTGCGCGGCGCGCTCGGCGGGCAATTGGTCGGCAAGCCGCTCCATGGCGAGCGGATCCTCGACCGAGAGCTTCTCCTCGGGCGACAGCGCGAGCGCCGCCCAGTGGCGGGTGTCCTCGAGGGCGCGCTGCCGGTCGCTGTCGAACGAGACCTTCATCTCGATCATCAGGTCGACGTCCGCCGGCTCGCGGCCCGCGGCCTGCACGCCCGCCGTCAGGTTGGGCAGCAGGGTATCGCGATACAGTTCCGGCGCCTTGCCGCTGGTGCAGATGAGCCCGTCGGCGAACTGGCCGGCGTATTTCGCGAACACCGGTCCCGCCGCCGCCACGTAGATCGGCGGCGCTACCGCCGGCCGATCGTAGATCGTCGCCTTGTCGGTGCAATAGTACTGGCCCTTGAACGTGACGCGCTCGCCGCTCCACAGCTGCCGGATCAGCGCCAGGGCTTCCTTGAGCCGCGCCGTGCGCTCCTTCTGGTCGGGCCACGCTCTGCCGGTGGCCGGCACCTCGTTGAGCGATTCGCCCGTGCCGACGCCGAGGATCACGCGCTGCGGAAACATCACCCCCAGCGTGCCGAAGGCCTGGGCCACCATCGAGGGGTGATAACGCAAGGTGGGCGTGAGCACGCTCGTGCCCATGATGATGCGCGAAGTGCGCGCGCCAAGCGCTCCCAGCCAGGCGAGCGAGAAGGGACCATGGCCGCCGGTATGGCGCCAGGGTTGGAAGTGATCGCTGATGAACACCGAATCGAAGCCGCGCCGTTCGGCAAGAATCGAGTAGTCGAGCAAGTCGTTGGGTCCGAATTGCTCGGCGGATGCCTTGTAGCCCAAGCGCAGCCTCATGGGGTGCAATCCACGGCGGCCGGCCGCGAGGCGCGCTCGCCGCGGAGCGGGTGCATCGGCGCCGCCTCGCCGGGACTTGCGTAGAGCGTGGTGCGCTGACGGGCCGGACGCCCGATGCGCCGGGCGAGGGCTTCGAGCTGCATGGCATCGAGTTGCTGCCCGTGGACGCCGCCCGCGGCGCGCGTGATGGATTCGTTCATGAGCGTGCCACCGAGATCGTTGGCGCCGGCGTCCAGACAGAGCGCGGCGCCGTGGGCGCCCATCTTGACCCAGGATGTCTGGATGTTGCGCACCAGCGGATGCAGCACCAGCCGGGGCACGGCATGCATGAGGACGGCCTCGCGAAATGTCGGTCCCGACCGCGTCCGCCCCTTGCGCCAGAGCGGCGCTTCCATGTGCACGAAGCCCAGTGGCACGAATTCGGTGATGCCGCCGGTGCGCTCCTGCAGCGCGCGCAGGCGCCGCAAGTGTCGTGCCCAGTGCAGGGGCTCCTCGACGTGCCCGAACATGATCGTGGCCGTCGTGCGCAGACCCACCTCATGGGCCGTGCCGATCACGTTCAGCCATTCATCCGTGCGGAGCTTGTCCGGGCAGATGATGGCGCGCACGTCGTCGTCCAGAATCTCGGCGGCCGTTCCCGGCAAGGTCGAGAGCCCCGCATCGCGCAAGCGCTCCAGATAGGCGGCCACGGGCAGCGCGAGAGTACTCGCGCCGTGCTGCACCTCCAGGGGCGAGAACGCGTGCACGTGCATCGAAGGCACCGCCGCCTTGACGGCGCGCACGATGTTCAAGTATGTGCTGCCCGTGAAGCTCGGATGGATGCCGCCCTGCAGGCACACCTCGGTCGCGCCCGCGTGCGCCGCCTCGACCGTGCGGCGCGCGACCTCGTCGAGATCGAGCGTGTAGGCGGGCCCGCGCAGGTCGGTCGATCCGCGGCCTTTCGAGAATGCGCAGAACCCGCAGTGATACAGACAAATGTTGGTGTAGTTGATGTTGCGATTGACGACGTAGCTGACCGTGTCGCCCACCGACTCGTGCCGCAATTGATTCGCCGCGGCGATGACCTCATCGAGATCGCGGCCTTCGACCGCATACAGGCGCACGATGTGCGCTTCGCTCAGCGCATGGCCCGCGCGCGCCGCGCGGATGAGGGCGCCGATGCGGGTGGCGCTGCCGCGGCCGCGTGTCCGCCTCGCCACGGTGCGCGCCGGCGCGCCGCTCGAGATCCAGCGCGCCGCGACCGGCGGCAGCTCGCAGTCCGCGCCCGCGTACCAGCGGTCCGGCCGCGCGAATCCGCGGCTGTCGCTCAAGCGGCGGATGCGCGGGGTGATCGCGGGATCCGTCCACTTTTCGGGCGAGGCCGCATAGGCGGGTACCAGCGCGAGCCGCTCGACCAGATCCCGCCCGGCCGCGTCCGTGGCCTGCGCGAGATCCGCAAGATGCGGCCAGGGCGCTTCGGGATTCACGTGGTCGGGCGTCACCGGCGATACGCCGCCCCAGTCGTTGATGCCGGCCCGCAGCAGGCGGGCGAGGCCCTCGGGCCGAAGGTTGGGCGGCGCCTGAATCGACATCGCGGGTCCGAACAAGAGGCGCGCCACGGCCACCGTCCAGAGCTGCTCTTCCATCGCAGGCTCGGCGGCGGCGGCCATCTTGGTGCCCGCCTTGGCCTTGAAATTCTGAATGATGAGCTCCTGCAGATGGCCGTGCGCCGCGTGAACCCGGCGCAGCGCCAGCAGCGACTCGAGGCGCTCGCGGCGCGTTTCGCCGATGCCGATCAACAGACCGGTGGTCATCGGCACGGCGAGTTCGCCGGCGGCGCGCAGCGTGTCCAATCGCCTCGCCGGAATCTTGTCGGGTGAACCGAAGTGCGGACCACCGCGCTCGCACAACCGCTCGGATGCGCTTTCGAGCATCAACCCCATCGACGCGCTCACGGGGCGAAGCCGACGCAACGCCGCGCCGTCCATCACCCCTGGATTCAGGTGGGGCAGCAAGCCGGTGTCCTCGAGCACGAGTTTCGCCATGCGGGCGAGGTAGTCCAGCGTGCTGGCCGCTCCCGCGGCGTCGAGCGCCGCGCGCGCCACCGCGTAGCGTGCTTCCGGTTGGTCGCCGAGCGTAAACAGCGCTTCCTTGCAGTCGGCGGCCTTGCCGGCGCGCGCGATCGCGAGCACTTGGTCCGCCGTGAGATACGCGCCTTGGAGGCGGCGCGGCGCCTTGGCGAACGTACAGTAGTGGCAGACGTCCCGGCACAGCTGCGTGAGGGGAATGAATACTTTGCGCGAGTAGGTCACCGTATCGCCGAAGCCGCTACGCGTCAGCGCTGCGGCGGTGGGCCCGAGCTCGGCCGCCCTGGCATCGAGGAGCACGCCGAGCGCCTCAGGCGCATCGGGCTGGCGCCCGGCCTCGGCCGCGCGCAGCAGGGCGCTCAGGCCCGACGTGCGAGCCATTGCTGCGCCTCGAGCTGGTTGAGATCGGCTTGCGAGTCCACGTCGAACGCGAGTCCGGGAAGGCGCAGCACCTGCGGGTCCACCGCGATGCGCTGCGCCTCCTCGAGATGCGCGCGCAGGCTGCCGGCGCCGAATTGAAAACGAAACGGCTGCGTCGACACCAGGCAGAGCGCATTCGTCCCGACGCCGGCCGCGTCGGGGGCGATGGCGAAGCCGCCGCGGCGTGCGGCCCGCACCAAGGCGTCGATGTCGGCCGCGCCGACATGCGGCAGATCCGCAGGCAGCACCACCAACTCACGGCAACCGAATTCGAGGAGCAGCCGCCGCGCCTGCGTGAGCGCGGTGTTGAGGCACTCGCCGGTGTCGGCAAGCACGGGAATGTGCGCCGGCACCGAATCGCGCTCCGGGCTGACCACGATGAGTTGGCGCAGCAGCTCGGCGCCGGCTGCGGCCGAGAGCACCGCCGCGAGCATGGAGCGCACGAGTCGAACGCGGGCCGCGGCGCTCAGCGACTCGGACAGCCGCGTCTTGCAGCGCACGCGCTCCTTGATTGCAATCAGCGCGCAGGCGCCGCGCGGCTGCCCAAGCCGATGCGCGAGATCGTCCCGCATCGTGGGGCTCATGGCCGCGCCGCCCACAGCGCGCAGCGCGCGCACCGCGGCTCGTCGGGCGGGCGGTCGATCCGCGCCCAGAGGCCAAGTTTGTTGAGTTTCACGGCAGGCTCCCGGTCGTGCGCACCGATTTTATTATCGCAGCATTTCCCGCCGGCGGCGGCTCCCCGCGAGGGCCGGGTTGTCCGCCATCCACTGCCCGGCCGCGCGGGCGCGGCCGTCGAGGTCGAGGCCAAGGTCAGGATCGAGCCCGAGGCCGAGGTCGAGGTCGAATGTAGAGGAAGAGGCCGAGGCAGATGTCGAGGCCGCCCTCGACGATCCGCCGTCAGTCGGCGACCGGCCGCGCTGCCCGATCGGAGGCGCCCGGCGCTTCGCAGCGGTGGGCGGTCACGGCCGCGCGAATCTGGGCCAGGATGGGCTTGAAGATGGGTGTTTCGGCCAGAATGTCCCAGGCCGTCGTCACCACGATGAGGTCGTCCTCGGGAAAAATCAGCAGCTCCTGGCCGCCGAAGCCGCGCGCGGCCCAGACGTAGCGCGCATCGTCGGGATAGAGCCACCATTGGTAGCCGTATTTCCACCCCGTCCTGGTGTCGATATGCGGACTCAAGGCATCGTGCAGGAACTCGGGCGCGATCAGCTGCTGATCGTGCCAGCGGCCGCCGTGCAGGTAGAGGTAGCCGATGCGGGCCAGATCCTCGCTGGTCAAGAACAGACCGCCCTCGGTGTCGACGACGCCCAGGGGAGTGCGCTTCCAGTGATACTCATGGATGCCCAGGGGCTTGAACAGGTGACGCCGCGCGTACGCTTCGATGTCCTGTCCGGTTTCCTGTTGGAAAATGTGGGCGAGCAGTTCGGTGGCGCCGCTGCTGTAGGCGAATTTCGCTCCCGGCTCGTCGACCATGGGCAGGTCAATCACGAACTGCACCCAGTCCTTGGACGCTTCCATGGGCGCGGTCGGATTGTGGGGGTCGTTGTAAGGCAGCTCCTCGTTCCAATCCAGCCCCGTGGTCATGGTGAGCACGTGACGCAGGGTCATGCGGCGCTTGCGCTCATCAACGTGTTGGACGCGCTTGACATCGAAGTAATTCAGCACCGGCGTATCGAGCGATGCCTTGAAGTCGCCGCGCGCGATCGCGATGCCTATGGTCGTCGCCGTCACGGATTTCGAGATCGACTGCATGGAATGCGCGCGTGTGCCGTGATAGTAGGGATGCCAGGCCGGATCGAAGTAATTGTACGGTCCGGTCAGATGCGGGTTGAGCGCGCCGCGTTCGTGAGCCTGCTTCGCGTAGATGGCCGCATAGTCGTGCGCATAGGTGCGCTCGTAGGCGATTGCGCCGCAGCGCACGACCAGGAACGAATCGATCAGGGGGATCCGGCCGCTGGAAAAATCCGCATCCAGCGCGCCGAGCGGCGCGGCCGCCAAGCCGACCGCGTCCGGTGTGGTGCGAGTCCATGCGCCGTCCGGCCACGGCTCGGCGGCGGCCGCATGGACGGCCGCGAAGGGCAACGCGTGCGTGAGCAACAGCGCGCGAGTCAACAGCGGCAGCTTCATCGGGGGGCTCGCAATGCAGTGCTCCGTGGTGCGATCATCCTACGATAGCATCGTTGGCCGCGCTATCGTGCGCGTTCTCACGCATAATCCGTCCGTGCCGGAAGATCGGCTGTAGGAATCCATCGTCCGCCCAGCAATGATTAACGTTCAGTCCAAGCTCGAATTGCCGTTGGTCTGCGGCGCGCGCTCCTAGCGTGGCTCGCTCCCGGGCGCGTCGCTGGCGCCTTCCGCTCATCCTTGGATGCGCTGCCCTCGCGGCCGCGGCCGGCGTCGCCGTTTGGGTGGTGCATCTCGACGGGGTCGTGACCCGGGAATTCCAGGGCCGGCACTGGTCCGTGCCGGCGCGCGTCTTCGCCGCGCCGCTCGAACTGTACGCAGGCGCCCCGGTGACCGCCGACGATCTCGAGGAGGAACTGCGCCGTCTGCACTACCACCCGGGCGATCCGTCGACGGGTCCGGGCATCTATCGGCGCCGTGGCGGCTGGTTCGATCTGCACGCGCGCGGCGTGCGCTTCATCGACGAACTGCGCGAGCCCACGCAGGTGTCGATCCGCGCCGGCGCCGACTCGATCATGGACTTGAAGCATGCCGACGGCACGGCGCTGCCGGTGTTCCGGCTCGATCCGCCGGTGGTCGGCAGCGTGTTTCCCGTACACGGCGAGGACCGCCTGGTCTTGTCGCCCGCGGATGTGCCGCCGCTGCTGCGCGCGGGCATCAAATTGATCGAGGACCGGCGTTTCGATCAGCACCATGGCGTCGACCCGTACGGGGTGGCGCGCGCCCTGTGGGCGAACCTGCGGGCGCGCCGCGTGGTGCAGGGGGGCAGTACGCTGACCCAGCAGCTGGTCAAGAATTACTTTCTGTCGGACGAGCAGACCTTCGGCCGCAAGGCGACCGAGGCGGTGATGGCGCTGCGGCTCGAGGCGCACTTCTCCAAGGAGGAAATTCTGGTCGCCTACCTCAACGAGGTGTATCTCGGCCAGGACGGCGCGCGTGCCATCCACGGCTTCGGGCTCGCCAGCGAATTCTATTTCGCCAAGCCGCTGGCCGAGCTCGACGTCGGCGAACTCGCGCTGCTGATCGGGCTGGTCAAGGGTCCGTCCTATTATGACCCGCGCCGGCACCCCGATCGCGCGCGCGCGCGGCGCGACCTCGTGCTTGAGGAACTGGGCGCCGCGCGGCTGATCGACCAGAACGCCGCGAAGCGTGCCGCCGCGAATCCGCTGGCGCTGAAAGCCCCGGGCGGCAGCTACGTCCCGGCCTATCTCGACCTGGTCCGCCGGCACTTGAAGCGCGATTACGCCGAAGCGGATCTGGCCGCCGCGGGTCTTGCCGTGTACACGAGCCTCGACCCGCGCGCGCAGGCGGCCGCGGAGCGCGCCTTGACGGTGAACCTGAAGCGCCTTGATGCCGCGAGCCGGGTGCGCGGTGCATCGCTCGAGGGCGCAGTGATCGTCGCCGAGCCGAACAGCGGCGACGTGGTGGCGGTGGTCGGCGGCCGCGACGTCGGCACCGACAGCTTCAACCGAGCGCTCGACGCGCGCCGCCCGATCGGCTCGCTGGTGAAGTCCGCGGTGTATCTGGCCGCACTCGAGAGCGGCCGCTACAATGCGGCCACCTTGATCGAGGATGCACCGATCGAAGTCAAACTCAGCGACGGCAGCCTCTGGTCGCCGCAGAACTTCGATCACCAGGTCTACGGACAGGTGCCGATGGTGCGGGCGCTGGCCGAGTCCTTGAACCTCGCGACCGTGCATCTCGGGCTCGACATCGGCCTGCCGCAGGTCGCCGATACCCTGCAGAGCCTGGGGCTCGAGACGCGCCCGGCGCTCAACCCCTCGATGCTGCTCGGGACCGTGGAGATGACGCCGCTCGAGGTCGTGCAGGTGTACACGGCGCTCGCGAACGGCGGTTTTCGCGCCCGCCTGCGCGCGGTGCGTGCGGTGCTCGACGAGCACGGCCGGCCGCTCAAGAGCTTCAAGGTGCAGGTCGAGGCCGCCGCGCCGCCCGCGGCCGTGTACCAGCTCGACCGGATGCTGACGCTGGTGACCACGCGCGGCACCGGGCGCGAGGCGGCGGCCCGCCTGCCGCGCGGCACGGTCGTCGCCGGCAAAACCGGCACGTCGTCCGATACCCGCGATAGCTGGTTCGCGGGATTCACCGGCAGCTATCTGGCAGTCGTGTGGGTGGGCTACGACGACAACCGCCCGACCGGGCTTACCGGCGCCGCCGGCGCGCTGCCGGTGTGGGCCGGCACGCTCGCGCAACTCAAGTCCGCTTCCTTCGATCCGGTGCCGCCGGATCTGGTCGAGGACCGCTGGATCGGGTTCGGGGACGGATTGGAAACGACACCGGCCTGCAGCGCCGATGCCGTTGCCGTGGCGCTGCCGAAGGACACGGTGCTGCCGGCCAAACCGGACTGCAAATCCTCGCCGCCCGGCACGGTGAGTGACAAGATCAAGGCATGGCTGAAGAACGTCGTTCACTGAAACTCGGCGCCGCGCTCAGCGTCGCGATGCTGCTCAGCGGTTGCCCGGCGCCGGCGCCGCGTCCGTTGCTGCCGCCGGGCGGGTCGGTGTCCGGCTCTGCGCCCTCCGGTGCGCTGCCGCCCACGCCGTCCGCGCCGAGCGCGCCGGCGCCGAGACCGCAGCCGCCGCCGCGCGAAAATCACCTCTCGCCCGCCACGCTCTCGCTGGTGACGCAGTCACGCTCGCTGGTCGCCCACGGCGATCTCGACGGGGCCTCCTCGACGCTCGATCGGGCGCTGCGCATCGAGCCGAACAATCCCTTGCTGTGGATAGAGCTCGGGCGGCTGCGGCTCGCGGAGAGCGATGCGCACCAGGCCGAAGGCTGCGGCCGCAAGGCGCTCGCGCTCGCGAGCGGCGACCGCAGCGCGCAACAGCAGGCCGGGCGGCTGCTGGCCGACGCGTTGCGCGCGCAGCAGCGCAATCAGGAGGCGCACGAGGTCGAAAGCCAGCCGTTCATGCGCTAGAGCAGCCAGCTTGCCGATTTAATCCTGGACAACGAAGCGGTTCGGGTGCGCGGACTGGGAGAGCGACAGCGTCGTGCACATGTGCGTCTTCGGGAATGTTACCGATTGGAAGAGGACACGCGAGCGTGCTCATGGGCGCGTATCGCGTGGTCACCTTCCTGCGCCATGGAACGTGCGGCGGCTGGCGCGAGCAGCGATTTAATGTCCTCGGGCGCGACCGCCGCACTGTGCAAGAAGCCCTGGTACTCGTCGCAACCCATCTGCTCCAAAATGGCGCGTTGCGCGGCCGATTCGACGCCTTCAGCAACCACCTCGAGATGCAGACCGTGCGCCAACGATATGATCGCGCGGACGATGGATACATCGTTCGGATTTGAGGTAATGTCGCGAATGAAGCTGCGGTCGATCTTCAGTTTATCGATCGGAAAGCGCTGCAGATAACTCATGCTGGAGTACCCGGTACCAAAGTCGTCGATGGCAACGACGACGCCAAGCTCGCTCAACTGGCGCAGCATTCCCACCGATTTTTCGGCGTTGGTCATCAATGTCGCCTCGGTCAGCTCGATTTCCAGACAGGGCGGATCCAGCGAATGGGCCGCGAGCGCCTCGCGCACAACACTGCAAAAATCCGGTTGGCGGAACTGCAGGGGGGACACGTTAACCGCCACCCGCAGAAACGGCATACCCTGCATCTGCCATTGGCGAGCTTGCCGGCATGCCTCGCGAATCACCCATTCGCCGATCGGCAGAATCAACCCCGTGTCTTCGGCGATGGCGATGAACTCGCCCGGCATCACGCGTCCACGGGTGGGGTGCTCCCAGCGCAATAACGCTTCCACGCTCCGCACTTCGCCGGTACTGATCTCGACCCTCGGCTGATAATGCAACATGAGCTGCGAGTTGGCGACGGCCTGGCGCAACTCCGCCTCGATGACGAGCCGCTCGCGGGAAAAGCTCGTTACCTCGGCATCGAAGAAGCGGAACATGTTCCTGCCGTTGTGCTTCCCGTGGTACATCGCGGCGTCCGCGCGGGCGAGCAGATCCTGGCCATTCGCGGCATCGACCGGATAGCACGCTATGCCGATGCTCGCCGAGACGTGCAGATCCGTGCCGAGCAGGCGATAGGGCTTCGCGAGCGCGTCCATCCAGCGCGCGACAAGCTTCTCAATATCCGCGCGCGCACCGACATCATGCAGCAGCAGCAGGAATTCGTCGCCGCCCGCCCGCGCGACGATATCCGCCGAGCGGGTGCTGGAGACCAGCCGGTTGGCAACCGACCGCAGCAGCGCATCGCCGGCCCCGTGCCCGAGCGAATCGTTGATCACTTTGAACCGGTCCAAATCGAGTACGCCAATCGCAAACGCACGACCCTGGTGTACGGCCTTTGCCAGGCTGTGGGTAAACTGCGTGCGATTCGGCAGACCGGTGAGCGCATCATGCGTTGCCTGATGGACGAGTTCGGCGTTGACCAGTTCGAGCGATTTTTCACGCGTCTCTACCGATTCGTTCAGCATGCGGCCTCGCTCCTGCAGCCGTCGCCTGACCAATCGGCCGAATAAGCCGAGCAGCATGCAGCGCCCCAGCGCCGTGGCGAAACACAGCCAGACCAGTAATCGCTCCGTGCCGCTCGTCTGCGGAATCCAACTCGTCTGGCTGTTGCTGTCGAGCAGCAGCGCGACTGCAAGCGTCACCACGATCCATGATACTGCACCCTTACGGATCGACAGATTCAAGGAGCCAAAACCGAATACAATGAACAGCACCATCAGGAAATAGAACGCGACCTGCGGCGCGAGCGCGATTCCCAAGAGCTCGCTGGCACCGGAGGCCACCACCATCGGCAGGGTCAGATAGGAATTGCTCAATCGTTCACGCGGCAGCCGGGCGATGAGCATGTAAAAGCCGGCGCAGCAGCCGAGCGATGTGGCCGCATAGGCGAGCGGTACGGTCATCGTCACGGTGCCGGCGCGGGCGAAGCCCACCAACAGCAGCGAGTCCAGGACGCAGCTCAATGAAATGGCAGCGAGCACTTGATGCCAATAGCGGCGCTTCGCGCCGAGTGCGCGCAATGGGTCATCCGATACCGCTTCCTCGACTGATCCGTAGGCGAGATCTCCCATGACATGGCTATCGGCCGTGATGGTGCTTTCTTGACCCGTTCGAATGCTGCTCGCGCGGCACTGCCTCCTCTAACTGAGAGTGGTCCGTTCCGGGTGCTAAGTTTGAGGGTTTTACCTCTCGCGAGGTCGGTGGTTGGGGCGACGAAAGGAGCGGGGAAACCCAGTTGGTGCGCTGCAGCCGAGGGTTCGATTGCGCGGCGTGTCGCCACCCGCTCGCTTGCCATTTACCGCCATTTCGCGTGTAGTAATTCGATGGATAGACCCGCCCCTTCGCAGCGCGAGCGCTACCGGCGCTTCACGGCGATCACGCCGCGCTGGAACGACATCGACGTGTTCGGCCACATCAACAATGCCGAGTTCTACGCGTTCTTCGATACGGCGGTGATGCGTTTCATGATCGATTCGCACATCGTCAGCGAGTCAGGCGGCCAGTTCGGCACCTTGGTCGCGGAGACCGGCTGCCGATTTCATCGCGAGGTCACCTTTCGCGATTCGATCTGCGTCGGCCTGACGGTTGCCCATCTCGGCAACAGTTCGGTGCGCTACGAAATCGGCGTGTTTGCGAACGATTCCGCGACGGCGGCCGCGGATGGACACTTCGTGCATGTCTTCGTGGACCGGTCGACCAGGCGTCCGCTGCGCATCCCGGATGCGGCGCGCCTGTGTCTGCAGGACATCGCGGGCCCGCACGCGGCAAGCGGATGAGTTGAAGGAGAACATTCCCATGAAAATCACACTATACGCGCTGGCGATCGACACCTTCGCGCCCGTGCTCAGCACCCTGGCCGGGCTGCTCGAGAAGGGCGCCGCGCATGCCAGAGCCGAGGGCACCAATCCCGCCGCCCTGACGCAGGCGCGGCTTGCGCCGGACATGTTTCCGCTCTCGACGCAGGTGCAACTGGCGTGTCACCACGCCAAGGATGGCACGGCACGCCTCAGCGGCGCGGCGCCGCCGAAGATCGAGAACAAGGAACTGACGCTGGACCAACTCGAGGCGCTGGTGAAGAGAACCGCGACGCATCTACGCGGCATCAAGGAAACGGCATTCGCAGGCGCCGAGGACCGCGTCATCGAAATGCCGCTTCAGGGCAGTACGGTGTTCAAATCGAATGGCATTCAATTTTTGCGCGACTGGTCCATCCCCAATTTCTATTTTCACGTGGTCACCGCCTACGATATTTTGCGCAACAGCGGCGTCGAGGTCGGCAAGCGGGACTATCTTAAGCATATCGGGCCGTACCTGCGCCAGCGCGGCGATTCGTAGCAGCGCGCCGGCGCAGCGCGCCTCACGCGTCGCGGCGCGCCTTCGCCAGCACCACGGTCTCGAACCAGGCGTAATCGGACGTGGGCAACCGGTCGGCGCCGGAGGCGTGATAGTAGCGGATGGTGATCGAGGTTTGACCGCGGCGAGCGCCGGGATCGAGATCGAACACCGCGATGCCGTAGCCGGTGCCGGTATCGCGGCGCGCGGACCAGATGGCGTCTTCCAGCGCGTCGGCCCCGTGCCGCACGAAAGTGCCCGAAGCGGTGCCGGGGACGGGACGGTTGGCCTTGGTGATCACCTTGGCCTGGGGCCGTCCGGTCGACGGATTGACGCCGTATGCATCGAGTGGCGTGCTGGTGCCGCCGCCGCCGAGAATGAAGTGGATGGTGCCGCGGCTGGTATCGAACCGGCCGTCGGCGGGGTCGGCAGTGATCACCGGCTTGGGCTGGCAGGTATCCAGAGTGCTCCCGGTCGCCGCATCCCGGCCGACATCGCGATTGCAGCCCCGCACCGGCCAGCTGCGTTCGTAGTCGTGGTCATGACCGCAGAGGACCAAATCGACGCCATGGCGATCGAAGAGCGGCAGCCAGGTTTCACGGATGCCCTTGTCCGAGCCGTTGCCGTGCTTCGACGAGCTGAGCGCATCCTGATGCATCTGCACGATGATCCAATCGATCGCGGCATCGGCTGAGGCCTCCGACAAGGTCTTCTCCAGCCAGGCCGTTTGCGCGCCGCCGCTGAACCCATGGAGATACAGCGACGTGCCGGGCTCGATGGCGGCATTGCCGGTGCTGGCGGCCGGCCGCAGCGGCTCGGGTCCCGCCACGAAGGCGCCGCTGTCCTGGTAGATCACATCGTCGGCCGAGAGCGAAATGAACAGCGCCGAGCCCACCCGAAAGCGGTACCACAGGCCGGGAAACGCCGTGCCGTTGGTCGGCAGCGAGAATCGCGTGAGGTACGCGCCGAATCCTTGGGCGCCGTTGTGGAACTCGATTTCGTGATTGCCCGGGCAGGGCATCCACGGACGATGGGCCGCCGAAGTTTGAATATTGTTCCCAAAATCCGCCCACACCGCGGGCTGCGCCGCGGGGTTCATGTTGGCGTAGCAGAGATCGCCGTTGAGCAGGTGGAAGAGCGGTTTGAAGCGTTCCACCGCCTGCACCGCAAAGCGGCTCTGCGGCGAGGAGAGCAACCACGAGGTGACCGGCGTCGCGAGGTCGCCGTAGCTGGTGAAGCGGAAGGGCGCGCGGCCCCGCGGCGCGGTCCGGGACGCCGCGCGAAACGGCTTGCCGCGGTTGCGGTCATTGTCCGCCGTCACGGCGTAGTGGAACACCGCATCGGGCGCCAATGCATCGAGCCGCGCGTGATAGGTAAACACCGTCTGACCGTTGAGCCCGTCGGTATAGGTGCGCTGGACGGCGTGGACGGTGGTCCCCAAGCGCGGCGAGGCACCGAACTCGACCCGCGGGTTGACCGACTGCGCCGGCGAGGCCCACGAGACGACCACGGCCGCCGCTGGATCCTCGCCCCAGGTGAGGTGGATCTGTTCAGGCGTGCCGTCGGGCGCCGCCGGCGTATCCCCGGCAAAAAGCGTGAGGGACGAGGTGGCCGCGGCCAGGCCCGTCACGCCGGCCCCGGTGAAGAATCCGCGCCGCGAGAGCGCGCCGCTCGCGGGATGCGGCGGCCGGGACGGGCGGGGTCGCGAGCGTTTTTTGATGTCCGGAGCCTCGATGTGTGCGGGTAATGGGCGCCGCGGCGCAGGCAGGTGATGGCGGTTTTTATCGAGTTCCTGCAGCGGTATCCGGAGCGGGGGCTACCAGTAGTGAGGATAAGGGGTTTTGCGCACCGCGTTATTGTAAGCCCAAGCGATCAGAACCAAGATCAATACGCCGCTGAAGACCGGGAATAGAAAAAAGCCCCATCCGGAGTGACCCAGAAACACGATGACAGGGTTCGATCCTGCGGGAGGATGGACCGTCCGGGTAGCCATCATAGCGGCGATGGAACAGCCGACGGCCAGCGCCAAGACCCAAGGTTGCGGGCCAATCCAATGCAGCGCCGCGAGTCCAATGACGGTGCAAATGACATGACCACCGATGACATTCATCGGTTGTGCAAACGGTGCGTCCGGATAGCCGAACAGCAGTACGCAAGACGCGCCAAAGGAGCCCAGCAACAGCATCACGTCGAGGCTGCCGCTCAAGAGCGCGAGCGCACCAATCGCTAGGAAGCCGCCGAGACCACCCAGCAGGACTGCACGGACACCCGGATACGCGGGGCGTTTGCCGCCGGCGCC
The DNA here is from genome assembly GCA_049510875.1 of Steroidobacteraceae bacterium. GTDB lineage: Bacteria > Pseudomonadota > Gammaproteobacteria > Steroidobacterales > Steroidobacteraceae > Bog-1198. Next base: position 15,865 of record JBEKYO010000060.1, read on the forward strand.
GCGACAGCGCTGAAGGAACCTGGTCATGCGTATATCTGCGTCGAGCGAAGCGCTTGAACTTGGCGCTCATCGTTGCTTGAGGATTTCAAGCAACGATGAGCATTCAAGGTTACCCGCCCTTGAACTTGGCGGCGTCTTCCGATCCCTTCGTCGCATTGCCGGCGCTATAGGAATGCGCGCCCACACCCGCAAGTTTGCCGCCTTGGACGATCAGATACTCATTGCGGATCGGACGGTTCTCGAAGTAGCACTCGAGGATTTCCCGGGTGCCTGCTGCGTAGCGCGTCTGCGCTGACAAGCTGGTGCCCGAAATATGCGGCGTCATGCCGTGATGCGGCATGGTGCGCCACGGATGATCTTTCGGCGGCGGCTGCGGAAACCAGACATCGCCGGCATAGCCGGCCAATTGACCGCTTTCCAACGCGGCCGCCACGTCCTCGGCAATGCACAGCTTGCCGCGCGCGGTGTTGATGAGATAGGCGCCGCGCTTGAAGTTCTTCAGCGATTTCGCGTTGATCATATGCTCCGTTTCCGGATGCAGCGGGCAATTCAGCGTCACCACATCGCACACCTTGGTCAAGCTCTCGAGGCTGGTGTGGTGCGTGAGGTTGAGTTCCTTTTCCACCGACTCCGACAAGCGATGCCGATCCAGGTAATGCAATTTCACGTCGAACGGCTTCAGCAAGCGCAGTGCTCGAAGACCGATACGGCCTGCGGCAACCGTGCCGACTTGCATGCCCTCCAAGTCATAAGATCGCGCCACGCAGTCGGCAATATTCCAGCCGCCTTTGATCACCCAGTTGTACGAGGGGATGTAATTGCGCACCAGTGACAGGATCATCATCACAATGTGCTCCGCCACGCTGTTGCTGTTGCAATAGGTGACCTCCGCAACCGTGACGCCCCTATCCATCGCGGCCTGCAAATCGGTGTGGTCGGAGCCGATGCCGGCGGTGACCACCATCTTCAGCTTCTTGGCTTTGGCGAACCGTTCGGCCGTCATATAGGCCGGCCAGAAGGGCTGCGAGATGACTATTTCGGCATCGGGAAGTTCTTTGTCGAGCACGCTGTCGGCACCGTCTTTGCTGGAGGTGACAACCAACTGATGGCCATTGGACTCCAGGTACTTGCGCAGGCCCAGCTCGCCGGAGACGCTGCCCAGCAAGGTTCCGGGGGTGAAGTCGATGCCTTTGGGTGTCGGCAGTGTTTGGCCGTCGGGATATTTTTCAATCCTGGGCAGTCCGTCGCGCGGGTACGATTTTGGGTAGCCCGAAATCGGATCGTCATAAAGAACACAAACAACTTTAGCCATCGCCAACCCTCCTGTTTTCGAGGGTCTAGAGCGTGCGCACAGCCTCATCCTGAATCAAATCAAAGATTTCATTCAGCTGATAGATCAAATCAATCATCCCGCTGATGTCAGGGTTGCCCATCAAGTCGGATCAATTCTGCGTTCGATCTCAGCGGTCAGATTCAAACCTTGCGCGAAATCAAGCAACGCGCGCGGCAGTGGCGCCAAGGGTTCGCGGTCGGCGGCGACCAGGCCAAGCGTATGAAAGGCTTCAGGTTCGACCAGCGGAATGCTGACCAGTCCGCGCCTTTGCTCGAACAGCAGCAGGAAGGTTTGCGGCACCACGCTGGACCATTGTCCAAACTGCAAATGAGCCCACAGTGTCACCAAGGAATTCGTCTCCATGACGGCATTCACTTGCGCGCCAGCGGCACGGAACTGCGCGTCGATGATGCGACGGTTTTGCATCGACGGGGTGAGCAGGCACAGGGGGACCGTGGCCGCCTTCGCCCAGCTGATGGACTTGAGCCCGGAAAAGCCGCTGGCCTCATGGGTGATCAGCACGTAACGCTCTCGATACAGAGGAACCGTGCGAACCCGTGACAAGGGATCGTTGTCCAGATAGGTCAGACCCACGTCGATGGTAAAGTCATCCAGTTCGCGCTGGATATCGATCGAAGTTTGCGAGGTGATCTGGAAACGAGTCTTGGAGTGGATGGCTCCGAACGGTGCGGTCAACAGGGCCAAAGCCGGCAGACTGACCGGGATCGCACCGATGCGCAGCTGGCCCGCAAGACCCTCCCGCAATTCACTCAACTCCTGAGTGAGGCCGCCGTAATCTGCGAGCACCCGTTGTGCCCACGCCAGCACGCGTTCACCTTCGGGTGTGAACCCGACGAATCGTTGCCGCCGCTCGACGATGAGAACGCCCAAACTATCTTCGAGTTGTTTTATTCCCGCTGACAGCGTCGGCTGCGTGACATTGCAGGCCGCCGCCGCGCGCGCAAAATGCCGCTCGCGCGCGAGCGCCACCAGGTAATCCAGATATCGGACAATCATTCAAGACTCTCAGTTCTTTCTGGGGGGCGATTCTAACAGGCCCGATATGGCCGAATATGCCGCCAAGGGGCGAGGAGAGGAAATCCCCCTGCCGCGAATGAAAGTCGTTCAGGTTGCCAAGCCCAACGCCAACCTCGATGTCGTCGAGCGCGACATCCTGGAACCTGGGCGCGCCGGTTGCGCTCGCCTCCCTGCCGGACGAACTTAAATCCGATGATGCGGCGCCGCTGACCTATCTCTATCAGACCGCAAGCCCTGGGGGAGGGTCCGCCCCATCACTTGCTGCACAAATTGGCAGGCGCGGCCGAATGACGCGCGCAAACACTGCATGCCGACACATAGCGGCCAAGCAGCATGCATAGACCGTCCAGGGCACGTACCGAGGCATGCGCGGAGCCGAGCGACAACAGGCCCGGGAAGGCCCGCTCGATCTCGCCTGCGCTGCCGTTGAAGTGCACACAAGAGCGGCAGCGCTGTGAATCGCTGGCCATCATTGCCCCAGGTGATCCCAGAAGGAGCCGAAGACCTGAGTACACAGCACATATCCGATGATGACGTTGACGACAACGCCGATTGTGAACGCGTACAAGGGCCGCGCGCCGACGGCTACGAATTCGCGCAGCCGCGTCGTAAGTCCGATGCTCAGGAAGGCGAACGTGAATGCCCACGTACGTAGTACCTGTAGCGGCGCGACCAGGCCCGGAACCACATCCTGCTTGTACTCGACGTAGCTGTAGCCGCGCGCGATCAGCGTCACGATGACCGATGCCGCAATGAAGCCCAGCACGAACTTCGGGAAGCGGCGCCAGACTTCGCCGGCGCCGGCACGATTCCGCACGCCGGTGTCGTCCCAGCGCGTTGTTGCAATGAAAGACAACACAAATGCCCAGACGCCGATCCACACGTCACGGCCGACCACCTTCATGAGCGTGAACGCGGCGACTGCGGTGTCGGCGTGGCCGCTAATGCCGGGGACCACCCCTGCGTAGGCGCCGTAGGCCTGGGCCGCGGCAAGACCGGCCGCGTCGGCAAACTCGGAAGTCCCAATCCAGGCCCCCGCGACACCCGTGGAGAGCCCCTGTGCCCGCGCGAGCAGCGGCAGCGCGAAGATCATCACGATCGCCCAGACAACGACCAGGGAGATCGCAATGGAGACCTCCTGCTTCTTCGCGCCGATGGCGCCGCCAACAGCGATCGCGCCAGACACGCCGCACACCGCACCGCCCGTGCCGAGCGTTGCCGCAAAGCGCCGGTCGAGACCCAATCTCACGGCGCTCGAGTAGATGACCCCAAATGTCAAAAGAGAGACGATCGCAGCCTGCAGCATCGCCACTGGACCCGCCCACGCGAGCAGCGCCAGCGGCAGGCTCGCGCCCAGCAGCACGATGCCAGTCTTGATATAGAACTCCACCCGCAGCGCAGGCTCGAGCCAGGGCGGTACGCCAATGGTATTCGAGACGAGGAGCCCCGCCCCCAGCGCAACAAGCGGCGGCTCGAGGTTGTAGTGTGCCGACTGGTCCCACGCCCCGAGAAAATAGATCAGCCCTGTGGCGACGTAAAGCGTGAGGAATGCCGGTAAGAACCGCGACATTCGGATGCCGAGCGCCGCGGCACCGCTACCCAGGGCGACGGCCCACAGAAGAAAAAGCGCGGCATAACGCAGCCGGTGCTGGCCCAACTGGCCCGCAACCTCATGCAGATGCCCCCACTTCTGCGGCGACACAGCCAGCCACTTGACCGACGAGCCGGTACTGAACAGGCCGAATGCCACCAGAATCAGACCAAGGCCGATCCAGATTGCCCACCAATCCTCTTTGCGGATCAGCTCAAGCCACGGTGACTCCCGCGCGGGCACAGAACGACTCGAATCGGCGGCTTTGGACATATCGAACTCCAGGAAACTCCGTCAACGCTGACCAAACTAGCCGGGTGACCGGAACGCGTCTAATAGCGATCCTGTATGTTGCGCTACCGGTCGGTTATGCCGGGTGCCGGCTAATTGCGGCAATAGGTCGCGCAGCCTGTCTGCCAAGCGCTGCGCATGCACCCGTAACTCGCCGACGGCGGTCGCCTCCCAATGATCGGCGCGCAGCATCGGTCCCACATAGAACACGCGCGAGGACAGGCTGCCATCCCGCGTCAGCAAGGCGCCGCATGGGCCCGTGCGGATCCCGAGCCGGAGCGGGTCGGGAACCACGAGGCCGCGCGCGAGCAGGGCAAGCCACAGTGCTTCCCGCGAGCGTGTCACATCGTAGTCGGGGCCGCTGCAATTGACGACCTCGGCGGCATCAAGCGTGCGGTGCTGCCCCGAGCCACGCTCGACCCAGCGTGCGCGCACCCCCATCTCGCTACGCTCGAGCGCCGACAGTCGGCCTGCGTGGATGCGCAACTGCCCGGACGCCCGCAGCGCCTCGATGCGCGCGTGCACAGGCGTCGGTATCCGATGCCTGTGAATGTCCCAGTAGGTGCGCACATGCCGCAGGAACCGGATGCGCTCAGCCGGCCCAAGGCCATCCCACAGTGCCGGCGCCTGGTGGCGAACGAGTGTGATGACCTCCCGCCAATCGCCACCGCTTATTTCAGCAGCCACAACGAGTTGCCGAACAGCGGCGACCAGCCGCCTCGTAGATCCCGCGGCCCGCGCGAGCAGGGCACCGTCATTGCCGAGCGCGTCCGGCCTGAACGGGGTCTGGCTTGGCGGCACCAATCCATGGCGTGAAATCGCGTGGATCTCGATGCCTGAATCCCGGCTTAGCGCCTCGCAGACGATATCCACCATCGAGAGCCCCGTGCCGATCGCCAGCAGCAGACCACGGCGCTGCGGCAAGTCCCCCCCACTTGTCCACGGGTCGCGGCGCAGCAATGGCGCCGTCACCGAGCAACGGATCGATTCCGGCAATCTCGGCAATGTTGAGCCGGGCGCCAGCACCACGGCACCGGCATTCAGGCTCACGCCGGTGGCAAGTTCAATGGACGCGCCGCCGGCAGAGACGGATAGGTCGACGACCTCCGCGTTCATGCGCTCCAGAGAGGTGCCTGCGGGCGCCCGGCTCGCCGCTTCCTGCAGCATGTGCTGCAAATATTCGCCATACAGTGCCCGTGGCAAAAAATCTTCTCCGCGGACCAGCGGGTCCCGGGTTCGGGCATAGCGCAGGAATTCGTCGGGGTCGGTGACTGACGCCGACATCCGCGACGCCGGAATATTCAGCAGGTATGGATAGGCTGTCCGGGCGTAGGCAAGGCCACGGCCGAATTCACTGCCCCGCTCGATCAACTGGACGCGCAGTGGGCAGGCCTCGTGGTGCCGGAGGAGATTGATCGCGGTCGCGGTTCCCGAGAATCCGCCTCCGACGATCGCGACGACGGGCGCAACCACTACAGCCATGTTCTGCTCATAGCTATTTATATTACTATATCTATTATATTACGATAAGTTTCTGATTCCTAAGCCGTCGACCTAACATAAGTTGACGCAGATCACGTCGCCTGGCGTGAAGCTCGCCGATCGTCCAGCAGGACGGATCGACCATCACTGGACGAAGTCGATGACCGCGAGCGCGGACGGGGAGATCGGCCCCGACCTCGTCCACCGTATGGCGTGTGAGTGCAACGCAGCCAGGAACCTGAACCCGGATGGTGAGTTTTCAGGGCCAATGGCCTATCGCGCGGTAGACGAACACGGCGCCGATGCCGAGCAGCAAGATGGTGGTCGTGTAGTGGATTGCGCGCATCGGGAGGCGGCCGGCAAAGGCATTGCCAAGGAAGACGACCGGAGCGTTGGCCGCGAGCATGCCGCACGTGGTGCCGGCGACGACGGCGAAGAGGTTCGAATAGCCGGCGGCCAGCGCGAGCGTGGCGATCTGCGTTTTATCGCCAATCTCCGCGATGAAGAAGGCGACCAGCGTCGTGAGGAAGACGCCTCGCTGCGTTTGCTTGCCGTCGTTCTCGCTGAGTGTATCGGGCTTGAGCATCCACAGCGCCATACCCACCATGCTGATACCGACCGCGGCATCGAGAATGGCGGGACTTAACCGATGGCCGATCCACACCCCGATTACGCCTGCCAAGGCGTGGTTAGCCAGGGTTGCGACCAACACTCCGGCGAGAATGGGCCAGGGTCGGCGAAAGCGCGTCGCCAGTAACAGGGACAACAATTGCGTGCGGTCGCCCATCTCGGCGAGTGACACGGTAGAGATCGAAACGAGGAACGCTTCCAATTGCGGGACTCCCGAGCGGGTGACAGATACGCCTGCTCGCACAAGGTCAGTCTAGCAAGGAGATAGCGGAGCCCGCGGGGTCGCTCAAGATGCCCCAGGTCGCGTACTTGCGTGGTGCGCGAGCAGTCGCTTCTATCCTCAAGAAACGCGGCATAGCGTACGGCGTCGCACCATAATGAAATCAGGCGGTTCCATTACCGGCTGGGCCGCGCGGCTTGGCTACGTTAGGCCCTCGAATCGAGGAGTAGAATCCGGCTTTGGGGGGGCGAGAACTTTCGAAGATCAGCCCATGGGAGACGATCATGTCCGATATCGCACCGCTGCTGGTTACGCGCGTGCTGCATATCGTGGCGGGTGCCATCTAAGTTGGTGGGGCGATCGTGGTTGCTGCCTTCGTCTTGCCAGCCGCCAGAGCCTCGGGTCCCGCAGGTGCGGTGGTGCTGCGCGAGTTGACGGCAGTGCGAAGATTGCCCGAGGTGTTGTTGGGGGTGGCGCTCCTGACGCTCGCCTCTGGCGCATCTCTGCTGTGGGTTGCATCCGGCGGCCTACTTATAAGCCAAAAGCGCATTGCGGATTTCGGGCCCGTATTGGAAAATGATGCCACGTCCGACAGCGTTGCCGAGGTCGGTCCAGGGAGGAAAAGACATGTTTTCAATTAGGCAGGAACTGGTGCCGCAGGATGCGCTGCTCACGACCTACGCAGGCGGCGCATGTGCGGGTGAGTGGCGCGGGCACGCTGATTGTTTTTCGGTGACGGTGGATCGAGAGGTGCGGCTGGCGGACTTCGTCTTCAGCTTTTATACCTCGCCGATGTTTCGCATGGAGCGGCTCATCCTGCGCGGTCTGGCCGACGCTCCGTCGAGCGATCGCGATGCACGGGCCGTCGCCAACGGCTTTGGCGGCTCGTTTGCGATCTGGCGGGTGGGCGAGCGTACGGCCAACGAGCTGTTGATGTGCGATCGCTACGAGCGGACGCGGTCGTGGTTCCGGGTCATACCGATGGACGGCGGGAAAACCCGCTTGCAGTTCGGGTCCGCTCTGGCGGCCGCTCGGGAGGAGCGGCGCGGGGCATTGCGCGACGGCTGGGTCCGCCCACTGTTCGCGCTGCACGTGCTGTATTCGAGAATTCTGCTGTATGCAGCGATCGTGCGGGTGTTGGACATGACCGCGGCGGATTGAGCCCTCGGGTCGGGCTACAACTCCTCGTAGCGCCGTGGCTCGGCCGCAAGCGTCGCGATTTCCGGGCGCTTGCCGATGCGCAGGCGCACGCCGAACGCGAGCAACAGGATGGCCAGGCTGATGAGGCCGAAAATGAGCGGGATTCGCTGCTCGGGGATGAACGCCATGGCGAGCACGATGCCGAGCATGCCGGCGATCGCCAGATAGGTCAGGTAGGGATAACCCCACATGCGCACGCCGAGACGCGCCGGAGCCTCTTTTTCCAGCCGCGCGCGCAGGCGCAGCTGTGAAACCGCGATCATCACGTAGACGAAAATGGCCACGGTACCGTAGGAGTTGACCAGAAAGGCGAATACGGTTCCGGGAGATACATACGACATGACGACCGCGCCGTAGCCGAAGACGGTCGCCAGCAGAATGGCGCGCACCGGGACGCCATTGCGACTGAGCTTGGCGAGCGATTTAGGGGCATCGCCGCGCCTGGTCAATGCGAACAGCATCCGGGATGATGCGTACAGTCCCGAGTTCAACGCCGACAGCACCGCCGTGAGCACCACCGCGTTCATGATATGCGGTCCCGCGGGGATGCCCATGACCTCGAGGGCGCTGACATAGGGGGCGACGATTCCCGCCGAGTTCCAGGGCACCAGGCAAACGACCAGCAAAATCGAGCCAATATAAAAGAAGAGTACCCGGCTGATCACGGAGTTGATGGCCTTGGCCACCGCCTTCGCGGGCTCGGCGGTTTCGGCCGCCGCGATGGGCACGATCTCCGCCCCAAAATAAAAGCCGGTGGCCGCGACGGCGCCGGTGAGCACGGGCAGGATGCCGTTCGGCGCGAATCCGCCATGCGCGCTCAGGTTGGCGACGCTGAATGCGGTTCCCGGCCACAGCCCGAGCACGAAGAGCGCCGCGAGCGTCAAGAAAACCACGATGGCGATGACTTTGATCGACGCGAACCAGAATTCGAATTCCCCGAACACCCGCACCGAGATGAGGTTGGTCACGGTCAGCGACAGCAGCAGGGCCAGACTGATGAGCCAGGTGGGTTCGGCGGGGAACCAGAACCGCACCAGGCCGGCGCCGGCGACCGCCTCCTGGGCGACGACAATGACCCAGAAATACCAATACATCCAGCCCGTCACGAAGCCGGCCAGTTCACCGAGCGCCGGCCGATCCTCGAATGCCAGCCGGGCATATTCATAAAATGAGCCGACCGCCGGCAGCGCAACGGCCATTTCGCCGAGCATGCGCATCACCAGCACGACGAGCATCCCCGTGATCACGAAAGACAGCACGGCCGCGGGGCCGGCCGCCTTGATGACCACACCGCTGCCGACGAAAAGTCCGGCGCCGATGACGCCGCCGAGAGCGATCATCGTCATGTGACGTTGCTTCAGGCTGTGGCGAAGGCCGCCTGAATTTGGCGGTGTGTTCACTCTAGGTTCCCGAAGGCCGGTCGGCGACACTGCGAGCAGGTGTAGCCGTAAGCGTTCGTGCCTGGCGCAGCCGTTTTGCCGCCGCGGCAAGACGCAAAAGCGGTCCGGCAACGGCGAGCGCCAGGAAT
>JBEKYO010000061.1:0-25058 GCA_049510875.1 Steroidobacteraceae bacterium
AAGGACATCTGTATCATGTCCGCTATGGCGGACATGATAAATTCATCGCCCATGCTCATTCGGAAGTACATTGAACGGCCCGTCTGCGCGAAGCACACTGAAAAATGGATGAACCAGGGTTACGTAATCGAGATAATCTACATCATCAATAGAACAGTAAACCTAACGAAGATTTGGCTAAGTGTCCCGGGTTCAGTAGCCGTTTTCCGCAAAATCACCTGTGGGTAACAGCGCGGGTAACTCATTTTTTGGTCATTCAGGAATGCCGTAATTCATAGGCTTTCCGGGGCTAGTTCAGTTCCCTCCCTGGCCACCAACCAATAAAAACAATATGGTACGCATGGTACCTTCTGTGGATTCGATGTAAATTCTCCGCAGTGCACAATCGGAAAACGGCGCAAATTCCGCAACTTGCGCGCGCTGCCGAAATGCGGACCAAATATCCGCGTGTCGGGGTCTTTACAGCCGCTCCGTTCAGGAGATTTATCCTGTATCCATGATTTGCGGGCCGCGCGACTTCGTTCCCTGGCCGCACGTAAACACCCAATCCCTATCCGTATTTCACGAGCAGAGATTGCCATCGACCGCTCAACGGCTCGACGTCGTCGCCTTGCAGCCACGTCGCCGCATGCAAACTCGCGCCGTGCGCATACGCCCAGCCGGCCACACTCACGGTTCCGGCAAGGTCGACGATGATATTGGCGTTTCGGGCGGCCTCGCTGATGGCGGCGCCGTGAGCCTGATTTCTCGCCAACCATCGATCGAGATGCGCTTCTGCGGCTAACAAATCACTCTTGTGGCGATTACACTCTTTGTGAGCCAGCACCAGGTTGTGTGCAAGGTCACGCGGGTAGCGCGACCACGGCACGAAATGGTCAATTTCGCCGCGGTCGATCCGGCGGCGGCAGTACAGGCACTCTCCCTTCTGAATGTCGGCGAGCGGTGTGGCAATGCGCAGCAGCGCTGACCGGTCGGCACCAAACAGAAATTGACTCAGATCGGATGTGGGTCCCAACAATTGCGAGTTCCCCGGCAGCGCTTGGATGAACTGCATCCACTCGGATTGCGCCAACCGGACGATGATCGCATGGAATCGGCGCAGATTGGCTGCCACCCCGTTCTTCAGTCGTATGTGGCCGGCCACGGGGCTCTCTGAGTAGAGAAAATCGAGCACCTCGTTTCGTAGGCGTTGCAGTCGCCACAAGGGCATATCCCTCACCAACCGGGTGGCTTCGGTGACCGCGGTCGTCCAGGCAGCAGATTGCCTGGCCCGCATCAGTGTTCCATGTGTTTGTCGCAGATCATCGACGATGGAAATGATGGCAGCCTGGCGTCCGGTATTTTGCTGCAGGATGTTATAAGCGCCATCGGCCACCGAGTTTCCGTAGGGAGCGGCCTGTCGCCAATACAGCTCGATGAATTCTTCGGCGATGGCGCGGATCGGAAGGTCGAGTTCGCTGCCATCATCCCTACCGAGTTTGACCGCGAGATCGGCAATGGCCATTAGCAAGGCAAACTTGTAGGTGGCGACAAATTGGCCCTCCGACAGAAGCCGCTCGATCATGCCGAGGAAGGCGACCTGTTCCTCCGCTGTCGGGCTGGGGATCGACGTCACTTGGGCGGGTCGCGAGCAGGAATAGAACCACCCTCCAAATCGAGCGTGTAATTGGCCTTGGCCGGAATCACATGACGCACACCACCGCGCGGCTCATCTACGTCGCCCACGAATCTTGGAATAACGTGGATGTGCAAGTGGAACACCGTTTGCCCGGCCGCCGCGCCGACATTGACGCCAATATTGTACCCGTCGGGGCGGTGACGCTCGTCGATGATGGCTTTTGTCGAATTTACCATCGCCAGAAGGGCGGACTGCTCCGTTTCAGTCGCATCAAACAAACTCGGTATATGTCGTCGCGGAATAATGAGCGCGTGTCCAGGAGATACGGGATACCCATCCCACAGCGCGATCGCGAGTTTATCCTGCGCAAAAACACGGTCTTTCGGAGGGTCGCAGAATGGACAGGATTCTGCAGTATGGGTGGTGGACACGACCTGATTTTATTCGAGGTTTTGTAACGTGACGTAGCGCGCCATTGAGCCAAACAACGCCGGGTTCGCCAATCCGAATCGGTCCGCGAGGGCGGGTTTGTTTTGGGCGAGAAGGTGCAATACCTCTGAGCGATTCACGATATTTCCTTGGCCACGATTCGGTTTGCGCGGGTGGTGCCCAAATGGAGTCCGAATTCCCTCGATCGCTGACGATGTAGCGACCGATCGGGTCACCGTCGTTTCCCGCACCTCGGGATCGCGCAGATAGCGGTTGGTGGAGGTGAGTTTCATTCCGTCGAGATTGTATCAGTGGGTAACGACATCAGGGCGAGCGGCGATCTTACGTCCGTGGCAGTCAGCGGCCTGCAGCGACAAACTTCTCTGGTTTGCCGTTCCACGCACCGGTCTTCTTCAACTTCGAAAAACGCTGTCCAACTTGGCCCGCTCCAAATTCACGAAAATTTCTGCGCCTTTGGGAGCGGGTAGCAGGAATCCACCGCGAGGCAACGCTTTCGTCAGTTCCTGGCTACCTGTTCCATCGAGCCAGAAGAGCTTGAGCGTATTTCGCTTGCCGTTATAGAAGAGGAAGAGTTCATTGACCCTGGGCTCGCGGTTGAGCACGGAACGGCAAATTTCGAGGAGCTTCTTTTCGCCAAAGCGCATGCTGATAGGTTTCTGATACAGGTGAATGGTGGTGAAAGGGACGTTGATAAACGGGATGACCATGGAAGCACTCAGGTTCACGTCGCTCGACTGACGACCCAGTATTTTAAGCGGCCGCGTCGAAATATTGTAGAGATCCCGCCGCATAAATGCCGCGGTGCTCACCTGAGGTAGCGTCGTTGATATAGAAGGGGGACGGACTATTCAGCATGCATCTCGCGCACATGGCTGATATCACGGTGGCCAATAGGGCGGCACTGCGACGGCAGCACAGTCGCGATGGCGATCGTCCTTCCGGTGAACGTCGCGAACTCCACCTCGTACGCGGCGGCTTTGCCATGGATGTGGACAACCGTTCCGACATCGCCCGACAACAAACCTTCGCCCGGCAGTTCGCCGGTCAGCACAACGCAGTCGTGTTCTTTGAACATGATTCATCCGAGTACCTGGACCGTGCCTTGGAAGGAACCGTCAACATGGCAGCTCCGGAGCAGTATCGTCACACGGTTCCGTCGGAGCGAGGAATTGCACGTCACATCCGAAAGGCTTCACTTCGCGGATCCGGCTTGGATCGACGATCTTGACCTCCGACTCCCCCGCGAAGAACGTGGTGATGCGGATGTTGGAAAGTGCGGTCCGCACGGCGACATAGTAGGGACCGAACTTCCGTTGTCCCATGTTCGGATCGAGGGAATACGACTGCTGCGCGCTCCCCCAGAGCTCCTTGGCGAAACCGGGCGCTTGAATATCGAGCCCAGCATTGGCGCTCAACTCGTTCGCGAGCCACGTCCCATCCCGCAAGCCTGCGGTCTCACAGCGCCTGATGCGATCGTGAATCGTGTTGAACGATAAGAGGGAGTCCGACAGCATCTTCGCCTGTAAGGCAAGATACTTTCGCCAAATTTCACGGTTTGCAGACGAGAGTTCGTCAGGCCGGAAACGCAGCTGCCGGAAAACGCCGGCATTGCCGATGCCTCGATAAAGCACAACCTCGCCAGCCTCGATTAGGGGCTGATCCTCCTCTGAGATCCACTGATAGCTACCATGCTGAATGAGGACAAAACCCGCTGTGCTGTAGGGCTTGCGCGCGTAGCGATATGCGGCCAATGGCGTGCGGATTTCCTGCGGCGAAAGAAGCCCGAGTTCACAGTATCGTGGAAGCGCCGCGCCGCCATCGTTTCGAACCTTGGTCCAAAAGTCGAAAAGGAAAGCCGCGTCGTCCTTGAATGGACTACCGAAATAGCGGTGCTCGCGAAGATTTACGGTTTGATCAAAGATCTCAGGAAGAATCCATGTGTACTGGAAGAAATAGTCCTTCGCAGGCGGTTCGGTCGGGCTGTATGCGAGCGGCCCATCAGCCGCCAGCCAGGGTACGAGATATTTGAAGTCGACAACCGTTCGGGTCGAGAAGCGTGAACGTACAGCCATTAAAAGATCGCCCGGTGTCCGCTACTGTAGGAAATGCTTTGATTGAGCTGATCTGATGATGCGCTCGACTTTGCCGAGTACTCGGCCGCAGAAGTGCTCAAGCGCGAGGAGTGGGGGTACACGCGTGGGTGCCTTCAATTTCGTTCGTTGATGTTGGACGGCATATTAAAGGTCTCCCGCTGCCGCGGCCAGTCCGGCAGAAGCGACGCATGCGGTCGCCTCACGAGGAGGCGGCGCCGTAATGAGATGAAAGCCTAGAGAGTCAGCGGTCAGAGCAAATCGGCCCTCCAAGTCGACATGATCGTCAGTCTTCTCGATGAGTCGATAGTCGCAAGTGACAATCAGCATGCGCTCATTGGGTCGCAGCGCCACAACCTCCAATGGCATGATGCTTTGAATTGAGGCGCCTTCCTCGTCGAAAGTCGTGAGAAAATCCTCGAAGCGGATATCAAAAGTGCAGGACGTCTGGAGTAACTCGCACAGCTCTTCATGGCGTCGGCGCTCTTTTGTCCGATATGGCGCGAGCAGGTCTTCCTTGCTGACGCACAACAGCGATCTGTCGGTGCGGGCGTCGCGGATCATTGCGCGTGCGTCGTCAGCGCTGATGACGCTTCGTTCGAATTGACCTTGCGGAAGATTCTCGAGGCACAGGTGCCAGAACGAAAGATAAAGATGGGTGGACATGGGCTCTCGTCTGGTAATCGCGTTACAAGCCGCTAGTCGGCCGCGTTTTTTTCTTGATGGCCACCGATCGGAAGCCGCCGGAGCCGAATAGCCTTCTCGGTGACCGTCACGACCGCACCGTGCTCAATAGATTCTGCGACCTCGCCCCAAACTCGAAACAGCAAGGATGCGACTTCAGCTCCCCGCATTCCCTCGCGACGAATTCGAACTACCGACGGACCCGATGCACCGGAGACCGCAAGCAATGTATGAAAATCCGCGTCGAGCGTACAGATCACGCGGTCGTTGGCCAGCGCAAACTGAAGAATGGCCTCGTCGCTTGCGGTGGCCAGTCCACGCTGGCACGCATGCATGACGTCCCATCCGGCACCGAGTAAAAAGTCGACTGTAGAGAGAGGTAGCCCCTGATCGAGCAGCAGCCGGATCAAGCCGCTTCCAGCGGCAGGATTTGGTCATCCAAGCTGCGGGCGGCGAAGTCTAATGCTTGAGCGATATCCTCGTCTTCAAGCTCGGGATATTCCGCCTTCAACTCGTTCCGATCCGGGTAGAGGGCCACGGCCTCAACGACGCGCCGCACCGTCAAGCGCATCCCTCGAAGGCACGGTTGCCCGTTCATGATCGCGGGATTAGCGGTTATGCGGTCGAGCGGACGTGCCACGGCATAAGCCCCTGAGCAATATAAAGTTCAACCAGATAATAGCATTGGTGACGGGGCCTCGGCGCGCTTCAACGCGCGGCGGCCTGTCTCCTTGTGCCAGGAATGTGTCGAGCTCAGATTGAGTGTGCCAGGATTGTGCCTTGGTGTGCCTGGGAAGGGGTCGGCAAGACGCTGCAAGTGATTGATTTATAAATCCCTGGAACCGCCGAAAGCGGACTGAAAATCCGCGTGTCGGGGGTTCAATTCCCTCCCTGGCCACTATTTTCACAAGTTATTGATTTTGTTAAATTTCTGTGGTCTCGCCGGGGAACTTTAAAGCGATTTTCGCAATCCTTTGGTAGGATAACTCCCTAATTTTATTGAAATGGTCAACGGCAATTTCATGGATTTCGGGGTACCTTTCTTGCTATTGGGCTGGCATCAGGTCGAGGCCCGTTACGGTCTTGGCGAGCCTGTCGACCGTGAAGTTGTGGATACCCGATTTGGGTATTATTATACCTATAATGGGTTCTAAAAGTAACGATGACATCGTCCCAGCGGCGGTGTCCGCCGTCGCCGACGCACTATTCTCGAAAGTGCAACAACGAGTCTTGGCTGTGTTGTTTGGCAATCATTCCCGAAGCTTCTATGCCAACGAGCTTATCGCTTTGGTCGGCTCGGGGTCGGGAGCAGTTCAGCGTGAACTTTCGCAGCTTGCGGCGGCGGGGCTGGTGACAGTCAAGCGAATCGGCAATCAAAAACATTACCAGGCCAATGCGTCAGCGCCGGTCTTCGACGAATTGCGGGGTTTGGTACTGAAGACGTCCGGTCTCGTCGATGTTCTGCGATCCGCACTTGCGCCGTTGGCTGGGCAAATACACCTGGCGTTCGTCTTTGGCTCCGTTGCAAACGCCAAAGACACCGTGAGCAGCGATATCGATCTCTTGGTTGTGAGTGACGCGCTTGCCTACGGCGAACTCTATGCGGCGCTCGAGCCGGCCACGAATCGCTTGCAACGAACCGTCAATCCAACGCTGTACTCGCGGAGCGAAATCAACAGTCGACTGCGTGCGGGAAATTCGTTCCTCAAGCGCGTCCTCGAACAACCCAAATTAGGTGTTATCGGAGAGGTTGATGGCCTCGCCGCTTGAAAACCTGACGGGCCCCGGCAAGCCGCTGCGCAAGGAGCCGCCCGATGCGAGAGAGTTTTCCGGCCTGAAGCGATCTGCATTGGCTCGGTTGATAGATTCGGCAAAAAATTCGAACTCTTTGGAGAGCCGGTTCGACCTTGCCTACAACGCGGCCCATGCGCTTTGCCTGGCCGCCTTGCGCTGGCACGGATTCCGGCCGGCCAATCGCTACATCGTATTTCAAGTGTTGCCACACACACTTGATTTGGGCGCGGAGGTCTGGCGAGTGCTCGACAAGTGTCATTCCGTTCGCAATCTCGGGGAATACGAAGGGGATCTCAACATCGACGACCGCCTTGTCAACGATTTGATTGCCGCTTGCCGGAGCGTGGCAACGAAGTTGGAGTTGCTGCCGCCGATTATAGCTCCATAGAATTGTCGGATAAATGAGTTGATATGGCGGCTCCTGACTTTGATGATCTTGACTCCGCAAGAGCGCGCCTCACCGAAGTCGAGGCGGAACGCGGCGTCCTCATCAATCGGCTACGAGCATTGCTGTGAACGGCGGTTGAGAACCGCGTAATTCTGGGGATAGGCGCGTTTTGACCGCCGGTGGCCGGGTGGGGGATTTTGGATTTTCTTTAGTTTCGCTGACGTCGTTTCAGACGTAGAGGAAGCGCAGTCTGCCGCGGTCAGCGGCAGAAGCTCCGGCATCCATTTTTGTTCCTGATTGTCGCGTGGCGACGCGTTGCGGCGTTTCGCTCTAAGCTGCTGACCTACGCCCACGCAAAAGAAGGCCCGGGAACCGTTCAAAACCCCCGGGCCTCCAGCGGTGCGATGCCTGTGGGGGCGATCTGCCGCACGTCATTTAGCCCCGCGAAGCCCGGCGCTGTCCAGTGCTGTGGGGGCGTGCGGTGCAAGAGCGGGAGGAGAGCTACCGGCTGTATAGCTGCCGGGGCTGCAACGTGTCGGTGAGCATCTGCGGCCGTTGCGATCATGGCAATATTTTTTGTGCCGGCGAGTGTGCGGCGGTGTCGCGCCGGGAGTCTGGTCGTCGTGCCGGTGCGCGCTACCAGCGCACGCGTCGGGGAGCGCGGCGCCATGCTGCTCGACAGCAAGCGTGGCGCGAGCGGCAGCTCGAGAAAGTGACGCATGTGGGATGTGCGCCGAGCGGACCGGTGTTCACGATGTCGGTCACGGTCGATATGGCCGCGCTTGAGCTCACCGATGCATCGTTGGCCCCCGATAAATCCCGCAAAGCACTTCGCAACCCGCAACGCATTGCCGGCCGATGTGATTTTTGCCACGCGCCGCTGCCGCTGTTCACCCGACTGCGCACATGGCGGGGCTGGGGCTTCGGCTGAGAGGCGGCGATGATAAGTCGCGCGGTGGAAGCCGAGGTGCTGCGTCTGCATCATGCCGAACGGTGGCCGATCGGCACAATCGCCCGGCAACTCATGCTGCATCACTCGACGGTGCGGCGCGTGCTCGCGCAGGCCGGCGTGCCGGCGGCACAGAAGACGACGCGCCCATCGATAGTGGATCCCTTCATCCCGTTTATCCTCGAGACGCTTAAAGCTTATCCGAAGCTATGCGCGAGTCGCTTGCACGTCATGGTGCGCGAGCGCGGTTATCGCGGTGGCTCGGATCACTTCCGCGCCATTGTCGCGCGCTTCCGGCCGCGACCGGTGCCGGAAGCCTATTTACGTCTGCGTACCCTCGCCGATGAAATGGTTGCCGACCAAGCGTCAATTACTGCTGAATCGAGCGCGTCCAAGAAGATTGCGTTGTTCCGTAGACTTTTTTCCGGCCGTACTGACGTTTTCCCTCTTCGCTGGGAGAACCGCAATACCGGAAAGTCGGGATATGCGCCTGCTTGTGCGAATGAATGGGTGCGAGGCGTATGCGGAAAGCCGCAGGTTAGGTGCGGGGAGTGTTCCAATCAGGCGTTCATGGCCCTATCTGATCAAGTAATCGCAAAGCATTTGCGCGGCGTAGGTAGGAAAGATACCCTGAGCGCCGATTTCGTAGTCGGTGTTTATCCGATACTTCCGGATGGATCTTGCCATTTCGTGGCGGCGGATTTTGACGGAGAACATTGGGCCGCTAATGCGTTGGCATACTTGGAGACGTGTCGCCGGCGCGGGGTGCCTGCAGCATTGGAACGATCTCGATCCGGCGACGGAGGTCATGTCTGGATCTTCTTTTCTCGTCCAATCCCGGCGAAAGATGCCCGGCAGTTGAGCGCCGTACTTATCACCGAGACCATGGAACGTCGCCCGGAATTAGGCTTCACTTCGTACGACAGGCTCTTCCCAAGCCAGGATACCTTGCCCAAGGGCGGCTTCGGGAATCTCATCGCGCTGCCGCTTCAACGACGCGCACGCGATTATGGCAACAACATGTTCGTCGATTATGACCTCCATGCATATCACGACCAATGGGCCTTCCTTGCCAACCTCGGCCGTTTGACGCCGGAGGAAATCTATTCCCTCGTTGGCGCGGCGGCGGTTCGCGATCGGGTTCTTGCCGTGAGGATGCCCATCGCGGATGTAAACGGTGACGAACCATGGAATCAAACGGTATCACGGACTCAGTCTCCGACGCTGATAACGGAGCCACTGCCCGACCGCGTCAAGATCATTCTGTCGGAAGACATCTACGTTGATCGCACAGCGCTTCCCTCCACGATGGTTGCACGGCTCATTCGGCTGGCGGCATTTCAAAATCCAGAGTTCTACCAGGCGCAGGCCATGCGTCGATCCACCTACGATAAGCCAAGGATCATATCCTGCGCGGTTTTGCACCAAAAACATATAGGGCTGCCGCGAGGATGCATGGAAGAATTACTTGAACTGCTCCATGACAATCACGTGGAAACGGATGTCGAGGACTTGCGCGAGGATGGCACGGAACTGGACTGCCGATTTTTGGGCACACTCCGGCCGGAGCAGCAAGCCGCGGTCGCGGCCTTGTCGCAGCATGACAGTGGTGTGTTGGCCGCGACAACTGCATTCGGCAAGACGGTCGTTGCCGCCTCCATGATCGCGCAGCGTAGGACTAGCACCCTGGTCCTCGTCCACCGAAAGGAGTTGTTGAAGCAGTGGGTCGAGCGACTCCAGCAGTTTCTCTCGATCCCAGCGGAATCGATCGGCTCGATCAGCGGGGGTCGGTGCAAGCCGACGGGTCGCATCGACGTTGCCTTACTCCAGAGCCTATCTAGGAAGGCTAGCGGTGTGGATCCCTTAGCAGGCTATGGTCAGATCATTGTCGACGAATGCCATCACTTGTCAGCAACGAGCTTCGAGTCTGTAGCGCGGCGGTCGAAGGCGCGTTACTGGCTCGGATTGTCGGCGACCGTGACGCGTAAAGATGGACATCAGCCTATCATCTTCATGCAGTGCGGTCCTGTCCGCTATCGAGTCGACCCTAAGTCCCAGGCGTTGAGACGAGGATTTCTTCATAAGGTGAGAGTCCGTGAGACTGCATGTACATTGGCAGCGGAGTTGGAAGGAGTGCCGCTTTCGATGCCCGCAATCTATTCTGCTCTTGGGCGCGACGAAGCACGAAATGCGGCGATCTTCGATGATGTATTGACCACTTGGAAAACGCCGATGTCCACTGATCTTGACCGAGCGGCGCGATCATGTGGAAGCGCTGCGCATACGATTTGAAAGATTTACGCGAAATCTCATCGTGCTCCACGGCGGATTGAAACCCGCAGAGCGTCGCGAAGCCCAGGCGAGATTGCGGTCTTCGCCAAACGATGAACGATTAGTCCTCGCAACCGGCCGCTACTTGGGCGAAGGGTTCGACGATTCGCGTCTCGACACGCTATTTCTGGTCATGCCCGTGTCGTGGAAAGGTACATTGGCGCAATATGTTGGCCGTTTGCATCGTGACCATCATGGCAAGCGGGAAGTTATCGTGTATGACTACGTGGACAGAGCGGTACCAGTGCTCGCCCGCATGGCGGCAAAGCGCGAAACGGGATACAGGTCTCTCGGATATGTTATGGATTCTTGATGATGCGCGCGGTGTTTCGAGTGCTGCCAAGAATCCGGATTGGCGAGGGGGGGTGCTGGAACGTAGATACTTACCGATCGCACGCGCCCACACCGCCTTCAGGCGCGGAATTGAACCATATCCGAAGTTCAGCTTTGGGGTAATTTTTGGGGTTGCCGAAGTCCTCAATAGACAGTCACAACCGTCGATGTATCTCATCACTCAATGAGTCGCGGGTCTCCCTGGCCACGAGCGGCAGCTCGACAAGGAGCACGACCTGTCGACGGGCGTCAGCACCGCGACCAAAACTTGGCGTCAGGGCGGCAGGTCCGTCGCACGTCGATTGCAGCAACGGCGGTCGAATTCCGGGTTGCTTCGGCCGTTTTACCCGAGAACACTGAGTATCTACACCCTCAGAAATCAGCTGTCGTTTTTTTTAGCCACTGCAATTCTTGCTGCCAGCCTTGACGTTCAGCCGCGTCGCGCTCAAATAGGGCGGCTGTCTTCGCCAAGACGAGCGTAAACGGACTGCCTGTTCGTCGCGTCGTATGTGTTATCGGCAAATCGTACGCATCAATGAGTCGGTGAACGTGCAAGCGATGATCTTTTGCCAGCTTCCACTCGTACCGTATCTTATCCGACGCTTGCAGAAATTGCGTCAAGGTTTCGCACAGGCGACAGGAGCAGCGAATCAGGGTCCAAATCGACCAATCGGTGCTTGCGCGAATCGGCTCATCAAGCCGCCCCGCGACGACCTGCAAGCAGTGTGCATGTACCGGACGCAGGCCCCAATTCTTTCGCGTAGTCGGTGCGAAAAGCTCCTTGGCATTTCGCAGAAAGCCGATTGAAACCTGTACAGGAAGCCCGACAGCATCGGCGGTCAGGAATGCGATCACGCGGGCCGAGAGGTCAGGCTGCTGCGTGGCGCGACTGCTCTCGATGACCCGCAACATCGGCTTACAGAGGCCGACCATCTCGCGTGTCATGTCCTTTGGCGAGACGTACTGCCGAATCTGCCTTGAGCGCTCGAGCAGCCATGACCACTGTTCCGAGAGGATCCAACCAGCGAGTTCCCTGACCGCCGAAGAGTCGCTTGCGCACAATGCTCGGCACAGGAACGGGAGCGTGGAGTCCATCCATGAGAGTCGAGTCTGCGGCCGCTCGTGATTCTCCTTCGAGGCCCAGGTCTCCATCAGGGTTCGACACCACTCGAGTCCATAGGAGTCGAATAAATCCGCGAGTCGCGGCGCCGCCTTCGCCTGCAGTGCCGTGAGGGCAAAAGGTTGCAGCAATGCAGCGGCAGTGCTCGGCTCGGCCAACTTTGCGGCAACCTTCAGAGTGGCATCGAACAAGGAAGACTTTTCGTTCTGTGGTACGGCATTCTCCCAAAATGGCACCAGACGTTGCGCCATGGCGATCGCAGCTGCGGGATTTCGCGCCCGGAGAGTCTTGGCGACCTCGCCAATCCCCCACCGGGGAGACGCCTTCGCACGAATGACGAACGTCCGTTCCCGCGGCCAGAGAACCACAGCCGCGCGATGATACCAATGCTCGACGGTGTTTCCGGCGTTTCCGGTGTAGCCCTCGTGCTCAGACTCGAACGGCTCGAGATCCGCGGAGGGTCTGTTGTAGCACAGCTCTGCGGCATCGACGCGGGCGGCGACCGATTCCCACCGACCGCCGGCCCCGAGCCAGTGGCGTAGCTCGACGTCACTGTCAATGAGCTCGGTCAGTTCCGGATCCGATGGCTCACCCGGTGCGTCGCCATCCTCGCTCTCATCGGCATCGTCATCCCTGTAGTATCGTTGGTCATAGTCGGAGTAGCCTGAATAGTCGTCCTCGCAGGACCAGGTCTCGTGGACGTCTGCCAAGGCGAGGAAGATCTCGCAATCGAGTTGCCGTGCGACTTCCTGTAACGCCATGGCACGCCGGGCGTCCGAACTCTTGAGACGACTCCACTTAAGCCCACGCTGCGTGTACTCATGGTCGAGCAGGTAAACGAGACGATCTGGAGGACTCCCCCCATGGCGATCGCCACTCCACCGCGCTGGAATGGGGGTCGCAAAGAATACTCGAACGGCGTCGGTCAATGTGTTAGTCGCGGCCGTCGGCGCCCCCGCACCCGCGGCTTCGTGCTCGAGCAACAGATTGTAGGTCAGAACGATGCGATAGCCTTGCTTGATCGGTTGGACTTCATGGTGACAATCGGCATAGAAAGCGATGAACGTGAGCCGCTTGTCGGAACCGCCCACGCGCATTTTGGCGCCGTGGTGCTGGATCGACATCGCGCCGCCGGTAAAGTGTGAAGGCAGGTTCACGACCAGGGTGCCGATCATGTCGTCCGTCTTTTCGGAGTCCTGATGAGGGGCGAAGAATTGGCCCGGCCCGTAAACCAGCATATTGTGCAACTCTGCCTTGAGTTTGCATCCTGGGGGTAACCCGAGGCCGCGGCAGATACAATCAAGCTGTGTAGAGAAGGTATCCATCCACCGGGACTCGTCGATGGAGATCCTACTCTTGGTGATCTCGCACGTGTCGCGCACCTTCGGGTCCAGGCGTGTTTCGTCCTTGTAGCCATGCCGGGCGGGCTTGGCGACCGCGCATAGGCGCCGCGCCATTCCCGGCGTGATGGGGAACCGGATCTTACCCACGCCTTTAACCTCGAGGTGCAGAGCGCCGGCGGCGACGGTCAGGCGCGTCGCGAATAATCCCGACGATCCAATCTTGGCAAGCTGACGACTGACCTCCTGCAACGGGGATTTTGCCTGCTCGATCTTCCGCGGCATTTGCGTCAGACTATTCATGGCCAATCAGACCGCTGTCGTGAATCCAGATCAATCGGAGAGCCCATGGCAAATGATGCGTATTTGATCGGAGCGAACCTCCTCAAGACAGGCACGCTCGTCAGTTTTCGCATCGTCGAGGAGGAAGTGCTGCCGGCGCACGACGAAGCGGAATTCGGCATGCGGGTGTTGCTCAAATTTGTCCCGGAAGAGGGCGAGGACGACCAAGACGAGGACGACGTGGCGGAGGACACTGCCGAGTGGGGTGCTTTCGGATTCATGTTTGCGCTCGGCGTGTTGTCTTTTGACGAGGCGAAACCCCGCAACCTATCTATGAAAGATTATCACGAGAAGGACGAATTCAACGTCGCGGATTTCATCGAGGGATTGAGATTTGTGCGCGGAGAATTGCACTTCGATGCCGATTACATTCGCGGTCGTCGAATTAAAACCCAAATTGCGGTGCGCGCCGACGGCACGGTGCGTCTGGAGACCATCGGTCGCGGCAAGGCAGTGTTGCGCTGGCTCGAGCGGCTGCAAGGTAAAAAGCTGCTCCAATTGGTCGGTGAATGAGGGGAGCAAACCCAAGCTACACCAGTAATCGATGCCATTGGAACCTCGATCTCGCCTTGCAAAATTTCACGCGCCTTGGCGGAAAGCGATGCAAGACTTACCGGATACACCGTCCCTCGCAAGACGAAGTTGACTTCTACTTTGATCTCAATGTTTCCGCGTCGTACCAGAATCTTCGTTTCGCCGGCCCCGGTCGCAGTAACGGTGCGAACCTGAAATCCGCGGGTCTTTAGACGTGAGGAAGCCTGGCGAATGGCTTCATTGATCTGAGCCAAAGCCTGATCTCGAGGAAGCGAATGATCTGGGAATACAAGATCGAGGTCGACCGATAGGCGCGGCATGTCGCGTACGAAGAGGTTGATGGCCGTGCCGCCCTTGAGCGCGAACACTCCACTCTCGAAGACGACGGGTGCTACTTGGATAAGTAATCGGGCGGCATCAACATAAAATTGATTCACGGCCTGAGCACCAATAGACCGTCTTTGGATTGCGAGACCCAGGGACGATTGCTGCCAGTCGGTAGCCGCGCGGGCGTCAACTTCGAGTTCCACGGGAGCGAGAGCTCGCGACCCAATCGTAAGCACAGTCTCACCGTTTTAATGCTAGAACAGCGTTCCAGCAGTTTCTCGAGGACATCGGCACGCAAGGTGTGCGCGCTCTCCGCCAGTTCTTTCGCTTCCTGCAAGGGCTGGCGTACGCCGACTTCGCTCAGTAGCTCCAAAAACGCGCGCTCCGGCGCCGATACGAGAGGTGCATCAAGCCGTTTCTCGAGCTGAGTTACATTCATCATCTTCGAGGGGCGTTCGTCGAACAGGCGTTTGCGGTGGTACTCGGCGGGGAATCTCTCTACAAACCAACCGGGCAAGCGGGCTGCGGCCCACCCATATAGATGCAGCGCGCTGTGCTGTGAGACATAGTGGGTTATGCCATACCATGCCAACGCTGATTTGCCGCCGACATGCAATCCGGCAATCTGTTGCTCGAGCAGGCGCAAGCTTGGATTCAGCAAGAGAGCGTCGCCCTTGTGGCAATACACTCCACGCGCCAAGCGAGTCAGCCAGCCTGACCGGGCGTAATGTACGGCCAAGTCGGCCGATATCCCGAGAGTCCTCAACGCCGCTGCTGTGAACGGAGCACTCGATGGCAGCTGGGTGTACAGGAGGTTTAGTTTTTGTCTATTAGTCGTAGCCATACTACGATTATAGATTATTTTTCAAATGCAAGTTCAATTTAGATAATTGTTTATTATCGTAGCTAAATTACGATAACAGTGACTAGAGAAAACAATGGCTTATTCGACCTTCCATTTACCGCAAAGGGACGGGCGCGCCTTTCTTTTCTCGGACCTGCACGATGCTCATGAAACAGGAATCGGAGCCGCCCACGGCTATCATCTGGCGACGCCACCATCCACTCCCAGGCGATTTGATTGCCGCATTTGCGGCGGCCGTGGCATAAACCAGCAATGTTCACCCGTATTCGCCCAGCAAGGATTGCCATCAACCGCTCAAAATCAATACGACCTTTGGCGCGCAAACAGCATGTGGATCTGGGACGAGTTGCCAGATGCGGCTGACGGCGGAGTGCAGAGTGATGCCGCGTCCTTGCTTGAACACGTTGAGATTCCGGTTGTTCGCGGTACACCAGGCACCGCTTGACCTCAACGCAGTATGTGGGCGGGAACTTGCAAAAATTCTGTAACCCGTCTGGCCTGGTTTTACCCAGCGCCGCAGGGTTCGGACTCGGGGTCACTTCGGGGGTAGCCGAAGTCCTCAATAGACAGTCACAACCATCGATGTATCTCATCACTCAATAGGTCACGGGTCTCCCTGGCCATCTTAAGTTATTGATTATATTAGTTATTTATATTTCGAATGATCAGATCTTCGCCAATCTTTCGACCGTGTCAGGATACCTCTCAACCATGCGGATCAACAATGCTGCCTGGGCGTTGGGGCGCGCGCGCCCTTGCTCCCAGTTTTCAAGAGTACGTACGTTGGTCCGCAGATATTTTGCAAACAAGGCTCGAGATAAGTTCATACGTTCACGCAGGGCCGATAGCTCCTTTGCGGACATTTTTGGTGTGGCCTTGGTTTGAACGACATGGGTGCGCAGAGTGCGCTTGCCGGCTCGCTGATCGGCCAGCGCCAGAAAACCCTCTGTCAACTCGGCCATCAAATTGCGCTTTTTTTTCATACCTACTTCCTCATCTTCAATTCGATCTTCAAGAGACTCTCCAGCGTTGCCCGATCCTTTTTCGATAAATCGCTCAATTCATTCTTGTCGTACAGAGTGAATAGCCAGAACTCCAATCCACGGACCCAGTAGAAATATATAACTCGCAGGCCGCCGCGCTTGCCCTTTCCGCGCCGCTTGTCCGTCCAGCGAAGCTTGCGAAGACCACCTGTCCCTTGAATGACATCGCCCGCTGACGGATCATCCATCAGGGCGTTCTGCATCGCTCGGAAACTCTCATCATCGAGATATTCATTGCGCAGTCGCTCGAAAGCCGGTAATTCGACGAACAACGCACGCATGATGGCACTATACGCAGATTGCGTATGATAGTAAAGTACCTGGGTATGCCTTGTTACCGAAGGATGAAATCCGTCACAGTGGCATAGCCGGCAGACCCATGTTCTGCGGTACGCGCTGACTGAAACCGAACCGATCAAATCGAGGCGACTGGCTAATTGCGGCATACTTGGATGGGCATGGCACGTGACATTGATTCGATATGCGCACGCCTTGCAGAACTGGAGGCGGAACGCAGTGCGCTGAACGAACAGTTGGAGCGGCTGCAGGCGCAAAACGCGCGGGCTTTAGTTTGCGGCAGCGACTCGTCAATAACCGCCAAGTCGACCGCTGCGGAGAAAATCACACTGTTTCGTCGACTGTTTGGCGGTCGATCGGAAGTGTTTCCGGTGCGATGGGAAAATCGAAATACCGGGAAGTCAGGCTATGCGCCTGCCTGCGCGAATGAATGGGTACAAGGCATTTGCGGCAAACCACAGGTGAAATGCGGCGAGTGCCCGAACCAGGCCTTCATTCCTTTGTCGGACAACGTAATCGCCCGTCATCTGCGCGGGACCGATCCAGGCCGATCTAGCAACGCGGATTTTGTGGCTGGCGTGTATCCGGTCCGGGGCGATGAAACCTGCTGGTTTCTGGCAGTGGATTTCGACGGAGACGACTGGTCAGTCGATGCTCTCGCCTATATTGAGACGTGTCGTCTGAGCTCGGTTCCCGCTTCGCTCGAGCGGTCTCGATCTGGCAAGGGTGGCCACGTCTGGATCTTCTTTTCGCAGCCTATTCCAGCTAGAGATGCACGCGAGTTGGGCGCCACCTTATTGACCGAAACGCTGCAACGTCGACCAGAAGTGGGATTCGCGTCCTACGATCGAATGTTCCCCAGCCAGGATACCTTGCCGAGAGGTGGTTTTGGCAATCTCATCGCACTGCCACTTCAGCGGCGTGCACGCGATTACGGCAACAGCGTCTTCGTGGATGACAACCTTCTTCCTCACCGGGATCAATGGGCATTTCTTAGCTCGCTTTCCCGTCTCGCGCCGCAGGCACTCCACGATTTCATTCGCCAGGCGGAAGCCCGTGATCGTGTCCTAGGCGTTCGGATGCCTGTCGCCGAAGAGAATGGTGATGAGCCCTGGCGGCAGGCTCCATCGCTGCGGCACTCGCCCGACCGCGTGACGGAGCCACTTCCGGACCGCGTCAAGATTGTCTTGTCGGATGACATTTATATAGATCGTGCGGCGCTTCCACCTTCCATGGTCGCTGTGCTAATTCGATTGGCGGCATTTCAGAATCCTGAGTTTTACCGAGCACAGGCGATGCGCTTGCCGGCATTCGGCAAGCCACGAATCATCTCCTGCGCGTCGCTGCATAGGAATCACTTGGCGCTGCCACGCGGTTGCTTCGAAGAGACGCTCGAATTGCTGCGATCGCACGATATTGAGGTTGACATAGAGGATTTACGGGAGACTGGCGCGAAACTCGACTACCGCTTTCTGGGTACCCTTCGGGATGACCAACGAAGCGCATTTGATGCACTGTCGCGGCACGACTGTGGTGTTCTGGCGGCGACGACCGCCTTCGGCAAAACCGTGGTCGCCGCGGCACTGATTGCCGACCGGCGAATCAACACGCTCGTGCTGGTGCACCGCAAGGAGTTGCTGAAGCAGTGGGTCGAGCGCCTGCAGCGGTTCTTGTCGGTGGACACTGGTGATGTGGGTACGATCGGTGGCGGTCGCCGTAAGCCCACCGGTCGAATCGACGTTGCATTGATACAAAGTCTCGTGCGCAAGGCGGAGGTGTCGGATCAGATCGCTGGGTACGGTCATCTCATCGTGGATGAATGTCATCATCTGTCCGCGTTTAGCTTCGAATCGGTCGCGCGGCGCTCTAAGGCGAGGTACGTGTTGGGACTGTCTGCGACAGTGACCCGCAAGGATGGGCACCATCCGATCATCTTCATGCAGTGCGGACCGGTGCGTCATCGCGTGGACCCCAAGTCCCAAGCCTCGCGGCGCGGCTTCCATCATAAGGTCCGCATTCGCAACACGGAATTCAGGTTGCCGCCGGAGCTGGAAGGATCACCAATGTCCATGCCGGCAATCTATTCTGCGCTCGGTAGTGATGACAAGCGCAATTCGGAGATATTCGATGACGTCCTGATTGCACTGGAAGCGGGCCGGTGTCCGCTGATCCTGACTGAGCGGCGCGATCATCTTGAAACGCTTCGAGCGCGCTTTGAGCGATTTACTCGGAATCTCGTCGTCCTGCATGGAGGAATGGCAGCCGGGGAACTTCGTAGTGCGCACGCGAGCCTGCAACCCGGCGGAAGTGGGGAGCGATTGGTGCTCGCAACCGGGCGCTATCTCGGGGAAGGATTTGACGATTCCCGCCTCGACACGCTTTTTCTCGTCATGCCAATTTCATGGACCGGGACACTGGCGCAATACGTCGGTCGCCTGCATCGTGATCACGACGGAAAGCGAGAGGTCATCGTGTACGACTACGTCGACCGAGCCGTGCCCGTGCTCGCACGAATGGCCGCGAAGCGCGAGAAAGGCTACAAAGCTCTGGGATACGTCCTCGAAGCTTGACCTCGGCGGCAGGACGATTAACGTCCACCGATGTCCATCAACAGCCACGCCATTTACGGGTCGATTTGAGGGTAACATTATTCGGATTCTCGAAAATGGCTTTAAATTCAATGAGCTAATAACGGTCTTAAATTCCCTCCCTGCCTCGTTTAAGACCTCTATTAAGCTCGTGCTTAAAGCCTTCTGCACAGGATTGCACATAGGCGTCGTCGGAATTTTGAGCTGACGAAAGTTTAACCGGGGGTGCGGCTTGGACTTCGACGATCTTGTGACTACGCTTGAGCCCCCGCCAAACCGTGTTGGCAAGCACGAAGGCGCGCAGGAGCGTCATCTTTACGAAGGCGCCGTGATGTTCGCCTACGCCATGCATTTGCTGCGTACGCAAGGGGCGCGGGACGTCTGCATCCATCCTGACGGCGAGCATGGCAAGCAGTTCGACTTTGCCCGTTGGTTGCTCCTTCGGCAATTCGCGAAGGTCTCCAGCCTCGGCAGCACAGCGTACGGCGGTGCCTACCGGAATCCTGCCGGTCAAACGATCACCGTCGATCCCAGATCGGGGCTCGGGGACGTCGTAACAGAGATCGGCGACTGCACCATCTCAGCCGAGTGTAAGGGCGGCATCATCAACACGCGACACCCCGGGCAAGTGTCACGGCTCTATAAGGGGCTCTGCGAGACAGTCGGTATGCTGATGGCGACGGCTTCACGAGGTCGACAGGTTGAGATCGTGCCATTTACGGATAGCACCCGGCGTCTGGCCCAGCGCCTTGCGCCGCGATGCGCCATGGCCGGGATTGAAATCTCTCTTGTAGGCAGTCGTGGCGAGGTCATTGATGTCAAGCCGTCGCAAGATCCTAGGGGCGCTACGGACCGCCAACGCGATTAGTGCGCCGTGCGTAGCGTCAGCCAAGCCATGCGAACGGATTTTTTACTGTAGTAATTTTTGGACCAATTTATCGCTTCCTGAGACGCTGTAGCACCTTTTGGACTACATTTTGGCGTTGGCAGACGCCGCAAGGCATTGATTTAGTCAGAAGTACTCTTCTGCGTCCAAGGCTGAAAATCCGCGTGTCGGAAATTAAGTCTTCCTGTGTCGATCAACCAAAATACGATCGACTGCCGCCAGGCACTTTCCAGCATCGTTAATGCGGCCTGACATTTTTCAGGGTGGTTTGGGCAGAGCTGGTCTGGGCGGCGATCACGGGACCCCTTCCGGGACGATCAATACATGTCGGGTTTGGAACCTGAATAACGATCTATGGGTTAGGGGTCCGACGTTGTGCGCCAAGCCCGATTCGAGCTGGCCGGGCGCAACGATGCGTACCGGGATCAACCAGGACATGACACCATGAACGATCACTCCTCGATGAATCGGATCTATCGGTTGGTCTGGAGCCAGGTGCGCAGCGCGTGGGTACCGGTGGCGGAGACGGCGCGGGGCCGGGGCAAGTGTGGGCGCGCGCGTGCGGCGGCGCGGGTGAAGGCGGCGAGCGGCGCGGCGATGGCCGCCTGCGCGCTGGTGTGGGGACCGCTGGCACAGGCCGGGCCCACGGGCGGACAGATCGTCGGTGGCCAGGGCTCGATCAGCCAATCGGGCAATAGCACTAACATTCATCAATCGAGCGAGAACCTCTCGATCGACTGGCTCTCCTTCAATGTGGGGGCCAATCAGACGGTGGACTTCATCCAGCCCAATGCGAGCGCAATCGCGGTCAACCGGATCGGAGGCTCGAGCGGGAGTGAGATCCTGGGACACCTCGATGCCAACGGCCAGGTGTATCTGATCAACCCCAACGGTGTGGTGTTTGGCGAGGGTGCGCAGGTCAATGTCGGAGGCCTGGTGGCCTCGGCCCTGGACTTGAGTGATGCGAGCCTTGCCGGCAGTGCGCGCTCCTTTACCGGGACGGGGACGGGGAGCGTGCTCAATGAGGGCACGATCAGTGCGGCGCCGGGCGGGTACGTGGCGCTTCTGGCCAATCACGTGAGCAATCAAGGAGTAGTCACGGCGCAGCTCGGCACGGTGGCGTTGGGGGCGGGCAATGCGGTCACGCTCACCTTCAGTGGCAATAGTCTCGTGCACCTGCAGGTCGATGGCAGCGTGCTCGGGAGCCTTGCGGCGAACGGCGGACTGATGGAGGCCAATGGCGGGCAGGTGATCATGACGGCGGGGGCAAAGGATGCACTGCTGGCGAGCGTGGTGAACAACACGGGAGTGATCGAGGCCCGGACGGTGGATGAGCATCAGGGCACGATCACGCTGCTCGGAGGCATGCAGAGCGGAACAGTGAATGTGGGCGGCACGCTCGATGCGAGTGCGCCCAACGAAGGGAACGGCGGGTTCATCGAGACCAGTGCGGCTCATGTGGAGGTGGCGGACGGCGCCCGGGTGACGACGCAGGCGTTGCAGGGCCAGACTGGCAGCTGGCTGATCGATCCGACCGACTTTACCGTCGCACCGAGCGGTGGGGACATCACAGGCGCGGCGCTGTCGAGCGACCTCAACACGACGAACTTCTCGATCCTGAGCAGCACGGGCCAATCGGCGGTCACCGGGGGCGGCAGCGGCGGCAACATTAACGTGAACGACACGGTGTCGTGGAGCGCGAATACAACGCTCACGCTCACCGCCGCGAACAACGTGAATGTGAACGGCAGCATCACGGCCTCGGGCTCGGGGGCGGGGATCATCATCAATCCGAATACCGCCAACGGCTCGGAGAGCGCCAGCGGCACAGGTGCTTTCAATTTGGGTGCGGGCGCGACCATCAACTTACCCGCGGTATCGCCCACCTCGACCACCGCGCTCGAGATCGGCGGCATCCCCTACACGGTGATTAACAATTTAGGATCCGCGGGCAGCACCACCGGGACGGATCTGCAAGGCATAAACGGCAACCTCTCCGGGCATTATGCGCTGGGGAGCAATATCAATGCCGCCGCGACCGCAGCCTGGAATTCGGGGGCGGGCTTTACGCCGATCGGCAGTTCAAGCACTCCCTTTGTGGGCACTCTGAATGGACTGGGCCATACCGTCAGCAGCCTCAGCATCGATCTACCGACATCCGGCCCTGTGGGCCTGTTCGGGGTGGCAGGCTCGACTGCAGTCATTGCGAACCTAGGCCTGAGCGGTGGCAGTTTCATCGGCGGCGGCGACGTAGGCGCGTTGCTGGGGCTCAACTACGGCACCATCACTAACAGCTATTCGACCGGGCCAGTGAACGGAGTATTCGTCACAGGCGGCCTGGTGGGCTACAACTTGGGCGGCGCAATCAGCAACAGCCATGCGTCCGGGTCCGTGAGCAGTACCGACGATAACGCCGGCGGCCTGGTGGGCTACACCATCGGCGGCACGATCGATAATAGCTATACAGCAGGCGCGGTGAGTGGCAAAGCCAATAATATCGGCGGGCTGGTGGGCGAGATCTACGGCGGCGGCACGATCAGCAATAGTTACGCGACGGGGAACGTGAGCGGTAGCGGTACCAGTAGTACCTATGTCGGCGGGCTGGTGGGCCACAACTATGGCGGGACAATCAGCAACAGCTACGCGAAGGGCTCTGTGACCGCTACCGGCGCATTTGTCGGCGGTCTGGTGGGCTACAACTTCGCCAGCGGCACGATCATCAGCAGCTTCGCGACGGGGGCCGTGAGCGGAAGCAACTACGTCGGCGGGCTGGTGGGCTACAACTCCGGTGGCGCGATCAGCAACAGCTATGCGACGGGAAATGTGAGCGGGAGCAACTACGTTGGCGGACTGGTGGGCTACAACTCCGGCGGTGCGATCAACCTCAGCTTTGCGACGGGGCAGGTGAATGGATCCAGCGCCTTTGGCGGGCTGGTGGGCTACACCTACGGTGGCGCGATCAGCAACAGCGACGCGACAGGGCCCGTGACCGGTGGTACTACTTCTTACAACGTCGGCGGGCTGGTGGGGGCCAACTACGGCGCCACGATCAGCAGCAGCTTCGCGATGGGGCCCGTGAGCGGTGCAAGCGGTGTTGGCGGTTTGGTGGGGCGCAATAACACGACCATCGACAACAGCTATGCGAGGGGCAGTGTGAACGGTATTGAGTACGTGGGCGGGCTGGTGGGCGTGAACTTCGGCACGATCAGCAACAGCAATGCCACGGGCAATGTGATTGGTAGCGCGGACGCCCACGGGATTGGCGACGTTCAGGTGGGCGGACTGGTGGGCGCCAACTACGGACCGATCAGCAATAGCTACGCGGCGGGGTCTGTGACGGGCGGCAGCTATGTCGGCGGGCTGGTGGGTTACAACGGCGGCACGATCAGCAACAGCTACGCACTGGGCAGCGTGAACGGCTCGAGCTCCGTCGGCGGGCTCGTGGGGGCTACTTACGGCGGTAGCACGATCAACAACAGCTACGCGACGGGCTCCGTGACCGGTTCCACCTATTCGGGCGGGCTGGTGGGCCGCAATTCCAACGGCACGATCACCAACAGCTATGCGTCGGGCAGCGTGAGTGGTCAAGAGTATGTCGGCGGACTGGTGGGATCCTCCAAGTACGGCACCATCAGCGGCAGCTATGCGTCGGGACCCGTGGTGAGCGGCAGCATTAGTGGCTTTAGCGATGCCGGCGGACTGGTGGGATTCGCCAAGTACGGCACGATCAGCAACAGCTATGCGACGGGGTCTGTGCACGGCAGCGGCGTGATAGTCGGTGGGTTGGTCGGCGACAATAACGAGGGCGCGATCAGCAACAGCTATGCGGCGGGAAGCGTGAGCGGTAGCGGCTGGGTCGGCGGGCTGGTGGGGCTCAACTTCGGCACGGTCAGCAGCAGCTTCTGGGATGTCACGACCTCGGGGCAGACGCTCTCGGCGGGCGGCACCGGCATGACGACCGCGAACATGCAGAATCAGGCGAATTTCACCTCCGCCACCTCGGCCAACGGCAACGTCAATCCCAACTGGGATTTCACCAACACCTGGGTGATGTACAGCGGCTACACATACCCATTGCTGCGCTCGTTCATGACGCCACTGACGGTGACGGCGAACGCTGTGACGCAGAGCTACAACGGCGCGGCGTTCAGCGGCGGTAATGGCGTGACGTACTCGGTCGCGCCAAACGAGAATCTCCTGGGGGCGGTGAGTTACAGCGGCACCTCTCAGGGCGCGGCCAACGTGGGCAGCTACCTGATCACCCCCGGAGGCCTATACTCGAATCAGCAGGGCTACATCTTGAGCTACGCGAGCGCGCCGCTCAGCATCACGCAACTGGCGAGCGTAGCGTGGACGGGCGGTGCGAGCGGGAACTGGTCGACGGCATCTAACTGGACGGGCGGAGCGATTCCGGACTATTCGAACGTCGCTGCGGTGACGATCCCGGCGGGCGTGACGGTGACCTACGACGGCGGGGTGCCAGGTACGACTAGGTTGAGTTCGCTGACGAGTAGCGGCAACCTCATCATGGCGGCGGGCAAGCTCGATACCACGGGAAACCTGAGCACGGCGGGCTTCCAGCAGACCGGCGGCAAGATCGATGTCGGGGGGAGCCTCTCGATTCAAGCAGCGAGCGGAGGGGTGGTGCTGGGCAATCTCGAGGCCGCAGCGCTGAATGTGGATTCGCAGACCGGGGCCATCACGCAGCTCAAGGGCTCATCGATCGATGTGAGTGGGACGAGCACCCTGAACGCCGGCATCGACGCCATTACGTTGACGGGCGCGAAGGACGACTTCACGGGTGCCGTGACGGCCGATGGGGGTGCGATCACACTCAAGGATACGACTGCCTTGACCGCGATCCTGGACAGCTCCGGGGCGGTGTCCCTGACCTCTGGAGGGGCAATGGACGTATCGGGAACGATCGGCACGACGCTGACCACGTTGACCACCGGAGGCGCGGGCAGCACCACGACCTTTGGCGATACCACGGTGGGCTCGAAGCTAAAGGTCACCAGCGAGGGAGCAGTGGCCACGGCCGCCTCGGACACGCTGACGGTGGACAAGCTCAGCACCACG
>JBEKYO010000062.1:0-24184 GCA_049510875.1 Steroidobacteraceae bacterium
TGCCCACCAGCGCGGTGGCGTCGAGAAACGGTTCGTTGAACAATTCGAAAATGACCGCGGGATTCGTCTTGAACTGATTGGCCACCGACGTCCAGAACGCCGTCGCATGATCGGCATCCGCCATCGGATTCTGCGTGGTCGGGCACGCGGGCGTGGCGCCGTCGTTCGGCGCACCCCAATGCAAGTCGAGTATCACGTACAGACCGGCTGCGGTGGCATCGGCGACGCTTTGTTCCACGGTCGCCTGATAATTGCCGCCCGGATCCGCGTTGATGGTGGCGCCCGCCTTGCCGGCGTTGCCGCCGACGTCGATGCACGACAGGCCCAGCCACGAAGCCTCATTGAGCGGCAGGCGCACGGAGTTCGCGCCCCAACTCTTGATCGTGGCCCAGTTCGGCGTGGGATCGCCGGACTGTGAACCCCACGGGTTGCCCGGATCCCATCCGCCGATGGCGACGAACTCGAGACCGCTCACGTTGACGCCGCGCAATTGCACGGTGTTGCCGTTTTGGTTGACGAGATGATTGCCGACCACCTTGATGGCGCTGCCGCCGGGGGCGGTCACCGGCGTGATCGTAACCGTGGAGATCGCGGGGGTGGCGAGCGCTGCGCCGCCCGCCGCGGCCGACAGCGTGACCGTGAAGGCGGCGCTGCTGGTCAAGGCGGCGGCCGGATTGATCGCCACCGTGAAGGTCTTGGAGGCCGCATCGTTGGCCGCCCAATTGAGCGTGCCGTGGGTGTTCGTGTAGTTCGTGCCCGCCTGGGCGGTGCCATTGGCCGTGGCATAGGCCACGCTCACCGCACCCGCAGAGCCGCCCGTGCGCGACACCGTGACCGTGAGCGAGCCGGCGTTCTCGGCCACCGAGTAATTGGCGGCCGATAACTTGAGGTCACCGGCCGTGGCGTCGCCCGTGACCGTGATGGTCGCGCTGCTGGGCGCGCCCATCCCGGCCTGCGCGCTCGGATGGGACAGGACCACGTTGAACGATCGGGTTCCCGCGAACGGCGTCGCGTTGCTGAGGGGCACCGTGAAGCTTTTCGCGGTGGTGTCGTTGAGCGCCCATTCGAGGGTGCCGCTCGACGCCTGGTACACGGCACCGGCGACGGCGCTGCCATCGCTGGTCGCGTACTGCACACTCGCTGTGCCGCTCGCCCTGCCGGAGCGTGTGACCGCGACGGTAACGCCGCCGGCGCCCTGCGCCACCGCGAAGGTCGCGGCGGAGAACGCCAGCGTGCTCATGCCCGGCGCGGGGTTGGGCGTGATCACGACCGGTGTGATCACGGCTGGCGTGGTCACGGGCGGCGTGGCAGGCGAGGCGGGCGAGGCCGGCGTCGATGTGGAAGAAGCAGCCGGCTTCGAGGTGGTGGGAGCGGCGGCCCCTCGGGGGGACGTGGCCGAGCCAGCCGGCGTCGCGGCCGGCGTGGCTGATGCGGCCACCATGCTCGCGATGCCGGCGTTTTGGCTGGAGTCGCCGAAGCAGCCGGCCAATGCGAACATGCACGTCAGCATCAGCGGCAACCCGCGGCGCATGGGCGATCCTCGAAATAACATCCCTGGAATCATCTCTTTCATGTGCGCCTCGGCCCGTTGTGCTTGCGCGCACTTCATCCCCCGGCCGGCACGCGTGCAACTGTCTCTGAATTGGCACGTCGTAAGCCGGCGACATGTGACGTACGTCACAGAGCGCCGCGGCGGCCCGAAAAAACGCAGGGTGAGACGCTGCCCCGCGCGCGGCTATACTGCTCAACAGCGAATAACAACGGGGGAATCACCATGCGACACCACTTCGTTCTGCTGTGTCTGATGGTCCTGGCGGGCGCGGCGCACGCGGGTGAACACTTCGACGGCCATTCGTGGTGGGACACGGTCACCATCTTGGCGGACGACAAATTCGAGGGCCGCAACACCGGCAGCCCCGGCGAGCGCGGCGCTCAGGAATTCATGGTGGGCCGTCTCAAGGCGTTGGGAATCGCCTCGGCGGGATCGAAAGGCTATTACCAGCCCATCGATCTCGTCTCCCGCGAATTGGTGGAGGCGGATTCCAGTCTCGTGCTGTTGCGCGACGGCAAGGAACAACCGCTCACGCTCGGGCAGGAAGCCTATTTCAGCACGCGCGCGGACCTCGCGCCGCGAGTCGAGGCCGCACTCGTGTTCGTGGGCTACGGCATCCGGGTGCCCGACTTGGGGTATGACGATTTCGCGGGCCTGGACCTCAAAGGCAAGATCGCGGTGACCTTCGCGGGATCTCCGGCCTCCATGCCCACCGCGCTCGCCTCTCACTATCAATCGTTGGCGGAGCGATGGAAGGCGCTGAAGGCCGCAGGCGCGATCGGCGTACTGGCGCTGCCCAATCCGGCGGCCATGGACATTCCCTGGACGCGCATGTCGCTCAATCGCACCCAGCCGAGCATGGTGCTGGCCGGCGCGCAGTTCAACGACACGCCCGGCGAATTATTCTCAGCGGTCTTCAATCCGGCGTACGCCGACCTGCTGTTCGCCGGCACCGGCCACTCTTTCGCCGAGCTCGCCGCACTCGGCAAGGACCGCAAACCCATGCCGCGCTTTGCGCTGCCGGTGAGCATTCGCGCCGTCACGCATGTCATTCAAACGGACGTGCATTCCGACAATTTAATCGCGGTGATCCCAGGCAGCGATCCGAAACTCCGGCACCAATATGTCGTGCTGTCGGCGCATTTGGATCACCTCGGGATCGGCCAGCCCATCAACGGCGATCGCATCAACAACGGCGCCATGGACAACGGCTCGGGATCGGCGATGCTGCTCGACGTGGCGCACTCGCTCGTGCAGAGTCACGAGAGACTCAAACGCTCCGTGCTGTTCGTGTGGGTCACGGGCGAGGAGAAGGGCCTGTTGGGTTCACGGTACTTTGCCGCGCGGCCCACGGTGCCCACCGCGGACATCGTCGCCGACCTCAACACCGACATGTTCCTGCCCATCGTGCCCTTGAAGATACTGACCGTGTACGGACTGGCCGAATCCGATCTCGGCGAGCGCGTGACCACCGTGGCCTCGCGCTTGGGGTACCGGGTGCAGCCCGATCCCGAACCGCTGCGCAACGCCTTCATTCGCAGCGACCAATACAGTTTCATCAAGGTGGGCATTCCCTCGCTTGCGATGAAAGTGGGCTTCGAGCCGAACACGCCGGAAGCGGCGATCTTCAAGCAATGGCTCACCGACCGTTATCATGCCCCGTCGGATGACGCCAATCAGCCGGTGGATTTGGCGGCGGCGGCAGGCTTCGAGGAAGTCATGCGCGGACTCACCATTCAAGTCGCCGACGATCCGCGCGCGCCGGCATGGAAGGACGAGAGCTTTTTCAGGCGGTTCGCGAAGACCGTCAATTGAACGGCCGCGTGTTTCGGTGCGGCATGGCAGCGGATTCTTTGCAATGTGATGCGATGTGATGCAATGCGTTCGAGATCGCTTGGCGTGACGCGACAGTCCCGCCGCGTCGTCATACCGATCTCGGCGATTTGACTTAATACGTCTGCAACACGGGCAGTCCTACAAAAGCAGTCCTACAAAAAAACCGGCCCTTGATCGCGCCGCGGAAATGATACCATCCGCTCAAACCTGGATTGATCCGGGGAATACCAACAGGAAGGGAGCCATATCGATGAAAAGCATTATTACCGCCTGCGGCGCAGCCGTGATTGCAGCCGCATTCTCAACCCCGGCCGCCGCCCAGCAGACCCCAGCCAAGGTGCCGACCCCGCCCCCGTCGGGCACCTACGCCGGCAACTCGGCGGATGGATCGGGTATCTCGTTCGTGGTTTCAACCGACTCTAACACCGGCGATCAGGAGATCACGTCGGCAGGTATCGGTTTCTCCGCGCCCTGCAAGGACAGTACCTACGTGCTCAACACGGGCTGGGGCTTCGGCGCTTCGGATGACATCGACCCCGCCACCAACAAGGTCACGATTTCCGCGACCGACAATTACTTCACCTTTGAGGTCAAGCTCAGGTTCTCCATGGATGGGACAACCGCCACCGGCACGATCACCACGTACAGCCCGACCCTCGAACCGGTGAGCGCTAAACCGAAGAAGGCGTTGTTCTGCGAATCGCCGGAACAGACCCTGAGTCTGACGTACCAGGCTCCCGATGTTCCGGCCAAAGCCCCCGTCAATACCCACGCCGGCGTCCCGAAAGGCGAGACTCTCGAATGAGTATCGGCCAAGCGGCCCCGTGAGCCGCGCGCCGCGATCGCGTTTGTTCTGACGAACCCGGCCTCCAGCGAGGAGGCCGGGTTCGCGAGATGTTCACACCTCACACCTCCTGATGGAGGATGGCCAGTGCGTCCGCCGCCTCAGGCTTGACATGAATATACTGTATCCGGTATATACGCGGAGTGGAATCAACATTTGCGATCATCGCCGAACCGAACCGCCGCGCGATCTTGACGCTGCTCGCATCCTCCGAGCGCTCCGTCGGTGATATCGAGGAGAAGTTGAGCCTCCCGCAACCCTCGGTTTCAAAGCACCTGCGGGTGCTTCGAGAAGCCGGATTCGTGGAGTCGCGCGTCGACGCGCAGCGGCGTCTATACCGGATCAAACCCGAGCCGCTGATGGAGATAGATGCCTGGCTCGCACCGTTCCGCCGATTCTGGTCGGTCCACCTCGACGCTCTGGAACGCCACCTTGATCGGATGAAACCCGTCCCACGCCGCAGAGGTAAGAAACGATGAGCAGCCGCGACGACTACATGCCGGGCCCTGCCGCCGGCGCCGAGGTCCGAAAGGACGGGGAAAAGTGGACGCTCATTCTGGTGCGCGAGCTGCACCATCCGCCGGAGAAGGTCTGGCACGCATTGACCGATCCGGCGAGCCTGCGTGAATGGGCCCCCTTCGATGCCGACCGCAGCTTGGGCGCGGTCGGGCTCGTCAGGCTCACGACGGTCGGCACACCAACACCCCAGACCTCCGAGACGCGTGTCACGCGCGCCGAGGCGCCGAGGCTCCTCGCGTATCGCTGGGGCGACAACGACATTGAGTGGCAGCTCGAGCCCCTGGGCGGCGGCACGCGCCTGACGCTCTGGCACAACATCGATCGGGGTTTCATTTCGATGGGCGCCGCGGGCTGGCACATCTGCCTCGATGTGCTCGAGCGGTTCCTGGCCGACGATCCCCTCGGGCGCATCGTCGGTGGCGCAGCAATGAAATTCGGTTGGCCGCGCTTGAATACCGAGTATGCAAAGCAATTCGGGGTCGAACCCCCGAGTTGGCCGGCCAGGGCCCCGCAGTCCTAATCGTAGCAGCCGGCGGCCGCGGAGCCGCTCAAGGAGTGAGGGCGTTCATCATCACCTTGCCGTCGGGCCCGGTGACATCGCCGAGTTTCATGCCGGCGGGACACGCGCCCACCCACTTCATTTCGATCAGGCTCTCGACGGTATTGTCGGCCTTGCGCATTTCGATTTTCATTCCGGTATTGCCCGTGAGCGTGGTCACGGACGTGGAGCGGGTCACCTTGCCGCCGAAGTTGCACTCGATTTCCTGCGTGATGACCGCACCATGGCGTTCCGAATGAACCTCTTTGCACAGGCTATTCGTATTCTTGTGCGAATCTTCGTACATTTTGCGGTTGACGGCGTTGCTGGTGCACATGGTCGTACGCATCGGCTTGTCCATCGCACCCGGCATCATGGTGCTGCTTTCCCAGAGTCCTTCCTTGACGTCGGGCAGATCCTTGATGCCCGGCTGATCCTCCGCCAGGGCAAAGCCCGCCGCAATCGTGCCCACAAGAAGTCCGAGCCGCAGTTTCTTGTTCATTGCCGTGGTCCATGCAGTGCTGAGGGGAGGAGTTGACGGTCCGAGTATGCATCAGCGGCACCGCTGCGGACAATGACATCGTCCAGCAGCCGACTTGCCGCCGGGTTGCGCCAGTCGAAAAATCACATGGCAAACGGCGACATATGACACGAATGCACTGCCGTAGGGGCGGCGGTGATAGGCATCATAGCCAAACTCTTTGAGTTACCCCTGGTATCGCGTAACGCCATCTACGACTGTGCGCAGGACTTTGATGTCTTTGATCTTGCCCGGGTCGATCGTATGCAAGTCTTCGCCTAACACCACGTAATCGGCGAATTTGCCCGGCGTGATCGATCCTTTCATGCGTTCCTCGCGCGTCGCATATGCACCGTTCAACGTATTCACCCGTAAGGCCTCAGCTACGCTGATACGCTGATTCGCGCCCCATACCTCGCCATTCCAACCGGTGCGCGTCACCATGCCCTGTATGCCCATGAGCGGTGAAAACGGACCCGGGTCGAAATCCGATCCCGCTGCAGCGGGCACTCCCGCGTCCATCAATGTGCGAAAAGCCATGCAGCGCTTCATCAGCTCTTCGCCATAGAAATGAAACTTGTCGGGATTGTAGTACGCGTACGACGTAAACAACGCCGGCACAGCTCCGATGGCTTTTATTCGACGTACCAAGTCGTCATTGACGAGGGTGCAGTGCGTGATCTTTGGACGGGCGTCAGGTTGCGGCGCCAATCGCAATGCGCGCTCATAGGCTGTCAATACGTGATCGATAGCGACATCGCCGTTTGCATGGCAATTCATCTGAATGCCGGCCCGATGCACGCGTTCACACCATGTGTTCAGCACGTCTTGCGATTCGGTCACATTGCCCTTGTAGCCGCTTTTGCTGTCGGGATACGGCGTGCTCATGGCCATGGTACGTTCCGAGAACGATCCGTCAACGCCGTGCTCGCAAGTCGCACCTAGTCGTAACCACTCATCCCCAAGGCCCGTCGCCATGCCGCCGCAGATCATTGCCTCCAGTTCCGGCCCATCCGCCTCGTAGCTCACGCGATGCAGAAGGTCGCCGCGTTCGCGCACTTGCTGTAGTGCGCGCAGATTGCCGCTTTCATGACACACGCTAGTTAGACCGAATCTCACGAACTGCTTGGAAATATACGCCAGACCATCGCGGTCTCGCCGCAGCGCCTCTTCTCCCAAATATTGGCGACGCTTGCCTATCGCGTCGATGCGCGTGCGCGCATTGTCAGTCACGCGCCCCGTCAATGCTCCATTGGAATCACGGTCGTAGGTCCCACCTGGGGGATTCGGCGTCGATTTGCCGACGCCGGCCATTTTGAATGCTGTGCTGTTGTAGAAGGCCGTATGGCCGCCGCGGTGAATGACCACGACCGGCAGATCCGTGGATACCAAATCCAGATCGTGCACTGTCAGGGCACGCTTTTCCTTGGCCTTGGTGTCGTCGTAAAAATATCCTTCCACCCAAGTGTCGGGTGGGGTGGTTGCCGCCCGCTCGCGAAGTTTGTCGATGATCGAGGCAACACTGACGAATTCAACGTCATACGGATTGCCCACCAGGACTTCGTACAGAAGCTCGTTCCCCGGGGCGTGATTGTGGCTATCGTTGAACCCCGGCACGATGGTCATCTGCTGCGCATCGAAGATCTCGGTGCTTGCACCGGCGAGCGCACGGATGTCAATCGTGCTGCCGACGGCCACAAAGCGG
The DNA here is from genome assembly GCA_049510875.1 of Steroidobacteraceae bacterium. Lineage (GTDB taxonomy): Bacteria > Pseudomonadota > Gammaproteobacteria > Steroidobacterales > Steroidobacteraceae > Bog-1198. The sequence goes on from JBEKYO010000062.1 coordinate 7,515, forward strand.
CCGTCTTTGACCGCAAAGGATTCGGCTGTGGGTTGACGCGAATCCACCGTGTAGACCTTACCGTTGACCACGATGAGGTCGGGATCGCGCGGCACCATTGCGCTGGCGGCCCGCGCCAAGCTCCCCCGACCCAGGGCAGCTAGGCCCGCGGCGGTGAGACCGAGAAACAATCGGCGATTGAGCATTTGGTTTTTCATCGGAACATCATGTCCCATTCTGCGCCGGAGTCTTCCGTTTAGTCGCAAGCGGTCAATCTATAATCATTAGGCACGGAACCCAACGCAGGCGTGCTGCTCGCCTTCGGGAGAAGGGCCGAGGGAGCTTCGACTGGAGACTCCCTCGGCCCCTCGCAACCCTGTCCCGGATTGGCGCCTAACGGATCGGTGCCATCAGGTGCTGATAGGGCGTACCAACCCACATTACGTAGGGACTCTTGGTGTCGGGATTCGCGTCCTTCGGATAGGTGTCATAGAAACTGGCATCGGCACCCACGATCATGATGTGTGGCCCGGTCTTGATCCAGTGGTTGGTGCCGCTCGGCTTGGCAGCGTACGGGTCCGTGTTACTTGCGTCAGTGCCGCCCTCCAGCATGTACATCAATCCGACTTTTCCGGACGGCGGCGTTTTGTGGTTCAGATATGCGTCGATCCAGTCCCCAGCATTTTTATCCCAGCACATCGGATCAGGGCCCGGTGTGTCGGGATTGTCAGGCATACAAGTGAACCCATTGGACCCTTTGCGCAACGTACGCATCCCGCCCTTCGGGTCGGAGGCCACGATGGTGGCATTCTCCGCGACTTTCTTGGGTGCCGCCTTCATCGCGCTCGCAATCAATTCTTCATCCGTCGGGGCCGGCTTGGCGCCTTGGGCGGTCGCGGTGTGTTGCATGTCCGGCGCGCCCGCGGGAGGCGTCTCCGCGGCCCACGCAAATCCGCCCAAACCAAAGCATGCGGCACCGGCGCAGAACACATTAATGGATTTGTTCATGGCAATTTCCTCGCCAGAATGGTCTTATTTCGACGTTGTATCCAACCTTCTCCCAATATCAACGAACTGCAAATACGCTCAAGCGGAGCAAGCGTCAAGGAAATTAAACCCTGTCACCTGCGGCCGATGTTTGCAAATCGTCGCTGGTTTGCCGTTCGGCTTGGTTCATAATCGGCCGGTTGCGGTATCCGCCGATGTGGCAAACAGATCGGGGCAAGCATGACGGATCAAATGGGAATGGCGGCCGAGCCATGCGACGTCGTAGTGATCGGTGGTGGGCCGGGTGGCAGTACCGCTGCCGCGTTACTGGCGCGGCGCGGCCACAAGGTGATTGCGCTGGAGAAGGCGCACCACCCGCGTTTTCATATCGGCGAATCGCTGCTACCGATGAATCTTCCGGTGTTCGAGCGGCTTGGCGTACTGGACAAAGTGCGGGCGCTTGGTGTGTTCAAGCCCGGCGCGGATTTCGAGGCGGATAACGAGCGCGGCTACAACACCTATGCGTTCGCCCGTGCGATGGGCAACAGTCCGCCGCACGCGTATCAGGTGTGGCGGCAGGATTTCGACAAGATGCTCTTCGATCACGCACGCGAATGTGGCGCGGATGCGCGCGAAGGCCATGAGGTCGAAAATGTCGAGCAGAACAGTCCCCGTAACACGCAGCTCGATGTGCGCACCGACGACGGCCGAAGTTACCGCATTCAGGCGCGCTACGTGGTCGATGCCAGCGGCCGCGATGCGTTCCTTTCCACGAAGAAGAAACTCCGACGGAAGAACGAGCATCATCAGAGCGCGGCGATTTTCGGCCACTACCGCGGTTCCGAACGGCGCGTGGGCGAGGACGCGGGCAACATCAGCATCTACAGCTTCGAGCACGGCTGGATGTGGATGATTCCGCTACCAGACGATATGATGAGCGTGGGCGCGGTATGCCGGCCGGATTACCTCAAGCAGCGTAAAGGCCGCACGGCGGAGTTCCTGCTCGACACGCTGAAGCGCAGCCCGGCACTGTGGCGACGCATCGAACGCGCCCAGCTGATTGGCAACGAAGTGCGCGTTACCGGCAACTATTCCTACGATTCGACGCAAATGGGTGGCCCCGGCTGGGTGTTGGTCGGCGATGCTTTCGCGTTTCTCGATCCAGTGTTCTCCTCCGGCGTGTTTCTGGCGATGAGTGGCGCGGAGCAGGCCGTGCAAGTGGTGGACGCTGCGCTGCGCGAACCACACACCGAGATGGCGCTGCTGCGCAAGCTGGAAAAGCGCCAGCGCGCCGGCATGGACCGCTTCTCGTTCTTCATCTACCGGTTCAATGGCCCGGTGATGCAGCAGATGTTCCGCCAACCGCGCAATTCATGGCAGCTGGAGCAGAGCGTGATCTCGATGCTCGCTGGCGACCTTTTCGATACGCCGAAGGTGCTGTGGCGCCTGAAGCTGTTCAAGCTGGTCTACGCGATCTGCGGCTTGCGCGACTGGCGGCGCTGGCGTGCCGAGCACAAGTACCGGCTGGCGCAAGCGCGATCGCATTTCACTGGGGGCACCACGCCGCTGGACAAGGCCTGATCGGGGGCATTCTCTGTTTGGGGGCCGCTTCAACATCGGCGACTAAGACGAAGTCAGCTTTCCAAGACTGAATCCCAGCTTAAGTGACCCGCATCGACTGGCCGTTTCGGAGAAAGCATTTCCATCGGTCCGGGGGCGGCTGTTGGCCGACTAGAGCCGCTGGCGGAGGCCACGGTCGCCACCGGCTCGTCGCTACCCCTACCTGCCGGCCGCCAACGGCAGCTTCCTGGCATTGAAATCCTTCCAACGTACGGGCACAAATGAAAAACCCGGCGCCAGTGGCCGTGCTTCTCATCCGTTAGAAGGGGGTGAGCCTAACGTTGCGCGACCAACTTGTCCCGCGCCTTCAATTCCTGGATTACCGCCCACAGCTGCTGCTTCAGATCGTCAACCTCCGCGACTTTTTGCTCAAGTGTGGCGATCTTCGCGGCTTGCTGCTCGATCTTCGTGGCATCCGCCTCACGTTGTGCGACCAGCGAATCGACGGTGCTGTGCTCTTTCTGCATTTCATTGAGCAGCATCGGCGCGAGTTCGTCGTAGCGCACGCCGTCAATTCGTCCATGCTGATCGCGGACCACGAGTTCCGGGTACACGTTCGCCACTTCCTCAGCAATCAGTCCATATCGTAGGGTATTTTGGCTGTCGGCCTTGTAGCGGAAGGTCACCGGGCGCAATTGTTGCAGCTTTGCGGTGTTCGATCCCATTGGGGCAATATCAGTCTTGAATCGATCGGAGGAGGACACCGCGCCGAGTTCTCCATTCGGTCCAATGACGACGGTGAGACCGCTAACGGCGGTATTGCTGTAGATCCCGGCAATATAGGTCTTTTTCTGGGTACCCTCCGTGCCGATCTTGATCACCTTGTTGTCGGCTGCCGCACCTTCATTGCCGATCTCGATGTTGTCGCTGCCGGTCGTCACATTGAGGGCTGCTTGAAAGCCCACGGCTATGTTGTTGCTGCCGGTCGGGTCGTAAGGGAGCGCAGAGGTACCGAAGGCGGTGTTGTTGCTGGCGGTCGTGTTGGAAAGGAGCGCACCGTTACCGAAGGCGGTGTTGTAGGTGCCGGTCGTGTTGGAGTAGAGCGCGCTAAGACCCGTGGCGGTGTTTTGGTAACCGGTCGTGTTGGAGTAGAGCGCCTGGTAACCCGACGCGGTATTGCCGTTGGCGGTCGTATTGGAAAGGAGCGCACCGTCACCGAAGGCGGTGTTGTTGGTGCCGGTCGTGTTGTCTTCGAGCGCCTGGTAACCCGAGGCGGTGTTAGAGCTGCCGGTCCCGTTGGACAAGAGCGCCTGGTAACCCGAGGCGGTGTTGTAGTCGCCGGTCGTGTTGGAATAGAGCGCTGATTGCCCTACAGCAGTGTTGTAAGAGCCACTGTTGTTATAAAGTGTGTACTGTCCGGCGGCCGTGTTGAAAAGGCCAAGTTTAATGGCGGCCGGCCCGGCGAACGAGTAAGAGCCCATTCCCGTGTTACCGTTTTCGTCGCTGGTGTCGTTCGAGGCCGGCACTTGTCCGAACGCCGTCCCCGCCAGCAACGCCAGCGCCATCGTGCACCTTAATCTTGAATTGATGTCAGTTTTGGTTCGCATTGGTCCGTCCCGTTGTTGATCAATTCTTTGGTCCCCGGCCAATCCGGGGGGCTTACATTCAGGTAAATCGGAAACGGCGGGCAAAAGGCGACAGCCGTTTGACCTGATCAGACGCGACGACATCCCAGCGTCATCGATGACCGCTTCAGGGAGGGCACTTCAATGCATCGAGTGGCGGCTGGCCGGTTGCTGACCGTGGCGGCAACGGGACCGGCGGACCGACAGACCGACGGCGGACCGGACTCGACCCACGGACTAAACCGCTCGCGCGGTAGGGGTAGCTCCGGTTGGGGTCGTCGGATTGCTGATGTTTATGGCTCTGTTTCGTAAGTTGCAAATTGAGGCAATTCGCCTCGTTTTGCAACCGGAGCAGATCCATGAACGATTCACCCCGCAAGGTTTCACCGCTGCGTCAACGCATGATCGAGGAGATGCGAATGCGCCAGCTCGCGCCCAAGACGCGGGACGCCTACATTCGAGCAGTCCTTCACTTCACCCGATTTCTGGGCCGATCACCTGACACGGCCACGGCGGAGGACCTGCGCCGCTACCAACTGCACTGCGTCGATCAGGGGATCTCTGCGATCACGCTGAACGCAACGATCACGGGATTGAAGTTCTTATTCGATGCCACCCTGGGCCAGCCGGAGTTGATGGCGAAGATGCACCCCGTGCGCATGTCACGCACCTTACCGATCATCTTAAGTCGCGAGGAAGTCAGCCGCCTACTTGATGCGGCGAAGAACCTCAAACATAAAACCGCGTTGTCGGTCGCGTATGGGGCTGGGCTTCGCGTCAGCGAAGTCACCGCCCTGAAGGTCGGAGACATTGATAGCCAGCGCATGCTCCTGCGCGTCGAGCAGGGCAAGGGGGCCAAGGATCGCTTTGCACTGCTCCCACCGCTCCTGCTCGAGCGGCTGCGCACCTGGTGGCGTTTCGCTCAGGCCCAGGGCAAGGTGCTGCCGGGCGGTTACTTATTCCCCGGCCTCGATCCGGTCGATTCCATGAGCACACGGCAGCTGAACCGCGCCGTCCATGAGGCCGCCGTCGCCGCGCGCATCGACAAGCGCGTCTCGATGCATTCCCTGCGGCACGCATTCGCCACTCATCTGCTCGAACAGGGGGAAAATATTCGCACCATCCAAGTGCTGCTCGGGCATAAGAAGTTGGAGACCACGGCGCTCTATACCCATGTCGCCACCGAGACCTTGCGCAAAGTCTTGAGTCCCTTGGAGAGTTCCCGACCGACGTAGCCCAGGGTCGTGCAACGTCCCGCCCTGGAGGTCGCGGATATCTTCCGCGCCCACGGGCCGACCCTGCGCCAGCATCACCGGGGGCACCTGAGCCTCGGTCAGCTGAAGGTCATGTCGGCCATCGAACAGTGTCGCAGCGCCGCCTTGGGCGGCCACTTGCTGCGATGCTCGTCGTGCGCCGAACCGCAGATCGCCTACAACTCGTGCCGTAACCGGCACTGCCCGAAGTGCCAGAGCAGCGCCGCACAGCGCTGGCTCGAAGCACGCCAGGCGGACCTTTTGCCCGTGGCGTATTACCACGTGGTGTTCACCTTGCCGGCACCGATCAGTGCCATCGCCTATACCAACAAGGAGATGATCTATGGACTCTTGTTCGATATCGCCGCCGAGGCCCTGCGCACGATCGCCGCCGATCCGAAGCACCTGGGAGCTCGGATCGGCACCACCCTGGTGCTGCACACTTGGGGCTCGGCCCTGACCCATCATCCGCATGTGCACGGCATCGTACCCGGCGGTGGCCTCGCCACTGACGATGATCGGTGGGTACCGTGCAAGCAGGGGTTCTTCCTCTCAGTGCGGGTGCTCTCCCGGTTCTTTCGGCGCCGGTTTCTCGAAGAACTGCAGAACCTGCATCGTGACGGACAACTGAAGTTCTTCGGCGATCACGTCGATCTGGCCGACGCCGACGCCTTCGCCGACTGGCTCATGCCGCTGCGCCAGTGTGAATGGGTCGTGTATGCCAAGCGCCCCTTCGCCGGACCGGAGGCGGTGCTCGCGTATCTGTCCCGCTACACCCATCGAGTCGCGATCTCCAATTCCCGCCTCTTGGCTCTTGACGATCGAGGCGTCACGTTCCGCTGGAAGGACTACCGCGAGCACGGGCGCACCCGACACAAAACCATGACCCTGGCCAACGAAGAGTTCATGCGTCGCTTCCTGCTGCACGTGCTCCCGTCAGGCTTTCATCGCATCCGCCACTACGGCATTCTCTCCAACGCGAATCGCAAACACGATATCGCCACCGTCCGCGAGCTGCTGCATCAGCCGCCGCCGATGCCATCCGCGACCCCTGGAGATGCCAACGCCGATCACGGTAGCCCAAAGCCCACTTTCCTGTGCCGACACTGCGGCGCGCCGATGCTCGTCATCGAGACCTTCGCGCGCGCTCAGCACATCCGCGGACCGCCAGGTTCATCGGCTTCGCCATGACCGACATCGCGTCAATCAACAACACTTCCCCGGCGGAATCTGACTCAACGATGCCGTCGCGAACTCCCATGGACTCGTCCTGCAGAATGCTCAAGTGTTGTCACCACAAGCGCCTCGTCAATGCTGTGTGTCGCTACGTGCACGGCTTGCCACCGACACACTTCGATTACGTACCCCGAACTATCTTCGCCTCAACGGCATTTGCCCGCGTTCAAATCCCCATAGATCAGCGTTCCTGCTGACCGGCATCAGCACGTTCCCGCGGTTTCCTCCCTGGAGGCTTGTCCAACACCTGCCCCCAAGCCTCGTCGCGCTCCGACAGCTCAGCACACACCGGCAGGTGTCGGACAACCCTTAACCTCTGTTGACGGTCGCGAGCGTCAGCTTACCGGCGGCCAGAAATGATAATTAGGGCTGCGACCCCGTCGCTAGACCGAAGTAAAAATCACTACTCGCGCTTCGGCCAATGTCGCAGAAGAAAATAAAATATGACCACCCCACAGGCAATCAGGAACGCAATCGAAAGAGCACCGCGAGGACCGCAAGACTGCCGTACCTCAGTGCATGAGTACGTAGCTGAACTAACAATGACGAACCATAGCGAAGCTAGGGACGCTAGCGCCAGGCGGTTGACTCTCCAAAGTAGAAGCGCCGAGAGGACTGCCAGCACCGCAATCAGAAGGAACGCAAGCGGGAACCCTACCCCAACGGAGTGTGCAAGATTGGGCGACTTCGGGAGGAACCCCGGGACCCACTCAGCCACGTAGAGGAGCGCGAAGAACGCCAAGACGGCGCAGCAGTAAGCCGCGTTCGTCAGGTGCCGTGGTCGATGTGTGACTGCGGTGGGGCTCACGAGGTTCTACGTACCAATTGAACGCCAAAAAGTGGAGTACAGCTGTGCATTCCGGTCATCCCTTTGTTGGTTCGTCCCGGATGTTAATGCAGGTGACGGATGTCCGCTAACTGGAATCGATTCATCACATGCCAGAGCCGGGTAATGGCCGCCAGTAGCCTGTCGCGCCGCCACCGTCCTCGAATGATCCCTCCCGACCCCACTCCTGACAGTCATGAACGGCAGCAATCGGGCATCCGAATGCGCCGAAATCGGCACGCTTGACATTACGATGATACCCGTAATATCGTAAATAGATGAAGACACCAGATGTCATCGAGGCACTCGCTGCCTTGGCTCACGAGCACCGGCTGGCGATCTATCGATTACTCGTGCAGCGCGGTCCGGAAGGCTTGTCCGCCGGCACCATCGGCCAGCGCATAGGGCTTCTCCCCTCATCGCTGACGTTCCACCTGCAGAATCTCCAGCGCGCCGGTCTCATTACGCAGCGACGCGAAAGCCGTCAGCTCTTCTACTCGGTGGATTTCAGCGTGATGAGCGGGCTCGTGGGCTACCTGACCGAAAACTGTTGCGGCAACAGCAGCACCGATTGTTCGGCGAGCTGCGCTCCGGTTGCGCCCGCGAAGGGCACCAAACGTGCAGCCAAAGTCGCCTAAAGAGTCGCCACTGGCCGAACCGCTCATGACTCGTGGGCGTCCACCACGATCAACCGCAGCGGCCTTACTTGAAGAGCAAGGACTGCCCGTTGCGGATATCACTGATGAGCACTTGGAGAACTTCTTTTTCCTAGGTTCCGACGGCTCGCCGACCGGGCTCGTCGGTCTTGAGCTGTACGCGACCGATGCTCTCCTTCGGTCCCTCGTGGTTGGTGAGAATGCGAGGGGCAACGGCCTGGGATCAAGCCTCGTTGAACATGCGGAGCAATACGCAGTGACGAAGGGGGTTCGGTCCATTTACCTACTTACGACTACGGCTGAAGCGTTCTTCAAGCGCCTGGGATATGAGCGGATGGATCGCTTCCGAGCACCGTCTTCGATCAAACGAACGCGGGAGTTCGCCGCTCTATGCCCGGCGAGTTCGGCGTTCATGGTGAAAGCCATTTTAATTCCCTTCAACCCTACAGGTGATTTATGAAACGACTCCATGTACACGTCAGCGTCCAGGATCTTCCCGCCTCGATCCGTTTCTATCAATCCCTGTTTGGTGCTGAGCCGGTGGTCACAAAGCCCGATTATGCGAAATGGATGCTCGAGGACCCAAGGGTGAACTTCGCGATCTCGACGAACCGCCAGCCGGTGGGAATCAATCACCTGGGCTTCCAGGTCGACACGGACGAGGAACTTCGACGGATGAGAGCACAACTTGAGGCGGCGGATACTCGGATGGTCGAAGAGAACGAGCAACCCTGCTGCTATGCCAAGTCAGACAAGTACTGGGTGACCGACCCTACCGGCATTGCCTGGGAAACCTTCCACACGCTCGGGAGCATCCCTGTCTATGGCAAAGATACGGCGGTCTTCGACCATGGCACGTCGATCGTACCGGTTGAGGGTTCCGGCTCCCAATGCTGCGTGCCAGCGCCGAAGGCGCAACCTGCGGCAACTTGCTGTGCAAAATGAGTGCAGATCGCATCTACAACGTCCTTTTCTTATGCACGGGCAACTCGGCGCGAAGCATCCTCGCCGAGTCACTTCTCAACACTCTGGGCCGCGGCAAGTTCCGCGCCTTCAGTGCGGGGAGCTTTCCAAAAGGACAGGTGCATCCGATGGCTCTCGATCTGCTCCAGCGCATGAATCTGCCGACGGAGAACCTTCGAAGCAAAAGTTGGGACGAATTCAGAGCTCCCGGTGCCCCCCCCATCGATCTCATCTTCACAGTGTGCGACAACGCGGCCGGCGAGGTCTGTCCGATCTGGCCGGGAAAGCCCATGACGGCGCACTGGGGAATCGCAGACCCGGCAGCAGTCGAAGGCGGCGATGTCAAGAAAGCATTTGCCTTCCGACAGGCATTCCGAGAGCTGGAAACTCGCATCAAACTCTTGACGGGCCTTCCAATCGACTCGCTCGACAGAATGGCGCTGCAGGCCAGGCTCCGTGAGATCGGCAAAACTGGCTCCGTTGCCGAGTCGGTATAACGTGCCGTACCGGGCGCTCGGCGCCGAAGGTTTGGGATCAATGCTCCTGGCGGCGACCGTCATCGGCTCGGGCATCATGGCCGAGCAACTGGCAGGTGGCAATCTGGCCGTCGCGTTGCTCGCGAATACGGGAGCCACAGTTGCAGTGCTTGCCACGCTCATTGCACTCTTTGGTCCGATTAGCGGCGCACATTTCAACCCCGCGGTGTCGATCGTTCAGGCGATGCGCGGAAAGCTAACTGTCCAGCAAACGGTAGCTTACGTCATCGTGCAAGTCGGCGGGTGCTGTCTCGGCGCCCTGCTGGCGCACGCCATGTTCGCGTTGCCGTTGATCCAGCCGTCGCTGCATCTTCGAACGGGCGCCGCTCAATGGCTATCCGAGGCTGTCGCCACAGCAGGTTTGATCTTGATCGTGATCGGGTCTTCCAGTCCCAACGATGCCGCGTGGCGCGTGTCCGCATGGATTGGCGCAGCGTATTGGTTTACTGCATCGACGTCCTTCGCCAATCCAGCAATCACAATCGCGCGTTCTCTCAGCAATACTTTCGCCGGCATTGCCCCAACGCACGTCGCCGGGTTCATCGCGGCACAACTCTGCGGCGCAGTGCTCGGTCTTCTCCTGGCGAAGCTCCTTCTATCAAACGCTTCTCTACCCACCACAGCTGCTGACCAGCACCGATCTTGATTGTCGATACGCAGCGCAAAAAATGGCATCGGTGAACGAACATAATACTTACCGAGTGGCCGCTTCGGCGTAGCCATTTCCGTGCATTGATCGTCCGCAGTTGGCAGTCTGCTGTCCGTGGCGGCAACGGGACCGGCGGACCGACAGACCGACGGCGGACCGGACTTGACCCTACCGGCCGGTCGCGAGCGACAGCTAACCGGTTCTCAAAATTCGCCAAGAACTACGAGTCTCCCTGGTATTCGAGCGGCGTAGGTTCTTCGTGAACCAACTTGAAGTCGCAACTCAAATCCAGGGTTTTCAATACCAGATAAAACCCCGAATATTTCTTGTTCGAGCGATCACTCTGTGGAACCAGCTGTTCTTCCACGTGGGTGTAGTTAATCGCTCTCGCGTTCGCGGCAATCGGTCGGGGGAGCGGCTCGTAGTCGATAATCACGCGTTCCCCTTTCTTAAGTGTCCCGGACCCGCCGCCAGTGAAGGGGGCTGACCAGGATGTGAGGTAGCTAACCTCAACGTCTCTGGTAGCCTCGTACACATCTCCCTTCTTGGGGAACCTTGTCCCCGCTGGAATAAGGCTGCGTTCGTAGTCTCTAGCCCACTCGACTTCCGGTGGTCCAACCGCCGACCCGGATTTCTTAGACTCATCAAAGAGGTCTTGGATTGTCTTGTTCCAACCTGGCGGCGCGGAGGGCGTTTGTTTATTCATTGCTGCAGAATCCAACGCAATCTCAAAGCAGCCCGTCATCGGCAATTGTTTGGCTACCGGGTAGTGACGTCGCTGCTTTCACAATGTGGAACCGCAGATCCTTACCTTCAGTGACTACATGCAATTCGCCGTGGTCTATCAGTTCTGCAATTCGATCCATATAGAACCAATCGTGCAGTGCTGGGATTGGAGGGGGCGCCTGCTCGTACATGTAGAGCGCGATTGCGATGACCTTGCGGGGACGCGAAGCCGCGAATTCGATAATCGCGGAATCAATCGCCTGCCGCATGTGCGGGGTCAATGAGTCGTAGATCTCGTAGTCTTCGTCTCCCATCGGTTGATCTTCCGGATCACCCGACTGATCGTTTGTCGCGCTTTTGAAGTCCTCGGAGACAAGTGGGCGACCCGCCCGACGTTCGATACAAGTCCTACAAATCATTCCGTGTCGTTGTTCCCTCGGAACCAATTTGCGCCACAGACGATCCCGCAGGAAATAGTAGTTCTCGTTTCCTTCGAACGTGTTTCTGCCACAGTCCAAGCAGAGCCATCTACGATTGTGGTCCATGCTGCCTAATTGTACCCGTGCCTGCGTCGGAATCGGGACTGAACGTCGGCTTCCCCCACTCTAAATGAGCACCCAGGGTGCCCGCTTTTGGCCGTCTGCCGCCCGACGCGGACGACCGGGCCACCGGAGGCGGGACTCGACCCGGTGCCGCCATACACGAATGTCAGCTATGCGGTTCGTCAATTAGTCTGGGTTTGCAGGAGGCGATTGTACACAGCCAAGTCCTCGCCCGAAAAACAACAAAACACCACTTCGTCTAGAGCGCCGTTCTGTCTGGTGAAAAAATTGACTGTCGAGATCGCGATTGTCGTGGCGGCTTTAATTGGATAGCCGAACGCGCCAGTGCTTATAGCCGGGAATGCAACCGACCGGAGGTTGTTTTGAATTGCCAATCGGAGCGATGATTCGTAGCAGGATGCTAAAAGCTCGGGTTCTCCTCGCAGACCGCCCGCCCAAACTGGTCCGACGGTATGAATGATTCGACGCGCATTAAGGCCGTAAGCGCCGGTTATTCGAGCCTCGCCAGTTGGACACCCGCCTATACGGCGGCATTCTTCGAGAAGCTCTGGGCCAGCGGCATCGTGTATGGCCCCGTCCACCCCTCCACCTCCAAGAAGCGTCTCATTCGCGGCATTCACGACCGCATCAACAACGAGATTGGTGATGTCTCCGCGGACGGCATGTATCCGAGTAGCCACGTAACGTGACCTCTAGGTGTTAACAGAGCGACTAGTATCGTATCTCAAGCTACAACGCACGGCTGCTTCCGCAATTGACCCGGGCACTGGTGATTGTCGGCTTTGGGGAGGGCTGGTCGCCACCGCAATCTAGGATTGCCCTGTGGCACTCTGGATGGCGAATCCCTCAAATACGCCGTCCCACAGTTCGTCGCCGAATGTGTAGGTCTCCAAACATTTTGGTTGGTCTCCCTGGCAAAACAGGACAACACCCATTCCGTTTTGAACGTCCGGCATGACTATAAGGTCATCCAAGCCGAGGCGCTGTTCAACGACTTGGGTGCCCTCATCTTCGCACTTGAAATTGGTGTAGCTACCGACACCAGTAAACTCGCGACTCAAGACGTGTAGGTTCCTCAGATACGGACGAAGTGAGGGATTCTTCGCAGCGATCCGCTCAAGGATAGCGAGTTCAAATTCATTGGGCTCGATCTGCCCAGGGCGAATCACAGGGCGAATCACAGTGCGGCTCTAATCATGGATTGCACCTTTCCTTCAATTCCCGGACCCGACCCATTGAGGCACTCGCGAACGGCGGCCATGTGGCGCCACATTCTGCCCTCTGCTCACGCAGGTGCTTAACCAACAATTAGACTCTGGACCTGGCACAAGCCAAGTACAGCAACCGACGCTCGTTACCGTACACCATCTAATACCCGCTGGGGCGGGACTGGCGTCGAAACCGCTCCTGCCGACGGGGTGTTTGCCGGAACCGCTCCGCTGCACCACTCCGTGGGGCTCTTCGAGAGGACCCTTTGGCGATTTACCGTGGCGATTCCGATGTCGAAACCGCGATTCAGCACTACGCGAATGGTGTCGAACGCCGTCCCTGTTGAACACCCCGTTGTTGCCGCCGAGACCATGCCCGCCGCCGCTGCCTCCTCGTCGCTGGGCCAGTTCACGACGCGAACTGTGATTGTAAGGACATGCGACGAGCGGCCGCTCATGGTGAACGTCCCATCATTGATCCCGGCCGCGACAACACCAGGCATGCGCTCCACGGCACCCTGCGCCCGTTCGAGCGCTTTAAGGTCCACACTGGTGCCGACGCGCTGTGCGAGCCATAGGCCGCCCAGAACGATCGCCACGACAATTGCCGCAAAGGCCCCTAGGTGAACGAGTGCGACTGGCGCCTGAACCGCGGTACGTGGACTTGCGACTTTCACGACAACCGATCTGGTCACGAGATCGTGCAGTAACCGTCGGCTCGGCCGGTTAAACAGCAGTAGGTAGGTATTGCCGAGAATGCCAATAACAAGAATCGTTCCAAGCACGACTCCTACAAGTATCTCGACCCAATGAGGAGCGTCATGCAGAGTCACGAACAACCCATTGCAGAAATACGGGACGGCGAAGACCAGGTATCGCACCGCCGATCGTCCCGAAGAAAGGAGTTCACCCGACAAAGTTTGGACGCGAACTTTCAGCAAACGCATGCCAATTGTTTGGCCACCGAATAGGCTGCTATTGGCGGGAACCAGGTATGCGCCTGCTATAACAACACCGATCAGCCGGCCCCACTGACCGACGCCGACTAGCCAGTTCCCAAGCGCCACCCCAAGAGCCGCTCCAACACAACCGAGCACGGTTGCGTCAACGGTAAACGCCGCTACGCGGCGCCAGAAACCCACGAACTCGACGCTGATTGGCGCTGTAGCCTCAGGGCCCGCCTCCGGTGGAATGCCTGTGGACATGTTCTCTTCCCTCGGCTTAGAGGCCCATTTGACCGGCATGCCCGGGCAATAACTGAACGCGAACTCTCGACCCGTTGCGGTCTATCTCGACCGTCGGCTGTCGGGCAACATACCTAGCGCTGTCCTGCTCTACAATCCCGAAAATGCTGCAACCAGACGTTTATTGGCTACGCGAACTTGAAGGGGTACGCCTCGCCATAATGCCTCGTCCGCGCAGCGGAGAATGGCTCACCGACGAAATCGCGGGATGGAGTCGCCTGGGCGTTCAGACGGTCGTATCGTTGTTGGAACCACATGAGGTCAGAGAGCTTGATCTCGCTGCTGAGGAATCTCTCTGCTTGGCAGCCAACCTGAAGTTCGTTTCATTTCCGATCCCTGATCGCGGCGTGCCAAGTAACGTGGTCGAATTCGCAAGATTGGTTTTGGAGATCGAGCAACGATTGCGATCCGGGGAATCCGTTGCTGTTCACTGTCGGGCCGGGATTGGACGGTCTGGGCTTCTCGGGGCATGCATACTCGAGGCCTTCGGGGTTGATCCAACTTCAGCGTTCGGGATGCTCAGCCGCGCACGCGGCGTTACAGTACCGAATGCAGACGCGCAGATCGGATGGGTTCGTGAATATGCGCGAGCGCGCCTCTAACCCGATACGGTCAACTCCCGGAATTGACCCGAGCCGACCGTGGCCAATGTCGGCTTCCTGGATGCTCAATTCAATGCTAATGCATCGCTGCTACGGGGAGGAGGCCTGCAGCGATGCTCGCGATTTGTTCAACGTTGGGCGAGGAGTTCATCCTTTGCTTGCAGTTTGAGCAGTCCCGTTTGCATCTCGATGACAAGCTTCTTCAGGTCGCGGATTTCCGCATCCTGAGCCGCAGCGTGTTCACTTTGAGCTGCGATTGTTTGTTGCTGCTTCTGCATCTCATTGAGCAGCAGCGGCGCGAGTTCATCGTAACGCACGCCATCGATGCGGTCATTCTTGTCTCGTACAACCAACTCGGGATATACCTTCGCCACTTCCTCGGCAATCAGTCCATAACGCAGCGTGCCCGGCGGATCAATCTTGTAGCGGAAGGTCACCGGTCGCAACTGCTGAAGTCTCTCGGTGTTCGATCCCATCGGCTCAATCGCGGTCTTGAAGCGTTCGGAGGACGACACCGCGCCGAGTTCCCCATTCGATCCGATCACGACGGCAAGGCCACTGACCGTGGCATTGCTGTAGATGCCGGCGATGAATGTCTTGTTTTGCGTGCCCTCCTTGCCGATTCTTATCGCCTTGTTATCGCCAGCCGCACCCTCGTTGCCGATGTCGATGTTGTCGCTGCCGGCCACGAGTTTGTAGCCGGCCTCATACCCCATTGCAATGTTGTTGCTGCCGGTTGTATTGGCATATAGCGCCTGATATCCGGAGGCGGTGTTGTTGTTGCCGCCCGCGTTGGCGTAGAGCGCTGCATATCCAGTGGCGGTGTTGTTGCCGCCGGCCAAGTTGGAATGGAGCGCATGCGCTCCCAACGCGGTGTTTTCGTAGCCGTCCACGTTGGAGTAGAGCGCGAAGAAACCGGTCGCGGTGTTGTCGTTGGCCATGTCGGCAGCGTCGGAATGATTACTATATAGCGCTTGATATCCTACTGCGGTGTTGTTGGCAGCAACGCTGTTACTGTAGAGCGCCTGGCTCCCGGAGGCGGTGTTGAAGACTCCGGTACTATTGGAATATAGCGCCCAGTATCCGGAAGCCGTGTTGTCGTGGCCACTCGAAAACGAAAAGAGCGCACCGGCGCCGATGCCCGTATTGCTGGTACCAGTGCCGCCGCCCGTAAACGTAACGTCGCTCCATGGCGCACCCTGGAGAGCGTTAAACCCGACGCCAGTGTTGTAGGCGCCCGCGTTGTTTTCGAGAGCGCCAGATCCGGCTGCCGTGACGAAACTGGCGACACTGTTGATAACTGTAGAATCGTTGGCCATAAATCCGATAGCCGTGTTATCGGTACCGATGGTGTTGGAGCGAAGCGACAGGGAACCGACGGCAGTATTACGGGTACCGGTAAGGTTAGCCTCAAGCGCCCATGTGCCGACAGCGGTATTATTCGAACCCGTACTATCCTCCAGAGTTTGGAATCCAAACGCGGTTCCGTTGTAAGATCCCTGCCCTTCGTTCTCCAGGCTTTCGGTTCCACATACGGTCTCCAAGGTAGTGCCGTCTGTCGAACAGGTTAACGAGACTACCTGCCCATACGCCGCGTCCGCGAAGGCCAGTAACGAGGTAGCTACTATCAAACTGGAATTTTTGAAATTCATCATGGTGTGATCTCCCTGTGGTCACTTCGCCCATCGACGATCGTTAGATATTGTCGCCGGTCGCTCGCAATACGCACCGCATCATCGAATCGGCCATCGGCTGAATATTCGCTTTTTTAGTACTCTATGCGCAAATAGCGAGTAAAACGCCTCATCGAGCCGAAATATTCATTTGACCCGGTGAGGGACCAGCAATATGTTTCATCGGTATATCGCGGAACGACCGCTCCCGGGCGACCATTTCGGCATCGTCACTGCCCGCTGTTGTTAAGGGTTGCCCGATCTTTCTATTACACACATCTCGAGTGATTTTCCCTGAGATTTTGACTGTCTCGCAGAAAGCGCTGGACACAGACGGCTTCCTTGCGTAGTGTAGCGGTCGTCGCGACGTGCGGCGAGGCATGG
>JBEKYO010000063.1:0-23637 GCA_049510875.1 Steroidobacteraceae bacterium
CTGAATCTGTTCGAGAGGCCCACGAACTTGCCGGCAACGCGGCTTGAGCTTCAGCGCAAAGGCTAGCGCTGGACAGCGCGGAGGCGGCGCGGCGAGAGAGGGTAGCCATGTCCGATAAGAAGGCATTAGATGCTGTCGCACGGAGACGCACAGAGTCAATCGGTGAGTAGTCGGTAACCGCAAAGTCGCCAAGGGCGCCGCGCCCGCTCTTTGCACGTTATTATCGGTGGGCCGATGGAAGTCCGATCCGCCGTAATCAAGCTGATCGCCAAGGAAACTCAAGAATGGGACGCGTTGCCCGCTACGTAAGGTCATCGGAAGACCGACACGATGTTTCCGTGGAATCACAAAACCGTGAGCTGAGGGAGTACGCGAAGGCTAAAGGCTACGCGGTGACTATCGTCTTCGAGGACCAGGTCGAGTCTGCCAAGAGTGACGATCGACCAGCGTATCGGGACATGATCGCAGACTACCCCGGCTTCACTGTGGTTAAAAATGGCGTCCCCACGGGGATTCGAACCCCGGTTCTCACCGTGAAAGGGTGGTGTCCTAGGCCTCTAGACGATGGGGACGCAAGCCCTGAAATCGATAACTCACGCGCGATCGAAGCTGAAAGCTGGTGGAGCCAGGCGGGATCGAACCGCCGACCTCTTGCATGCCATGCAAGCGCTCTCCCAGCTGAGCTATGGCCCCACATGGAGGCGCGGGAAGTTACCTTAAGGGGCCCGCTCCGTCAAGAAAACACCCCTTAAAACACGCGCCGGGACCGATACCGGCCCGGCACGCCGCCGGCCCCGACAGCGGGCCCGCCGCGGTCCATTCCCCCCGGTTCCTCGCCGCTCGAAACCGCGCGCCCGACTCGGCGCGTCCTTTCATTTGCCATATTACCAAATGGGCCGATTGGTCGCGTGCGAGCGACACTTTGCGCGAGTGATTCTTTTCAAAGAGACTCGTCGCTCGTAAAACTGACTCGAAATTCAAGGGATCTTCATGATTCGAACCACGCGCTTGTCCGCCCCGCTGATTTTTCTTGCCTGCTTGTCCTTGGCGGCATGTAACGATAACGGCAGTTCGGCGGCATCGGTGACCAGCGCCGCGTCGCAGAGCAGTACTTCCACCAGCGCGGGAACCGGCACCGGCACCAGCACCGGTACCAGCGAGCGTGCCGGCTACTCGATTTCCGGGACTGTGTCTGGAATTACCGGTGTCTCTGTCACGCTCGCCGGCACCGCGAGCGGCGCGACGACCACCGACACCAGCGGCAACTTCAGTTTCGCCACGCTCGCCGCGGGGACTTACACCGTGTCGCCGAGCAAGACCGGCTACGTCTTCAGCCCCGTGAGCCGTGACGCGACGCTGACTTCGGTGTCGTTGACCGATTTGACGTTCACGGCGACTGCAAGCACCGCCGCGACCTATAGCATTTCCGGAACCGTGAGCGGCAGCGCCGTGGCCGGCGTGGTAATCACGTTGAACGGTTCCAACGTGGGATCGGCCGTGACTGACCTCAGCGGCAACTACACTTTCAGCGGTTTGGTCAGCGGGACCTACACGCTCACGGCAGCGCTCGACGGGTTTACGTTCACGAGTCCTCTCATCGTCAGTTTGAGCAACCTGGACTCGGCATCGAATAATTTCACCTCGACCGCGGTATCGGCCGGCACCAGCCTCGCCTTCACCGCAGTGGCCACGCTGCCCCAGGCGACGGTCGGGTCGCCCTATTCGAGCAGCGTCGTCCAGTCCATCTCGGGCGGCACGGCTCCGTACCACTATGAAGCCGGTACGCTCGCGGCCGGCACGCCGCCCCTCGGTATGATCCTCAACCCGAGCGGGAATCTCACCGGCACGCCAAGCGTTCCGGGCACATATGACTTCAGCGTATGCGCGACCGACTCGGCCGGTGCGACCTCGGCCTGCGAAGCGACATCGATTACCGTGGTCGCCGCCGGGACCACTTCGCCGCCGCCCCCCACGCCGACCGTGGTCCTCACCGCCAATCCGAGCACGATCACCGCAGGCAAGAGTTCCGTGCTGACGTGGTCGAGCCAGAACGCCACCTCCTGCGAGGCCAGCGGCGGTTGGACCGGCTCCAAGGCGGACAACGGGTCATTCTCCGTCGATCCGACCACCACGACGACTTTCGTCATCACCTGCGCCGGAACCGGCGGCAGCGACAACGCGTCAGCGCTCGTTACCGTGCAAACCGCACCCGCCACCGTACCGACCGTCACCCTGACCGCCAGCTCGGCCAAGATTTCCTCGGGCAGCTCGTCGACCTTGACGTGGTCGAGCACGAATGCCTCCTCGTGCACGGCGAGCGGCGGCTGGAGCGGCTCCGAGTCCGTGAGCGGCACGCGTAGCGTCTCGCCGACCTCCACCACGACCTACACCCTCTCGTGCAAGGGCGCGGGCGGCGTCGGCCAGACGTCGGCCACGGTGACGGTCAGCACATCGACCACCCCGCCTCCGTCGGGAACCTCCTGGGTTTACTACAACGGTGCGTTCGACTGGCCGGGTGATTATTCCTACGATGCGGTCCCGAACTACGCCGATACCAGCGGCGGTCCGCTGAGCGGCGCGCATGACATCAAGGTCACGCTGACGTCCGCCTACGGCGGCTGGCTGCCCTACGCGCAGAACTGGGACTTCAACTCGGCGGGCTACACCAAGTTGACCTTCGCACTCAAGCCGACGGTGGCCAACCAGAAATGGTGGGTTTACTTCGTCAAGGTGGGCGACGTGCCCGTCGGAATCTATCTCGATGTGGCGAATTACGGTCCGGCGCCGGTGGTCGGTCAATGGAATACCTACACCGTGCCTCTCTCGGACCTGGGAGTTCTGGGCACTTCCATTTACAAGTTCTGCATTCAGGATCAAACCGGACTGTCGAATAACGCGTGGTATGCCGACAACGTCGGCTTCACACCCTGATATCGGATGCCGGCGAGGACGGCGGCCTTTACGGTTGGCCGCCCTCCGCCACGAACGCCACATCGTCGACATAGAAGACGTTGTTGGGAAGTCCCGTCTGGTCCTGGATCGCGAATTTGTAGATCTTGGTCTTGGCGACGCCGATGTCGGCCAGGGGAATGGTATAGACATTCCACTGGCCCACCACCGGCGCGGGGCCATATTTGAACGGATTCACCGTGGTGCCCACGGGCTTGTCCCCCACGAGCATGAAGTAGACCTGCGCGGATTGGTTGGGCTGGGTGGGCTTCAACGCAAAGCGCAGATAAGTGTATGGGGTCGTATCGAACACCCAATTGGTGGCAAACGGCTGCCAACCGCCCCACTTGGAGCTGAGCGTGACTTTGATGTCATATTTTCCGCTCAGCGGAGCGCCGCTCTTGTCCCGGTAGTCCGGGGTCGCAACGTAGGAATAATCGCCCGGCCAGGCGAATTCACCGTCGTGATACACCCAGAAAATCCGCGCCCCGCTGGCGTCACCGGCCGTGGCCGGTCCCGCGGATGCGCAGCCTACCAGTCCGGTGAGCGTCGCTAACGCAGCACCCCACTTCCCGATCCGCATAGACAGCTCCTCGACTCCCGGAAAAATAACGCTTACCCGGACCAGGCGGCGACCGCTGCAGCCAGCCGCGCCAGGGTCTGATCTCGTCCCAAAATGGCCAATGTCGCGTCGATGGGCGGTGATACGGTGCCACCGCACACCGCAAGGCGAAGCGGCTGGGCGAGCTTCCCGAGGGCGAGACTTTCTCGTGCCGCAAACCCGCTGACCACCGCGTGGATGGCAGGCGCCGACCAGTCCGGTAACAGCGCCAGTTCCCCCGCGACCGCCGCAACCTGCGCCGCCACCGCAGGCGTCACATGCTTGGCAAGCGCCTTCGCATCATAGGAGGCGGGGGGCCGGAAGAAGAACACGCTGTTGGCGGCCATCTCCTTGATCGTCTTGGCGCGTTCGCGCTGCACGACCGCGATTTGCTCCAGCTGGGCATCGTCGCGCGCTTCGATGCCGTCGCGCTGCAGCTGCCAGCGCAGCGGTGCGACGAGGCGTGCCGCGGGGGCATGCATCATGTGCTGCTGGTTGAGCCAGGCGAGCTTCTCCCCGTTGAACGCCGACGCGGATTTGTTGACATCGGCAATATCGAACAAGCGCATCATGTCCTCGATGGAAAAAATCTCCTGATCGCCGTGCGACCAGCCGAGGCGGACCAGATAATTGAGAACCGCTTCAGGCAGGAAACCCTCGTCCCGATACTGCAGCACGCTCACGGCACCGTGGCGCTTCGACAACTTCGCGCCGTCGGTCCCCAGAATCATGGGCAGATGGGCGTAGACGGGGACCCTCGCGCCCAAGGCCCGCAACATGTTCATTTGTCGCGGGGTGTTGTTCAGATGGTCATCGCCGCGAATGACATGGCTTATCTGCATATCCATGTCGTCGACGACGACGCAGAAATTATACGTCGGGGAGCCGTCGGAACGCGCGATGATGAGATCGTCCAGCTCGGAATTCTGAAAGACCACTCTGCCGTGCACGACGTCGTCCACGATGACCTCGCCCGCTTGCGGGTTCTTGAACCTGACCACCGGCGGCACACCCGGAAGCGCCTCGGTCCGATCGCGCCAGCGCCCGTCATAGCGGGGCTTTTCGCCCCGAGCCACCTGTCCGGCGCGCATCTGCTCGAGTTCTTCCTTGCTGCAATAGCAGCGGTACGCGAGGCCCTGCGTCAACAGGGAGTCGATGACTTCGCGATAGCGGTCAAAGCGCTTGGTTTGAAAGAACGGCCCCTCGTCGTGGTCGAGACCGGCCCAATCGAGACCGTCGAGAATCTGTTGAATGGCCGCTTCGGTCGATCGCTCGAGATCCGTATCCTCGATGCGCAGGATGAATTGGCCGGCATGCCGCCGCGCGTACAGCCAGCAAAATAATGCGGTCCGCAGCCCACCGATGTGCAAGAAGCCGGTTGGGCTGGGCGCAAAGCGAGTCCGCACGCTCATAAACATTCACCCCGAAACGGTGGGCCGCGCAGTTTAGCAGACGGCGCCCACCGCCCAGGTAGCTGCAGTCGGGCCAAATATTTTTGCTACACTGCCCGCTCGAGCTTGCGAAACGGGCGGTTAGCTCAGCGGTAGAGCACTGCTTTCACACGGCAGGGGTCACAGGTTCAATCCCTGTACCGCCCACCAATAAAATCAATAGGTTAAGGTCTAATTATCTGGATGCATGACTAGGTCCCCAGCCCCATTCGACAGTTCCTCGGTAACTGTCATCGTTCCCACCTTCCGGGAAGTCGAGAGCATTCCGCACTTGGTCGAACGGTTGCGCATCGTTCGTGAGGCAGTCGGCCTCGACCTCGAATTGCTACTGATGGACGACGACAGTCGGGATGGCAGCGCGGAGCTGGTCGCATCGCTCGCCCTGCCGTGGGTGAGCCTGGTGATCCGCACCGCCAATCGGGGGCTGAGCCAGGCCGTTCTGGATGGCCTCAGGCGCAGCAAACGCGATCTCGTGGTCGTGATGGACGCCGACCTGAGCCACCCTCCGGAAAAGATTCCGGAACTCCTGAGCGCGCTGCGCAACGGCGCCGACGTAGCCGTAGGGTCGCGCTTCACCGAAGGCGGGTCGACCGCCGAAGATTGGGGTCCCTTCCGCTGGTTGAATAGCCGCGTTGCAACGATATTTGCCTTTCCGCTGACCACCATCAGCGACCCGATGAGCGGCTTCTTCGCGCTGCGCCGCACGACCGTCGACACAGGGCGCGATTTTGACCCCATAGGCTATAAAATTCTCTTGGAAATCATCGTCAAGTGCCGCTGCCGATACGTATCCGAGGTGCCCATCCACTTCGACAGCCGGCATTTGGGTCACAGCAAGCTCAGTATCCATGAGCAAATCAAGTATTTTCGCCATTTGCGGCGTCTCTATACCTACCGCTACGGCACCTGGTCGCATCTTGCCCAATTTTTGGCCGTCGGCGCATCCGGTTTGGGCATCAATCTCCTGACGCTCACGTTCCTGCTGCAGCAGGGCGTCACCGAAAGGCCCGCGGTCGCGGCTGCCATCGTCATCTCCATGGTCTGGAACTTCGCGCTCAATCGCCGCTTCAGCTTTTCGTACGCCCGGGATCGGTCCATCATGCGGCAGTTTTGCGGTTTCGTCGCCGCATGTTCCGTGGGGGCATTGGTCAACTACCTCACCACCACCGGCCTCTGGTCGCTGCTTCTCTGGAAGCAGCTCGCCGCGGTCGTCGGCGTGCTGGCGGGCACGTCCTTCAATTTCGTCGCGAGCCGGTTCCTGGTCTTTCGGACCAAGCACGTCAAGCGCTAGCCGCGGCCGAAACGAGGGTTGCGGCGCATTATGGCGCCAATGGGGGCCGTGGATCGCCGATTCTAATCCGCGCAGCCCCAGACAGTGGTACCGTGGAGCGCTCATCATGGAGACGCGCGTGAATCAATTCAAACCCACTCTGACTTCCGGTCGAACCCTACCGTCGACGGGCGACGACCCGATGATGGACTATCGCGCCCGCTTGGTTCACAGCCAAGCGGAGGCTGCGGAACGCCGCCGGCACGATTTGGCCGAACAATCCTCGCGTCTGAAAACCGCCGAGGAGCGGATTCGGATCTGGGAGCGCATTCACGAGGTCAATCTGCCCCGCGACTCCTCCCATAACCTCGTTGAGATCATCGCCGTCAACACCGGGCTCACCGAGGCGGACGTGCGCGACGAACAGCAGCGCCGGGCGGCGCTCCGGGCGCCGGCTGCGGTTTAGTCAGCGGATAAAGTGCGCGGGCGTTTTGGAGCGCAACTCTTCGCTCGTCACGCCCGGAGCGATTTCGATCAGTTTGAACGGTTCCTGGCGCGTCGCGCGCGAAAACACCGCAAGGTCCGTAATCAACATATCCACGACATTGGTGCCGGTCAGCGGCAATTCGCAGCGTGGTTTGAATTTCGGGTCGCCCTCCTTGGACGTGTGCTCCATGACGACGACCACCCGCTTCACGCCGGCGACCAGGTCCATTGCACCGCCCATGCCCTTCACCATTTTGCCGGGCACCATCCAGTTCGCCAGGTCCCCCGTTTCGGAGACTTCCATGGCGCCGAGCACCGCCATGTCGATGTGGCCGCCGCGGATCATCCCAAAACTGTCGGCTGACGAAAAATACGAACTCATCGGCAGTTCGCTGACGGTTTGCTTGCCGGCGTTGATGAGGTCCGCATCCTCTTCCCCGTCGTAGGGAAACGGTCCGATGCCCAACATGCCGTTTTCGGATTGCAGCACGACCTTCACGCCCGGCGCGATGTAATTGGCGACCAGGGTGGGGATGCCGATGCCGAGATTCACGTAGAAGCCGTCCTTGAGTTCGCGCGCCGCGCGCGCCGCCAAATCCTCACGAGACCACGGCATCGGAGCCCTCCTTGCGCTTGCGCACGGTACGTTTCTCGATCAGTCGTTGGTAAGGACTGCCGTTGACGATGCGTTGCACGAAGATGCCTGGCGTGTGGATCGAATCGGGATTCAAGGTTCCGGCCTCGACCAGCTCCTCCACCTCGGCGACGGTGATGCGGCCCGCCGTCGCCATGTTCGGATTGAAATTCCGCGCCGTCTTGCGGTAGATGAGATTGCCCTCGGTGTCGCCCTTCCACGCCTTGACGAGCGACACATCGGCAACGATGCCGGTCTCCAGGATGTATGTCTCGCCGTTCACGACGCGCGACTCCTTGCCTTCGGCCACGACGGTGCCCGCGCCGACCTTGGTAAAAAACCCGTAGATCCCCGCGCCGCCGGCACGCACGCGTTCGGCCATCGTACCCTGCGGGTTGAATTCCAGCTCCAGCTCGCCCGCCAGATATTGGCGCTCGAACTCCTTGTTCTCACCCACATAGGAGGAGATCATCTTGCGGATTTGCCGCGACGCCAGCAGGATGCCGAGACCTGCGCCATCGGTGCCCGCATTGTTCGACACCACCGTCAAATTGCGCACGCCGGAATCGTGCACGGCCGCGATGAGTTTTTCCGGGACCCCGCACAGGCCGAACCCCCCGCAACACAGTGTCATGCCATCGATGACGACACCGCGCAATGCGCTGGCGGCATCGGGATAGACCTTGGAACCAGACTTCACGTTCATGCGCTTCCTCAGTACCGGTACTGGTCAACCTTGTAGGGTCCCTGCTTGGCTACACCGATGTATTTTGCCTGAATGTCGGTCAACTCCGTCAATTCGGCACCCAGCTTCGACAATTGCAGCCGCGCGACCTTCTCGTCGAGATGCTTGGGCAATACGTAGACGCCGACCGGATACTTCGACGTATGGGCGAACAATTCGATTTGCGCCAGCACCTGATTGGCAAACGAGGAACTCATGACGTAGGACGGATGACCCGTACCGCACCCCAGATTCACCAAACGGCCCTCGGCCAGCAGGATGATGCGCTTGCCGTTCGGGAACACGACATGATCGACCTGCGGCTTGATATTGTCCCAGGTGTATTGCCTGAGCGCCGCCACCTCGATTTCATTGTCGAAGTGGCCGATGTTGCACACGATGGCCTGGTCCTTCATGCGCGTCATGTGCCCGTGCGTGATGACGTGGAAATTGCCGGTGGCCGAGACGAAGATGTCGGCCTTGTCCGCCGCATAATCCATGGTCACGACGCGATAACCCTCCATGGCCGCCTGCAGCGCGCAGATCGGATCGATCTCGGTTACCCATACTTGCGCCGACAGCGCCCGCAGCGCCTGCGCCGAGCCCTTGCCGACGTCGCCGTAGCCCGCGACCACGGCCACCTTGCCGGCGATCATGACATCGGTGGCCCGCTTGATGGCATCCACCAACGACTCGCGGCAGCCGTACAGATTGTCGAACTTGGATTTGGTCACCGAATCGTTCACGTTGAACGCGGGGAAGGCCAATTTGCCGTCCTTGGCCATTTGGTACAGGCGCTTCACGCCGGTCGTGGTCTCTTCGGTGACGCCTTTGATTTTCGCGAGCCGGGTCGAATACCACTTCGCGTCGGCGCGAAGCTTGGCCTTGATCGCAGCGAACAAAATCTCCTCTTCCTCGTTGCCCGGGCGCGCGATGACCGACGCATCCTTCTCGGCCTTTGCGCCCAAATGCAGCAGCAGCGTCGCATCCCCCCCGTCGTCCAGAATCATGTTCGCGTAGCCGCCGTCGGGCCAATCGAAAATGCGGTGCGTGTAATCCCAATACTCGGTCAAGGACTCGCCCTTGACGGCGAATACGGGAGTGCCGCCGGCGGCGATGGCCGCCGCTGCATGGTCCTGGGTGGAGTAGATGTTGCAAGAGGCCCAACGCACCTGGGCGCCCAGCGCGTTCAGCGTCTCGATCAGCACGGCCGTTTGAATGGTCATGTGCAGTGAACCGGCGATGCGCGCGCCCTTGAGCGGCTGCTGCGCGGCGTACTCGCGCCGGATGGCCATCAGGCCCGGCATTTCCGTCTCCGCGATCCTGATTTCCTTGCGGCCCCACTCCGCGAGACTCAGGTCCTTGACGAGATGATCGGCGGCGGGCTTGACTGCTGCATTCATTGAATTGTCTCCTTCAGGCGCTGCGCGCCATTTCCTAGGCGCTTCGCGCCGTAACTACGGGGTCGAGGCGACCCCGTCCGATATGGGTGACCGAGCGGATAAATGAGGTGGTAGTGCATTGGAGGCTCGGGCACGGTCCTTAGGCCGCCCGCGTGGCCTTGAGTTCAGCCGCCAGCACTTCCGCCTTATCGGTGCGCTCCCAGCTGAATTCCTCTTCCTTGCGGCCGAAATGCCCGTAAGAGGCGGTTTTTTGATAGATGGGACGCGCCAAATCCAGCATCTCGCGCAGCCCGAACGGGGTGAGATCGAAATGCGCGCGCACGATCTGCGTGAGGCGCTGATCCGACAGTTTACCCGTGCCGAAGGTCTCGACCATGATCGAAGTCGGCTCGGCGACCCCGATGGCGTAGGAGACCTGCACTTCGCAGCGCTCCGCCAGACCCGCGGCGACGATGTTCTTGGCGACATAGCGCGCGGCATAGGCGGCCGAGCGGTCGACCTTGGAGGGATCCTTGCCTGAAAACGCACCGCCGCCATGCCGGGCGAAACCCCCGTAGGTATCCACGATGATTTTGCGTCCCGTCAAGCCGCAATCGCCCACCGGGCCGCCGATCACGAACCGGCCGGTGGGATTGATGTGGTACTTGGTTCGCTTGTCGATCCACTTGCTCGGCAGAACCGGCTTCAAGATCTCTTCCATGACCGCTTCGCGCAGGTGCTTGGTGCTGATGTCGTCCGAATGTTGAGTGGAGAGGACCACCGCTTCGAGCCCCACTGGCTTGTCGTTGTCATAGCGCAACGTTACCTGGCTCTTGGCGTCCGGGCGCAGCCACGGCAGCTTGCCGTTCTTGCGCACCTGGGCCTGGCGCTTGACCAGCCGGTGGGCGAGAGTGATCGGCGCCGGCATCAGCACGTCGGTCTCGTCGGTGGCGTAGCCGAACATCAATCCCTGATCGCCCGCACCCTGTTTGCGCTCGTCCTTGCGGTCGACGCCCTGCGCGATGTCCGGGGACTGCTTGCCGATGATATTGAGCACGCCGCAGCTCGCGCCGTCGAATCCCATGTCGGAGTGGTCGTACCCGATGTCGAGCACGGTCTTGCGCACCAGCGCCTCCACGTCGACCCACGCGCTGGTTGTGACTTCGCCGGCGACGATGACCACGCCGGTCTTGACCATCGTTTCGCAGGCCACCCGGCCGCGCGGGTCCACGGTCAAAATCGCATCGAGCACCGCGTCCGAGATTTGATCGGCGACCTTGTCGGGATGGCCTTCCGAAACCGATTCCGACGTAAATGAAAAGCTTCTGCTCATGGTTGGATCCTTAGCCAAAATTATCCTGATAACGCTGATCGAACTCCGCCTTCGTAAACTCGTGATTCTGGGGGCCGCGCGTTTCGATCTTGATCGAGCCCATCAACGAGGCCACCCGGCCCGTGGCCGGCCAATCCAAGCCGCGCAACAGGCCGTGAATTAGACCAGCACGGTAGGCATCGCCGCAACCCGTGGGATCCACTATCGCGCGCGGCTTGACCGCCGGCACCATGAAGGTCCGGTCCTTGGTGTGGATCACCGATCCTTCCGACCCCCGCGTGACGATCAGCGCCTCCACCTGTGCCGCGACATCGGCCGCGGTCATCCCGGTCTTTTGCTGCATGAGCTCCCATTCGTAGTCGTTCACCGTCACCCAGGTCGCCTGATCGATGAAATCCTTCAACTCGGCGGCGCCGAACATGGGCAACCCCTGGCCGGGATCGAAAATGAACGGAATCTTCGCGGCCTTGAATTGGACGGCATGCTCGATCATGGCCTGCCGCCCGTCCGGGGCGATGATCCCCAGGGAGACCCCGAATGCGCCCCCCGGCGTGGTCGCATCGGCGATCTTATTGAGGTGTGCATATTGCATTGCACCGGGGTGAAACGCCGTGATCTGATTGTCGTCGACATCCGTGGTGATAAAGGCCTGCGCCGTAAAGGTCCCCTCCACCACCCTGATGTACTCGACATTCAGGCCTCTCGCCAGCATCCGCCGACGGTAGGGCTCGAAATCATGGCCTGCGGTCGCCATCGCCACGCCCTCATCGCCCAGCAGCTTCAGGCCGTAGGCGATGTTGGCGGCGCAGCCGCCGAACTCGCGGCGCATCTCCGGCACCAGGAAGCCGACGTTCAATATGTGCAGCTTGTCCGGAAGGATGTGCGCCTTGAAGCGGTCGGGAAACACCAGGATCGTATCGTAGGCCACGGAACCGCAAATCAAGGCAGCCTTGCGACCGCTGGTCTCATTCACCATCGCACACCCGCTCGAGTCAAACCGGTATTCTACCTGCAAACCCATGCCGCCCGCTTCATCCAATGCCGGCTCCCGGCAGGCGCCCAAACCGCCCGGCAATCCTCGGCTCCTGGTGCTGCTGGGCTCAATTTCCATCCTCACACCCTTCTCGCTCGATCTGTACCTTCCCGCCCTGCCGTCCATCGCCACGGACCTGCACGCGAGCGCCGCGTCGGTGCAGTTGACCCTGCCGGTGTTCTTCGTCGGTTTGGCGTTTAGCCAGCTGTTCTTCGGCTCGGTCGCCGACCATGTGGGGCGGCGCCCCCCGTTGCTGTGCGGCCTGGCGTTGCTGGTGGTGGGCTCGGTCGGATGTGCCCTCGCGCACGCCGTGAATACGCTCACCGCATGGCGATTGGTCCAGGCCCTGGGCGTCGGCAGCGCCAGCGTGATACCCCGAACCATCGTTCGCGACCGGTTTGACGTCGCGCACACGGCGCGTGCCTTGTCGCTGCTCGGGCTCATCACCGGATTGGGGCCGATCCTCGCCCCCCAGGTGGGCGGCCTGATCCTGTTGCTGGGGACGTGGCGCCTCGAATTTTGGACCCTGGCGGTGCTGGCGTCGGCGTCGTGCGCCGTCGCCTGCGTCGCGCTGCAGGAGTCCATCCCGGATGAACGTCCCGGCGCGCTCGGGCCCCGGCTGTGGCTGCGGTTGCTCACCGACAAGCGCTACCTTCGCTACGCGCTGCCCGCCAATCTCGTTCAATCCAGCGTATTCGCCTACATCTCGGGCGCGCCATTCGTGTTCATTAACTTGATGAAACTGACTCCGCAGCAATTCGCATGGCTGTTCGGATGCAATGCCGTCGGGCTCATGATCGTGGGCCGCATCAACGCCCATATCGTGTTCCGCTGCGGGGCGGAGCTGATTTTTCGGCGCGCCATGCGCGCAACGGCGCTCACCGGCGTCATCCTGTTCGTCATGGCGGAGACCGGCTGGGGCGGCTTCTGGGGCGTGGCCATTCCACAGTTCCTGTTCATCTCGTCTCTGGGTTTCAATTTCTCGAACGGGTTCGCCTTGGGACTGGCGCCCTTCGGCGCGTCAGCCGGTACCGCGTCCGCCCTGTTTGGCACCCTGCAGTTTCTCATGGCGGGAATCGCCGGCGCGGCCGTGAGCGCGCTGTATGACGGCAGTGCGCGCGCCATGACCGGCGTGATGTGCGCCGCGGCCGTGACTGCGGTGGCGCTCTATCGCCGGCTGAAATGACTTACAATTCCATTCATGTCCATGCTCGATTTCGTGTGCGCACCGAGTACCTTCGCGGCACGCGTGTTCAACCCGCTTCAACCCCTGTTCGCCCTGGCCGTGCGCCTCTGCGTGAGCTGGCAGTTTCTCCAGTCGGGATTCGTGAAATTTGCCGCCTGGCAGAGGACGCTCTCCTTGTTTGGGACGCACTATCAGACGCCGTGGCTGGCGCCCCATGATGCGGCCGTCGCCGGCACGTTCGGAGAGCTTTTTTTCTCGGCGCTCTTGACCGCAGGATTTGTCAGTCGATTGAGCGCCCTGAGTCTTTTTGCCGTGAATCTCGCAGCGGTGATGTCGTATTCGGAGGTGTTGCTCGCGCAAGGCTCCGAGGCGGCGCTCGGCCGGCACGTGCTGCGGGGCCTGCTCCTGTTGATCTTGATATTCTACGGACCGGGAAAATTGTCGTTGGACTACGCTCTGAACAGGTCGCGCTTCTGACGCTTGGGCGCGCCATCTGCGGCGACTGGAATTCCGCGGTCGCCCGCGAATGGCTGGTGACCAACGGTCTCGGCGGCTACGCATGCGGCACCATCGCCGGCGCGAATACCCGACGCTATCACGGCTTCTTGATCGCGAGTCTCGAGCCCCCGGTCGAGCGCAGGCTGCTGGTCGCGAAGGTCGACGTGAGCGTCGACTATCTGGGACGGACGTATCATTTGGCCGCCAACGAGTTTGCGGGCGGCGTGATCGATCCGCGCGGCTTCGTCCATCTGGAGTCGTTCACGCTTCTTTGCGGTGTTCCGATCTGGCGCTATGCCGTGGCCGACGCCGTCCTGGAACAGCGCGTGTTCATGGCGCCTGACGCAAACACGAGCTACCTGCAGCTCGAACTGCTGCGCGCCACCGCGCCCATGACCGTGCGGATGCAACCGCTCGTCACCAATCGCGACTACCACGCCCACGGACGCGGCATTCAGCCCCTGCGCGCCAGCGGGGCGGGCGACGGCTGTACGGTCGACGCCGGCGACGGGAAACCGCTCTACCGGCTGCGCAGCAGTTCGGGACAGTTCACGGCCGCGGACACCTGGTATTGGAATTTCTGGCATCGGGAAGAAATCGAACGAGGTCTGGACGGCCTCGAGGATTTGTGGGGGCCGGGAACGTTTACCGCCGAACTGGCGCAGGGACGCACGGTGTTCCTTACCGCCACGGCGGAGTCGCTGGAGCCTCCCGCGGGCGGCGAGGTGCTGGCCGCCCTCGGCGTCCGATCGCGCAACCTCGTCGCGGCGCTGCCGAAATCCGCGCCCCCCTGGGTGCAGACGCTGGCCGAAGCCTCGGACCGGTTCATCGTGAGGCGCGGCGCGAAAGGCGCCGCCAAAGCGAGCATCATCGCGGGCTACCCGTGGTTCGCCGATTGGGGGCGGGATACCATGATTGCATTGCCGGGCTTGGCCACCGTCATGGGTCGCTACGACACGGCGGCCGCGATCCTGCGCACGTACGCCGCGCTCGTCGATCGCGGCATGCTGCCGAACCGTTTTCCCGACTCGGGTGACACGCTCGAGTACAACACGGCCGACGCGACGCTGTGGCTGTTCCAGGCGGTGAGCGAGCAGCTCGACGCGGCGTCCGACGTGCCGCTGCTGCGGGATCTGTTTCCTACGTTGGCGGCCATCATCCACGCCCACGCGGACGGCACCCGCTACGGAATCCAGGTTGATTCCCGGGACGGGCTGCTGCGCGCCGGCGAACCCGGCATCCAACTGACCTGGATGGATGCAAAGCACGGCGATCGCGTGTTTACGCCGCGGATCGGCAAGCCCGTCGAGATCAATGCGCTGTGGCTGAACGCGCTGCACGTCACCGCGCGCCTCGCCGGCCGGCTGCGAAACGTCACCGAGAAGCGCTATTGCCAGGACCTGCTGAAGCGCGCCGGCGCGGGTTTCGCGCGCTTTTGGAATGCGGACCGCGGTTGCCTGTACGATGTCCTCGACGTGGATGGCGGCGCCACGCATGACGCCAGCATCAGGCCGAATCAGATCTTCTCCGTCTCGCTGCCCCATTGCGTCCTGCCGCCGGAACAAATGCGCGCGGTGGTCGATACGTGCGCCCGAGAACTGCTGACGAGCTACGGCCTGCGCAGCTTGAGTGCGGCGGATCCGGCCTATATCGGCCGCTACTCGGGCAACGCCTGGCAGCGCGATGCGGCCTATCATCAGGGAACCGTGTGGAGTTGGCTGCTGGGGCCGTTTTCGCGCGCTCATTACCGGGTGTACGGGAATGCCTCGCTGGCGCTGTCCTTTCTCGCCCCCATCGCCCAACATCTCGAAGCGGCCGGCGTGGGCTCGGTCAGCGAAGTGTTTGATGGTGACGCACCTCACATTGCCCGCGGCTGCTTCGCGCAGGCTTGGAGCGTCGCTGAGATACTACGCTCGTGGGTATTCCTCGAACGTAAGATCCAGACCCCCAAGGAAACTCGATGAACAGGGAGCGCGAGCGCCTGCTCGCCAACGTGCCGGGTCGCGATGGTTGGCAGCACTGGGGTCCGTACCTGAGCGAACGCCAGTGGGGTACCGTGCGCGAGGATTACAGCGCGGGCGGCACCGCGTGGGAGTACTTGCCGCACGACCACGCGCGCAGCCGCGCATACCGGTGGGGCGAGGACGGAATCGCCGGGGTGTCCGACGCGGAACAACTCGTGTGTTTGTCCCTGGCGCTATGGAACGGCGCGGACCACATCCTGAAGGAGCGGCTATTCGGTCTCACCAACGCCGAAGGCAACCATGGCGAGGACGTCAAGGAGCACTATTTCTACCTCGATGCAACGCCCACCCATTCCTATCTGAAGATGCTCTACAAGTACCCGCAGAGGGCTTTCCCCTATGCGGACCTGGTGACCGAGAACGCGCGGCGCGACACGGACGCGCCCGAGTACGAATTGAACGACACCGGCGTGTTTGCCGACAATCGTTACTTCGACGTGTTCGTCGAATACGCGCAGGGCGAGCCCGGCGATCTTTTGATGAAAATCACGGCGTGGAACCGCGGGCCCGAGGCCGCGCCGCTGCACCTGATCCCCCAATTGGTACTGCGCAACACCTGGAGTTGGGAGCCGGGAACCGTCAAGCCTGTGCTGCGCGCCGTCGACGACGGCTCGATCGGCATCGAGCCCGCGGGGCTCGGAATGACGCGGCTGTACTTCGAGGGCAACGCCGAAGTGCTGTTCACCGAAAACGAGTCGAACGCCCCGAGACTCTGGAACTACGGCGGTCCCGGATACTTCAAGGATGGATTTCACGAGCACATCGTCGACTCGCGGCACGACCGCGTGAATCCGGCGAAAATCGGCACCAAGGCCGGCGCATGGCATCGGGCAATCATACCGTCCGGCGGAAACATCGAGCTGCGCCTGCGCCTGTCGCGCCGCATCCGGCAAACGCCCTTCGACGATTTCGAGCAATGCCTGGACTTGCGGCGCACCGAGGCGGATGCGTTCTATGCCGCCCTGCAGAAGGACATGGTCTCGGCCGACGAGCGCATGGTCCAACGTCAGGCCTTCGCCGGCATGATATGGAACAAACAGTTCTATCATTGGGATATTCCGCGCTGGCTCGCAGGCGATCCCGGCCAGTTGCCGCCGCCCCCGGAGCGCAAACACGGCCGCAACAGCGAATGGGTTCATCTCAACAACGCGGACGTGGTATCGATGCCCGACAAGTGGGAATATCCGTGGTACGCATCCTGGGATCTCGCGTTTCATTGCATACCGCTCGCCCTGATCGACGCCGAATTCGCCAAGCATCAACTGGTGCTGCTCACGCGCGAGTGGTTCATGCACCCGAACGGCCAGATTCCCGCCTATGAGTGGGCGTTGAGCGACGTGAATCCGCCGGTGCATGGTTGGGCGGCTTGGCGCGTGTATCAGATCGACCGCAAGCAAAACGGCGGCAGCGGGGATCTGGAGTTTCTCGAGCGCGTTTTCCACAAGTTGATGCTGAACTTCACCTGGTGGGTGAATCAAAAGGACAAATCCGGCAAGAACATCTTTCAAGGCGGATTTCTGGGCTTGGACAACATCGGGCTCTTCGACCGCAGCGCCAAACTTCCCACCGGGGGCTTCCTCAATCAATCGGACGGCACGAGTTGGATGGCGATGTACGCGCTCAATCTGATGCGCATCGCGCTGGAACTCGCCGAACACAATCATGTGTACGAGGACATCGCCAGCAAGTTCTTCGAGCACTTCCTCGGCATCGCCCAAGCCATGAGCAGCATGTACAACGACGACAACGGACTGTGGGACGAGAAGGATCAATTCTTCTACGACGTGCTGAACCTTCCCGACGACGTCAAGGTGCGGCTGCGAATACGCTCAATGGTGGGCTTGATTCCGCTGTTCGCCGTGGAAACGTTGGAGCCCGAACTGCTGGAAAGACTGCCGGGATTTCACAAACGGTTGGAATGGTTTCTCGCGCATCGCCCCGATCTCGCGAAACTCGTGTCGCATTGGCGTTCGCCGGGCCGCGGGCAGCGGCGCTTGTTGTCCCTGCTGCGGGGCCATCGCATGAAGCAGTTGTTGCGCCGCATGCTGGACGAATCCGAGTTCCTCTCGGATTACGGGGTGCGGGCGCTGTCGCGGGCGCACCGCGACCGTCCGTACGTGCTGCGATTCGACGGCAACGACCTGACCGTACGCTATGCCTCGGCCGAATCCGACAGCCGGCAATTCGGCGGCAATTCGAATTGGCGCGGACCTGTTTGGTTTCCGGTCAACTTCCTCATCATCGAATCGCTGCAGAAGTTTCATCACTACTACGGGGACGACTTCAAGATCGAATGCCCGACGGGATCCGGAGTGTTCCTGACGATTGCCGAAGCCGCCAACGAGCTGTCGCGCCGCCTGTCGCGGCTGTTCCTCAGAGACGCCTCCGGCAACCGTCCGGTGCTGCGCCAATATCCGCAGATGCAATCCGACCCGTACTATCGGGATTACATTCCGTTCTACGAATTCTTCGACGGCGACAACGGCCGGGGCGCCGGCGCCTCGCACCAAACCGGATGGACCGGATTGATCGCGAAACTCCTCATGCCGCGCACCGACGTCTGATGGAAGAAGTCGCATTTGAACGCCGATCATTCAGGTACAGCGCAATCTAGCCGCCTTTCTTCTGTGCCGCCTGCCACTTCTGGACCGCCGCCATGGTGTTGTCGACGTGCTTGTCGGGATTCAACGCCGTGTACTCGTAGATGATCTCGCCGCTCGGGGCGATGACGTACGACGTGCGGTCCGCATATTCCGGTTTCGCGGCGAGCACGGCATCGTACGCCTTGGTAATTTTCTGATCCGCATCGGACGCGACGGCGAATTTATTGCGGCATTCGGTGACCGAGAATTTATTGAGCTTCTCGATCGGATCGTGCGAGACGCCGATTACCGTGGCGCCCAATGCCTTGAACTTATCCGTGGCTTCGGCGAATTCATGCGCCTCGACCGTGCAGCCCGGAGTGAACGCGGCCGGATAGAAATACAGCACGACCGGGCCTTGTTTCAGGGCGCTGGCCAGCGAAAACGTGAACGGCTTGCCCGCGAGCGTCGCCTGCGTGGTGAAATCGGGAGCCTGCGCGCCCGGCTGCAATGCGGCGTACACGGGAGCGGTCAAGATACAGGCGCCCAGCACGAAATGAACGATACGCTTCATGATTGCGGATTCCTTGCGAACGACGAGGGCCGCGAGAGTTTGCGCCAACCCCGCAGACGCTGCAAGACAGGCATCCCAGGGTGAAAAGTGCTTCATGCCGGACTCCTCGAAACCAAAACGACGCCCGCGCAAATCAGCGCAATTCCCGCCACCTTGGCCGGCGACAGGGTCTCGCCCAACCACAGCGTGGAGATCGCGGCCACCACGATATAGCCGAGCGACAGCATTGGGTAGGCGGTGCTCACCGGCGCCTTGGCCAACGCGGCCAGCCACACGCAAACGCTGGTCGCATAACACAGCATCCCTGCCCAAAACGGCACGCTCGTTCCCAAGCAGACCAGGCTCTCACGCAGCGTCTGCAACCCGAAGTCGGACACATGAGCCAGCGGCCGCGTGGCGACCTTCAGTAGCAATTGCGCCGCTGCGTTCAGGCCGACGCCGCTCAGAATCAACACCCACGTCACCCAGCTCATCGACGCGCCACCAACACCCGGTGGACATCGCGCGCAAGCTCGCGCATCGGGACGCCCCGGTTCTTCAGGTCATCGAACATGCTCTTCTCCATCACTGCATAGCCCTCCGGCACGCCGCGCCACTCGGCCACGAATTCCGCGACGCTCGGGATTTCCGCCGCGGGGTCGCGGCGCAGGCCGAAATCCAGTTCGCCGCGGTACGCGGCCAGTTTGACGGTTCGCCGCCAGTAAAAAGGCAGCGTCTGATCGTAGGTTCCGACGCTGTAAATCGGCTGATCGCTCGGTACGGCGCCGAGCGCGCGCGCGAGAACCGCGCCGGAATATATCGGCGCCACCAGCCCGGCGGCCCGCATGAGCAACATCCCTGCCAGACACCAGCCCACCCCCAGGAAGACGGCGCCATGGGTCGGATCGCGCCGGTGCTGCAGCAGTACGAACACACCGGAGACGCCGAGCAGCGCCGCGATTTCACCCAAGGGTCCGGCCAGCAGGGCGAAGTACTGGCCGCGATCGGTGGGCGCGATGAAGCGGGGCCCCTCGATACTGGCGGCGGCCGACACGAGCGCCACGGCGACGGTGAACAGTGCGGTCATCCACACGTCGCGACGCAGGGCGGCGGGAGGAGAGGCGCCGATCAGCAACGCGACACCCGGCATGGCAGGCAAGATGTAGGGGATGAGTTTGGAATCGGAGAGGGAGAAAAACACGCCGATGAACACGATCCAGATCCACAGGAATGAGGCCGGATCGAAGCTTCCGCGCGGCGCGCGGCGCCGCCAGCCCGTGGCCACCACGCGCAATGCCGGTAGCGTCCAGGGAATGCTCCCGGCCACGAACACGGCGGCGAAAAACCACCACGCCTCCTCGCGATCGGCGCTCGGCGTCAAATAACGCGACCAATGCTCGTGGACGAAGAAGAACTGCAGAAAATCGGGCTCGCGCCGCGCGGCCAGCCAATGCCAGGGCACCGTGACAGCCAGGAACAGCGGTACTCCCAGCGCCGCGTGCAGCCGGCGCCAGGGCGAAAAATCGCGGGCGTGGAGGCAATACAGGACCAGCACCGCCGCGGGAATGGCCGCCGCCACCAAACCCTTGGTGAGCACTCCCAGAGCGGCCGCAAACCAGGCCGCCAGCATCCAGCGTCGCTCCAGGCGGCGCGGGTAGGGACGCGGCGCCTGTTGCGCCCTGAGAAAGGCGGTCAGACTCAAGGTCAGGTAGAACGTCAGACTCATGTCCAGCGTCAACAGCTGTCCCAGCACCAGGAACAGCAGCATGCTCGACAGCACCGCCGCCGCCCGCCACGCCGCCGCCCAGCCCCACAGCCGCTCGGCAGCCAGCCACACCGCCAGCACCGTCGCGAGCGCGCAAAGCGCCGTGTAGAAGCGGGCGCCAAATTCGCCCTCGCCGAACACCCGCAGCGCGGCCGCGGTGGCCCAGTACTGCAACGGCGGCTTTTCGATGTAGGCGACGCCGTCCAAATGCGGAATGATCCATTGACCGTTCGCGAGCATTTCGCGCGGAATCTCCGCGTAGCGCCCTTCGTCCGGATTGAACAGCGGCCGCGACGGCAGGGTCGCGAACCATAGCGCGGCGACCATGGCGGCCAGGCCCACATAGGTCCAGTGCGCCCTCAGACCGGTGCGTGCCGGGCCGCTCACGTGCGAGCGGCCGCGGCCGGAGCCTGCACCGCCAGCAGCCCGGAACGTCCGGGGATCTCGCCCTGTACGACCGTCCGGGCGGGCACTTGCCGCCGCAGGGCCAGCGCATGCACGGCCGCCATGCGGGCGACCGCGGCGCCGGCGCGGCGCCATTTCAGCAGCAGGGACTCGAACGCATCGAGCAGCAGCATGCCCTCGAGTTCGGCGTGCAGCGTAAACACCTGCAGCGTCGGGTCCGCTGCCGCCGCGGAGAGGCCGAATACGGCATCGGCGATGCTCGATTCATCGACGTCGTCGCGGCCCAGCAGCTCATCGAACGTCGGCAGCGTGGTGGGCAATTGCGGGCAGGTGCTGACGCTGTCCTTCAGCATGGGAAAGAACGCCGGGCCGCCGCGCGTATCGCTGGCATAGCGCAAACCGTACTCGCGCTCGAGCTCCAACGCATGGGCGTTGACCTGCCATCCGGCTGCTGCGTGCGATTCAGGCAGGAATCCGAACACGCCTTCGAAGGCGCGCAGCCCGCGCTCGAATTCCACCCGCGTCCACTCGGCGTCGGCCTGCGCCACGTAGTCCTGCCAGCGCACGTGATCGAACGTGTGCAAGCCGACTTCGAAGCCGGCGTCGCGCACGGCACGCATCTCGGCGCCGCCCTGCGCCGCGATGTCGGGGCCTGGTAGCAGCACGCCGTACATCAATGTCTTCAGGCCGTAATGCTTGAGCACGGAAGTGCGCGCCACCTTGCGGGCGAAGCCCTTGCGAAACACGCGGCGCAGGGCGCGCCCCGTGTGGTCGGGGCCCACGGAGAAATAAAACGTGGCATCCATGCCGTGCGACTTCAGCAGCGCTGCCAGCCGTGGGACGCCTTCGCGCGTGCCGCGCAACGTGTCGACATCGACCTTGAGGCCGATGCAAGCGCCTTCAAGCATGGCTGGACAGCAGTGCCGATGCGGACGGCAGACTTTGGGCGTAGGAATCAAAAATCGCCTTGAGCGCAGCGCGCATGTCGGTCTTCGGCGTCCAACCCAGTTCGGCGGTCGTATTCTTGATCGAGGGCAGCCGCGCGGGTATGTCCGCATAACCCTTGCCGTAGTAATCGAGCGCCGAAATATCGATCAGCTTGGTGGTGCGTGCGGTCGGCGCGTACTCGGGTCTTGCCATGGCGATTTCCAGCATCATGTTGGCGAGTTCGCGGATCGAGTATGAATTGTGCGGGTTGCCGATGTTGTAGATCTTCCCGTCGGCTATGCCGTTGGGATTGTCGATGATGGTGGTGAGGCACTCCACCGCGTCGTCGATGAAGGTGAAGGCGCGGGTCTGGCTGCCGCCGTCGACCAGCTTGATCGGCTCGCCGCGCACGATGTGGCCCAGGAATTGGGTCAACACCCGCGAACTGCCTTCCTTCGGATCATCCATGCTGTCGAGCCCCGAGCCGATCCAATTGAACGGACGGAACAGGGTGAATTGCAGCCCTTGCTGTCCGTAACCCCAGATGATGCGGTCCAGCAATTGTTTCACGCAGGAATAGATCCAGCGCTGCTTGTGGATGGGCCCGAGCACGAGCTCCGACGTTTCGGGGTCGAATTCCTTGTCGCGGCACGCGCCGTACACTTCCGAGGTCGACGGAAACACCACGCGCTTCTTGTACTTCACGCAATGCCGGATGATGGGCAGATTGGCCTCGAAATCCAGTTCGAACACGCGCAGCGGTTCACGCACATACGTCGCCGGCGTCGCGATGGCGACCAGCGGCAGGATCACGTCGCACTTGCGCACCTGGTACTCGACCCATTCCTTGTTGATCGTGATGTCGCCTTCCACGAAGTGGAATTTCGGATTGCCGAGCAGCGTACCGACGCGCTCCGATTGCAGGTCCATGCCGTATATGTGCCAGTCGGTGTTGGCGAGAATGTACTTGCTCAAGTGATGGCCGATGAAGCCGTTGACGCCGAGTATGAGAACGTTTTTCAAGATGAACCCCTTGGACCCTGTGTGAGCATTCTACGTGAGCCGCGGCGCCTTCACGTCAATGCGAGCGGCTGGTTCAGGAGCGCCGGCGGCGCGGCGTGCGGCGCGACCTGCCGCTGATCGATCGCCAATTGCAGAATCTTGAGCCGCCGCCCGTCCACGCAGTCCGCGTACCACACATCGCCCTGCGCATACAGGCACGGCGCGCCGGCGGGGTATCGCGCCGGCCCGTCCACGCGGGTTTCCAAAACCGCGAGCCTACACCCGTTGACGTCGGTAAAGGCGCCGGGGAACGGGGGCGCGACCGCGCGCACCAGATCGTGCACGGCCCGCGCCGGCATGCGCCAGTCGATGCGGCCGTCCTCGGGGCGGCGCCGGCCGAAATAGGAACCCTGCGCAAGATCCAGGGGCCGGGCGGATGCCTGGCCGGCGATCAGCAGCGGCAGGCTCCGATGCAGGACCTGCTGCGCCGCACCGGCCACCTTGAACGAGACCTCGAGGGCGGTGTCGTTCTCCAGAATCGGCACGGATTGCTGATCCACCAGCGCGCCCGCATCGGGTTTCTCCAGCATGTAATGCAGGCTGGCGCCGGTAACCGGCGCGCCATGAATGATGGCCCAGTGCACCGGCGCCCGGCCGCGGAACTTCGGCAGCAGCGAGCCGTGCATGTTCAACGCCCCGCGCCGCGGCACCTCGAGCCAGGCCGCATTGAGGAGATGGCGGTAATAGAACGAAAACAAAAAATCCGGGGCCGCCCGGCGGCCCTCGGCCAGCCAATGCGCCGTGTTGGGATCCTCGGGCGTCTCGACGCGCA
>JBEKYO010000064.1:0-23636 GCA_049510875.1 Steroidobacteraceae bacterium
CTACAACATTCATATCGACAGCACCGGCGCCGCCGTCGATAACCTGAATTTCGCCTTTCGCTTCACCAATACCTACAAGAATTTGTCGGTGGCGTCCGGGGGCAAGAAAATTCCCGTCCCGCTGCTCAACATCGGGGTGGTGACGGTCAACGGTGCCAACGTCAACGTCACGCAGAGCTACACCATCGAAGTGATCCAGAACGGCCATGGCGGCACCTTCGCCCAAAACGCCACCTATGGCGGCACGTCCTTCTGGAAACCGGTGGACAACATCGGCACCAAGAGCATCCCGGACTACGCGACCTATGCGGCGAACTTCGTCCAGGAATTCACGTACCCAGGGTGTGCAGCGCCCGGACGGGTATTCGTCGGGCAACGCAAGGAGGGATTCGTCGTCAACCTGGGCGAGGTATTCGATCTGGTGAACCTCAATCCCGCGGGACCGCGCGACGGCGAACCGAACGCGTTGTTCGACAAGAATGTGACGTCGATCGCCCTGGAGCTGCCCATCGGCTGCGTGACCAGCAAGGCCGAACCGGTCATCGGCGGGTTCACCACGGCGAGCGTGGTCACCAATCAGAAGGAGGGGGACAACAGCGTGACGCGCCAGGTATCGCGCCTCGGCATGCCGCTGGTCAACGAACTCGTCATCGGCTTGCCGGACAAGGACAAATTCAACGCGAGCGCGCCGCTCGACGATGCGCAGTTCCTGAATTACGTGACCAATCCGTCGTTGCCCGTGCTGCTGAACACGCTGTTCGGCAACGCGGCGATCGTGCCCGGCACACCGCGGAATGATCTGGTCGCCGCGTTCCTGACCGGGGTCAAGGGCATCAACCAACCGTCAAAGGTTACGCCGAGCGAGATGCTGCGGCTCAACACCTCGACGCCTCCGACACCGCCGGCATCGCAAAATGATCTGGGCGTTCTCGGCGGAGATCTCGCCGGCTTTCCGAACGGCAGGCGCCCGTACGACGACGTCGTCGACATCACCTTGCGGGTCGCGGAGGGCGCGTTGTGCGGAGTGATCGGCAATTGCGGCAGTGAGACGACGGATCCGAATCACGGGACGCCATACACCGATGAGGCTCGTTCCGCGGGACCGGATGCGCAGTACCTGACGGTGAGCGGAGCGATCAAGGCGACGGACACGTATTTGCCGGGCTTCCCGTACCTCAACACGCCCATCCCGGGGTCGCCCAACAGTGCAAACGGTCTGACGGGCTTCATGCCTTAGGCCGGTCCCATGCCGTGCCGTTAGGTCCGGGCCCATTTGGGCCCTCCGGCCGCGATTCTCACGAATCGCGGCCGGCATTTTTTGACGCAGGCCATCGCCTGGCGGCCTGGCGGCATACCCTCGACCCCTGTGACGGGCGTGGCGTCTGCTCGGGCGTTTCCGCGGAAACGTCTTCTGTCCGCCTAGCGAACGATTGCCGTGCCGTGGCGTCTGCCAGCCGGGTTCATGCGGCGCCGTGCGGGCTGATACCATCGCTGCCTCTATGAACCTCATCACGTGGCCGGCAGCATAGCAAACGCCGTGACCTGGTCCGCCCGGCAATATGTGCGATTCGAGGACGAGCGCACGCGGCCCGTCCGCGATTTGCTCGCGGCGCTGCCGAGCGTCGATGCGCGTAGCGCCATCGACTTGGGCTGTGGGCCGGGCAATTCCACGGAATTGTTGGCCGCGCGCTTTCCCGCCGCCGCCGTGCGCGGCATCGACAGTTCGCCCGACATGATCGCGGCGGCGCGCACGCGCCTGCCGGGGCTGCGGTTCGATCTTGAGGACGTCGCGCACTGGGCCGGTGCCGGTGACGGCGCGCCAACCGCCGCCGCCGGTCCCGCCTCGTTCGACGTTATCCTGGCCAATGCCGTGCTGCAATGGCTTCCCGACCACGCTGGATTATTTCCAGCGCTCAAGTCGAGACTCGCGCCGGGCGGCTGTCTCGCCGTGCAGATGCCGGATAACCTGGACGAGCCGGCCCATCGGTTGATGCGCGATGTCGCCGCGGACGGGCCCTGGGCCGGCAGGCTTGCGGCGTCCTCGGCAGCGCGCGCAGCGCTCGGCACGGCCGATCGCTACTACGATCTGCTGCGCGCCGCGGATTGCACGGTCGACGTATGGCGTACGACCTACTATCACGCGCTCGCCGGCGGCGCCGCCGCGGTCGTGGAGTGGTTCAAAGGCAGCGGCCTTCGGCCCTTCATCGACCCGCTCGGAGACCGTGAGCGCAGCGAGTTCCTCGCCCGATATACGGCCGCCGTGGCGCGCGCCTATCCCGCGATGGCGGACGGGAGCGTGCTGTTGCCGTTTCCGCGATTGTTCATCGTCGTCCTCGCTTGATGTTGCTGCCCGAGGCAGTATTCGCGACGATCCCGGCCGCGCTGCAGGAGCAGGTTTGCCGATGGTGGGAACGCGCCGCCGCGCTGCCACCGCTGTGCAGCGCCTACGCCGGCCTGGCGCCGGCGCTGCGCGACGAATTGCCGCGCGTCGTGGCGGGCAGCGAATTCATCGCCTCGGCCTTGATCCAAGACCCCGATTCGCTGGCCTGGCTCGGGCGACACGCCGACCCGCCGGCGGCGCGCACTGCCAACGAGCAGTACGAAAGCCGCTGCGCGGCCGCCGCCGGCACGGCCGCCGCGCAGCACATGCTGCGCGAGTGGCGGCGCCGCGAGATGCTGCGTATCGCGTGGCAGGACATCGCGGGTCGTGCGGCCGTGACCGACACCCTGCGCGCCGTGTCCGATCTGGCCGACGCGTGCATCCGCGCCGCCGTGGCCGCGGCACAGGCGCATCTGGACGCGAGCTTCGGCAGGCCGCGCGATGCGCAGGCGCAGGAAGTGCCGCTGATCGTGGTCGCCATGGGCAAGCTGGGCGGCCGGGAACTCAATTTTTCATCCGACATCGACCTTATTTTCCTGTACACGGAGCCCGGCGAAACCGACGGTGCCCGGCGCGCGGACAATTCGGAGTACTTCAATCGCCTGGGCCGGGAAATCATCCGTCTGCTCGACGCGAGAACCGAGGACGGCATCGTATTCCGGGTCGACATGCGCTTACGGCCGTTCGGCGACAGCGGCGCGCTGGTGGTCGGCCTCGCCTCGCTCGAGGATTACCTGCAGGAGCATGGGCGGGATTGGGAACGCTATGCGTGGATCAAGGCGCGAGCGGTGGTCGGCATCCCGGCCTTCGCGGCCGCAACGCAGAATTTCATCCGCCCGTTCGTGTACCGGCGCTATCTCGACTTCGGCGTGTTCGATTCGCTGCGGGAAATGAAGGCGCTCATTGCGCGTGAAGTCGCGCGCAAAGACCTGGACCGGCACTTGAAGCTCGGCGCGGGCGGCATTCGCGAGTTGGAATTCATCGTGCAATCCATGCAATTGGTGCGCGGCGGCAGCGATCAGCGCTTGCAGAATGCCGCGCTCCTCGACGTACTCCCCTTGCTCGCCGGCTCCAAGTTGCTGTCCGCACCCGCCGTCGCCGAACTGCGCGACGCCTATCTGATCTTGCGCAAGGCCGAAAACGCGGTGCAGATGATGCGCGACGAGCAGACCCATGCGCTGCCGCTCGATCCTTGCGACCAGGCGCGACTCGGCGTGAACATGGGCCTCGAGGATTGGGCCGCCGCACTCGCGCGCATCGCGGCGGCGCGCCAGAATGTGGCGCGGCAGTTCGAGGCGCTGGTGTTCGGCGGCGCGCCCGCGCCGGCGTCGCGCGCGAGCAGCGACGGCGCGCTCGATTGGCTCGCTTCGGACGACGCCATGATCGAGGAGGAACTGGGCGCGGCGAAATTTCCCGCCGCGGCAATTGCGCCCGTGAGCGGCTTGCTGGAGGAGTACCGCCGGGCGCCGTCATATCGGCGATTGGATGAGGGCGCGCGGCGACGCGTGCACGTGATATTGGGCCGATTGCTGACCTCGGCCGCACTGCGTGCCGCGCCCGCGACCGTCGTGCAGCGCGTACTGCGCGTGCTCGAGGCCATCGGCGCCCGCTCCTCCTACCTCGCGCTCCTGAAGGAGCAGCCCCCGGCGCTCGACCGGCTCATCGATGTGTGCGCCGTCAGCGGTTTTCTCGCGCGCCAGATCGCGGATT
The DNA here is from genome assembly GCA_049510875.1 of Steroidobacteraceae bacterium. Taxonomy (GTDB): domain Bacteria; phylum Pseudomonadota; class Gammaproteobacteria; order Steroidobacterales; family Steroidobacteraceae; genus Bog-1198. The sequence continues at coordinate 4,091 of JBEKYO010000064.1, forward strand.
TCCCCTTATTGCTCGACGAACTGATCGATCCCAACGCATTCGACGAGCTGCCGTCGCGGGACAGCTTCGTGCGCGAACTCGACGCGCGTACCGAGCGGCTGCCGGCGGACGATCCCGAGCGGCAAGTCGAGGCGTTGCGCCAGTTTCAGAAGGTTGCCGTGTTCTGGGTGGCTATCGCGGATCTGACCGGGCGGATGCCTCTCATGAAGGTGAGCGATCGGTTGACGGACATCGCCGAATTGATCGTGGCGCGCTGCATGGCGCTCGCCTGGGGTCAGATGACGCAAACCTACGGGACGCCCTGCTGCGGCGATCGCGACGAACAGCCGCGCGCGGTCAAAGTCGCCGTGGCCGGCTATGGCAAGCTCGGCGGCCTGGAGCTCGGCTATGCCTCGGACCTCGACCTCGTCTTCCTGCACGACTCGAGCGGCGAGTTCCAGCAGACGACCGGCGAGCGGCCGCTCGACAACGCCGTTTTCTTCCTGCGCCTCGGGCAGCGCATCGTGCATCTACTCACCATGCATTCGGCGGCTGGACGGCTGTACGAGGTCGACATGCGCTTGCGGCCGAACGGCAAGGGCGGATTTCTCATGACCGGCATCGATGCCTTCGAAAACTATCAGCAGCACGATGCGTGGACCTGGGAGCACCAAGCACTGCTGCGCGCCCGGGCGATCGCCGGCGATGGCGAGCTGTGCGCGCGCTTCGAGGCCGTGCGCAGGCGTGCGCTCAGTACCGCCGTGCACCGCGATACTCTGCGCGCCGACGTGGCCGACATGCGCATGCGCATGCGCCGCGAGCTGTCGCGCGCGGGCGCGGGGCAATTCGACATCAAACAGGACGCGGGCGGCATCGCCGATATCGAGTTCCTGGTGCAGTACTGGGTGCTGGCAGCGGCCGACCGGCATCCGCGGCTGCTGGATTACTCCGACAACATTCGCCAGCTCGAAGGCCTGGCCGCGGCCGGCGAGCTCGATGCCGCCACGGCGCAGTGGCTGAAAGACGCCTACATCGGGTACCGGAACGTGCTGCATCATTTGTCGCTGGAAGGCGGTGAGCGGGTGGTGGACGCGGCGCCCCATGCGACGATGCGGGGACGGGTGCGCGACATCTGGCGCAGCACCTTCGAGGCGAACCCGCTGCTCGCTCCGTGGGCCGGCCCGTACCGCGGAACGCCGCGATTCGATCTGGTGCGCGTCGTCGATTTCAAACCGGCGCTCGAGGCGGCGATGGCCGAGAAACTGCGCGAGATCGACGTGATCGCGGCCAATCCGGCGGCGCCCACCTTCGAAAACACTCTCGTGGAGCTGGAGCGGTCAGGACACGCGTTCAATCGCGTGCATGCCGTCTACGACATTTGGGCGTCGGGCATGAATACCGGAGACTTCCAAGCGGTGGAGCGGGAAATGGGGCCGAAGATTGCCGCGTTTCACGATGCCATCATCCAAAACTCCGCGTTGTTCGCCCGCATCGACGCGGTGTACCGAGAGTTGCCGCAACGGCGGCTGTGCTGGCACTACCACACGAGCTTCGTGCGCGCGGGCGCCCGACTGGCGCCGCCGCACAAACGCCGCGTTGCGGCAATCAACGCGCGGCTGGCGGGTCTGTTCGCGAATTTCAGCCAAAATCTGCTGGCCGACGAAGCGGACCACGCCTTGTTCGTATCCCACCGCGAGGATCTGGCCGGCCTGCCCGAGGCGCAGCGCGCCGCCGCGGCAACCGCCGCCGCCGAGCGCGGCCGTCCCAAGGAATGGGCGATCCTCAACACGCGATCCGCCATGGACCCGTTTCTCACCTGTGCCGCGCGCCGCGACCTGCGCGAAACGGTGTGGCGCACCTATTACAGCCGCGGGAACAACGGTGACGCGCACGACAACAAGCGGATCATCGCCGAGATCCTCGCGCTGCGCGGCGAGCGCGCGCAGCTGCTCGGCTATGCGACCCATGCGCACTGGCGGCTCGCCGATAGCATGGCCGGCAGCCCGGAAAACGCGCTGGCCTTGATGATGCGCATCTGGCCGGCGGCGGTGGCGCGCGTACGCGAGGAGGTGCGCGCCATGCAATCGGTGGCGGACCTCGAATCGCCGGGCATCAAGATCGAAGCGTGGGATTACCGCTACTACGCCGAAAAAGTGCGCCAGGCGAAATTCGATCTCGACATGCAGGCGGTCAAGCCGTATCTGCAGCTCGAGAAGCTGCGCGAGGGGATGTTCTGGGCGGCAAGCCGGCTGTACGGCTTCGCCTTCTCTCAGGTCCCGGGTTTGCCGGTGTACAGCCCCGACGTGCGCGTGTGGGAGGTCCGATCCGAGACGGGCCGGCACGTCGGGCTTTGGTACTTCGATCCGTATGCGCGCGCGGGCAAGAACTCGGGCGCGTGGATGAGCGAATACCGCGAGCAATCGACGCTCGACCACGAGACCCCGCCGATCGTGTCCAACAACACGAATTTTCTGAAGAGTCCGGGCGGGGCGCCGACGCTCATCAGTTGGGACGACGCCGTGACCCTGTTCCACGAATTCGGCCACGCACTGCATGGCTTGAACTCCAACGTGGAGTATCCCTCGCTGTCCGGGACGCGCGTCGTGCGCGATTTCGTGGAATTCCCGTCGCAGCTCAACGAGAATTGGCTGGCGACGCCGCAGCTGCTGTCGCGGTTCGCGTTGCACGCCGAGAACGGAGATCCGATGCCGGCGGCGCTGGCCGAGAAGATCAGGTCCGCGAGGACGTTCAATCAGGGCTTCGCCACCGTGGAGTACCTGGCCGCTGCGCTCGTCGACATGCACCTGCATCTGGCCACCGAACCCGTGCTCGATGCGCAAGCGTTCGAACGCGAGACGCTCGCGGCCCTGGGCATGCCCGATGAGATCGTCATGCGCCACCGCACGCCGCAATTCGCGCACGTTTTCGCAAGCGACGCGTATTCCGCGGGATACTACAGCTATCTGTGGGCCGAGGTCCTCGACCACGACGCGTTCGAGGCGTTCGTGGAGGCGGGCGACCCGTTCGATAAAACCGTTGCAAAACGGCTGCGCGATGACATCATGTGCGTCGGCAATAGCGTGGATCCTGGCCGGGCCTTCCGTCAATTTCGCGGCCGGGATCCGAGCATCAACGCGCTGTTGCGCGCTCGTGGTTTTCAGGTGGAGTGACGACAATGCCGGCAATGGTCCAAGACGATCCCAAGCACGTGCTGATTCAGCCGAACGCGCTGCACCAGTACACGGTGACTGGCGCCGACTTGCCGTTATCCTGCCCCATGCCCGGCATGTATTTGTGGAACTCGCATCCCCGCGTGTATCTGGCCATCGAGGCCACCGGATGGGCCAAATGCGCGTATTGCGGCGCGGAATACACATTGGTGCGCTCGCCGCACGAAGTCATCCAGCCCGGCCAGTAATTTTTCATTTCGGACGGGGTCGCCGCGGCTCAGACGCGGTCGCCGCGGCCCCCCAAAAAAAAGCGACCGGCGCTTTGCGCCGTTCTCTGTCGGAGTCGCTTCGACTCCGTAGCAGTCGGCGCGCGAGCGCCTAATAACTTTGGTAGGATTTTTCTTCCATGATGGTCGAGCCGAGCGCCGTATTGATGCGACGTTTGATGGCTGCGCGCGCGTCATTCTCGGTGTAGACCGAGCGCGCGAGGCGAATGAACTCGGCGTCGAATGCCTGCGCGCGCTCCTTGTCGCGGATGTCGTCTTCGATCACCCACAGAGATTCGTTGACCGCCATCAAGGCGTCCACGTCGGCGTCGATGGCGGCGCCCGCGAACGGAGAGCCGTTCCAAGTGGCCTCCAGCGCCGTGAGTTCGAGCCGCACGTTGTGCAGTTTTTGCGGGTCGTTCATGCGCTTCGACTTGATCCGCAAAATGGTGATCTTATCGAGCAGTTCGCCGGGCGATATCGGTACCTTGATCTCGTGCATCGCGGCATCTTAAGCTATTTCCGCCGCGCCATCAGCGCGTCCAGCCGCTCGGTGACCGAGGCCACGTCGATCAAGTCCATCACGCCGGCGCGCTCGATTTTCTCCGTCCAGGGGATCTGCTTGGCGGGCTTGCCGAACACCATCCGCGAGGCCTCGTCGTAGCGGTCGACGCACCATGTGCGGCTATAGTAAGGACCCACCCGCGCGGTGCGGGTGGCCGCATAGAGACCGATGACCGGACAGCCCACCATGGTGGCCATGTGCACGGGCCCGGAGTCGGGCGAGAGCAGAACGGTCGCCTTGGCCAGCAAGCCCAGTAGCTCGGGCAGGGTGTCCCTGCCGATTTGATTGAGCATGCCCTCCGTGCTGGCCGCGGCCGAGATCGCCGCACCCATGCGCTGTTCCTCCTCGCTGCGCCCGCCGGCCAGGATCACGCGCATACCATGGATGGTGGCCGCGTGATCGGCCACCGCTGCGTAGCGCGATGCGGACCAATTGCGCGCGCGGTGGCTGGAGCAGGGGCTGATGACCATGGTCGGCCGTCCATCGGGAACGAGCGCGTCCGCGTAAGCGCGCGCGCCCGGCGGCAAGGCGAGGTCCCAGGACGGAGCGCCGGGTTCGACGCCGCACGCGCGCGCGAATCCCAGGAAGGAATCCAGCACATGCTCCGACGCGGCGGGCGCGACCTGCGCGTTGGTGAACATCCATTGCAGTTCGCGCGCGCGCGCCCGGTCGAAGCCGAGCTTGATGGGCGAGGAGATCAGCGTCGACACCAGGCTCGCGCGGATCGACAGCTGCAAATTCAGCAGCAAATCGAAGCGCCGCGCGGCGAGCACCCGCCGCAGCCGCCCAAGTTCTCCGATCATTGCGCGTTTGTCGAAGGTGATAAACTCCACGCCCGGGAGAATCGCCGTCATCAGCTTGGCCTCGAGCGTCCCGATGATCCACGTGAACCGGGCTTGCGGCCATGCCTCCTTCAGCGTGCGGAGCGCGGCCGCCGCGTGGCAGGTATCTCCGATGGCCGATAAGCGCAGTAGACAGACATTTTGCGGCGGTGGATCGAAGCGGTGCGGCATCGGCATATGATGACAAAGGCAGGCAGTCGGCGCATGGTCACATCCACCGGGGCCGTGCTGGCCGATCCGGACTGCGTCGCGAGCGCGGCGGATGCCGCGCTGGAATCCTGGTTCGAACCGGCATTCTGGGCGGCCCGCGGCGAACTCGCCCAAGTCGCGGCCGGCCGGGGCGCGGCCTGGTTCATCTCCTCGACGGCCCGTTCCTGGGTTCTGCGCCACTATCGCCGCGGCGGATTCGTCGCGCGCCTCATCACCGATCGCTACGTGTGGCGGGGCGAGGCACGTGTGCGCGCCTTTGCCGAGTGGCGCCTCCTCGGGGAGCTCGCGCGGCGCGGTCTGCCGGTGCCGAAGCCGGTCGCCGCGCGCTACCAGCGCCTGGGTCTCACGTATCGCTGCGACCTCATCACCGAGCGAATTGCGGACGCGCGGCCGTTGAGCGCGGTGCTGTCGCTTGCCCCATTGACGGAATACACCTGGCGGGAGGTGGGCGCCGCCGTCGCGCGCCTGCATGCCGCCGGCGCCGATCATGCCGACCTCAATGCGCACAACATCCTGGTGAGCGGCGGGGGCGCGGTCAGCGTGATCGACTTCGATCGCGGCCGCCTTCGGGTCCCGGGTGAGTGGGCGCTCAAGAACCTGTCCCGGCTGCACCGTTCGCTCGTCAAAGTAGCGCGGCGCCTGCCGCCGGACCGCTTCTCGGCCGCGGCCTGGGCGTGGCTGCTCGCCGGCTACGCGGCGGCCTGAGGCGTGCGCCACCTCTACAGCGCGCTGATCCATGTGCTGCGGCCCATCGCGCTCGCCGTGGTGTTGTGGCGGGGCCTGACCAACCGACGCCATTGGGCGGGCTTGGGCGAACGATTCGGCTTCGGACCCAGCTTCGGACCAACTTTCGGAACCAGAGCGACTGCCACGCCTTCGATCTGGGTGCACGCCGTGTCGCTCGGCGAGGTGACCGCGGCAGCACCCTTGGTGCGCAGTTTGCGCGCCCGCCATCCGCATCTGCCGGTGGTCCTGACCACGGCAACGCCCACCGGGCGCGAGCGTGCGCAGGCGCTGTTCGGCGACTCGATCGCGGTGCGGTATGTACCCTACGACACGCCCGGCTCGATGCGCCGCTTCGTCGCCCGGGTCCAGCCGCGCGTGGTCATCATCATGGAAACGGAGCTGTGGCCGAATCTGTTCAACGAGTGCCGGCGGCGCCGCATCCCGGTTGTTCTCGCGAGCGCCCGCCTGTCACCGCGGTCGGTCGCCCGCTATCGCCGTTTCGGCGCATTGTTCCGCGGCGTCTTTTCCGACAACACGCAGGTGGCGGCGCAGAGCGCGGAGGATGCCGAACGATTCGCGGCCATCGGCGCCGATCGGCGCCGCATCCACGTCGTCGGCAACCTGAAATTCGACATCGCCATCGACGAGGGCGTCGAGCGCCGCGGCCGGGAGCTGCGTGACGCATGCTGGGGCGCGAGGCCGGTGTGGATTGCCGGCAGCACCCATGCGGGCGAAGAGGAACCGGTGCTGACCGCGCACGCCGGCCTGCAGGGCGAGCTGCCCCGAGCGCTATTGCTCCTGGTGCCGCGTCATCCGGAGCGGTTCGGCGCGGTTGCGGACTTATTGGGCCGCCGCGGGGTGCGCTTCGAGCGGCGCAGCGGCGCGGGTGCGGTGCGGGCCGACACCCAGGTGCTGTTGGTGGACACGGTGGGCGAACTCGCGGCGCTGTATGCGTCGATCGACGTGGCCTTCGTCGGCGGAAGCTTGGTGCCCGTGGGCGGCCATAATCTATTGGAACCGGCCGCGCTGGGCGTGCCGGTGCTCATGGGTCCTTCTCAGTCCAGCGGCAAAGAGATCGCGCAACTCTTGTTGCAGGAGGGCGCGGCGCTCGAAGTGGCCGACGGAGCGGAGCTCGCGCGCGTGTTGAGCCAGTTGTTCGCCGATCCGGAACGCAGGCGGCGCATGGGCCTCCACGGCCGCCGGGTCGTCGGGGCAAATCGGGGCAGCGCGACCCGCCTTCTGGAACTGGTCGAGCCTATTCTTTCAGCAGGGCGTTGAGCCGGTTCAGGCTCTGCTCCGAGAGGATGCCCGCGGCCTGCTGTAGTTTGAGGACGTTCATCATGTAGTCGTAGCGGCTGCGCGCATAGTCCGTCTTGGCTTGAATCCACTGGCGGCGCGATTCGAGCACGTCCACGGCGGTGCGGGTCCCGGCCTCATAGCCCGCCTGAGTCGCGTTCAGTGCCGTGGTGTTCGACTCGACCGCGCGCCGCAACGACTTGACGTGCGAAATCTCGGAGATCACGCCGAGATAGGCATCGCGGGCATCGTGTTCGGTCTGGCGGGCAATGCGCTCGAGCCGCTCCTTGGCGGCGCGATGCTGGTAGACGGCCTGCCGCACCTGCGAGGACACCATGCCGCCGGAATACAACGGGATGGTCAGCTGGATGCCGATCGAGCGTTGATTCTGATCGAGCGTCGAACTGCCGTACGGGGTGCCGTCGGAGTTGATGCTGTTGGCGTCCGTATCGACCTTATAGCCGCTCGCTATCAGGTCGAGCGACGGATAGTGTCCGCCACGCGCGGAACTCACATTGTCTCTGGCAATGTCCGCGGCCAGGCGGCTCGAGACCAACAGCAGATTCTGCTGGAGGGCCATTTCCACCCAACGGTCCTCGCTGATCGGATCCGGATTGTCCAGTTCGAACGGCTCCCTCGGGCGCGCCAGGGTGTCGAACAAGTCGCCGGTGATCTCGCGCAGAAACTCCAGCGCGGATGCGACTTGGCGCTTGGCGGCGATGACGGCCGCCGCGCTGGTGTCGTGCGAGGCGCGCGCCTCCTGCACGTCGGTGATGGCGATCAGTCCCACGGCATACCGCTGTTCGGCCTGTTCGAGCTGGCGAGTGACGGAGGCGAGCGCTCCCTCCTGGGCGTCGAGATCGTCCTGCGAGGCGAGCACATCAAAGTAGCGCTGAGCCACTCGGGACATGAGGTCCTGTTGCGCCGCCTGGTAATCCGCCTCGGCCTGCGCGACCTGTGCATCGGCGCGCTGCAGCGCCACCCAGTTCTCCCAGCGGAAGATGTTCTGTTTCAGATCGACGCCGTACTTGTGGTTGTGCGTGATCGTGTTCCCGTCGAAGGGGAAGCTCTCGATGACCGTCGGGCCGCCGGCGACCGTCACGTTCTCGATGAGGTTCGACGGTCCGGTGTCGCGCTCCTTGCTGGCCAAGGCGCTGCCGTTCAGCTGGGGCAACAAGGCGGAGAGCGCCTGCGGTTTCGATTCGAGGGCTGCGAGCCGGTTCGCCTCGGCTTCGCGCAATTGCGGATCATTTTGCAAGGCGCGCTGGTACACGTCCATGAGATCCGCCGCGAACACGGTATGGAAGCACACGACACAGGCAACCAACGTCAGAGCACGCTTCATTCACCTTCCATTTTCGTTGCTATCCGGCTCGGCCGCCGACCATCGGTGTTATATCCAACTATAACACCCAGGCCCGGCCATTAATATTGCGGGATTTGCGGATCCACGTCCCTGGACCACGCGAGGATGCCGCCGGAGAGGTTGAAAACCGCCGCAAACCCCTGCGCCTCGAGAAAACGCGCCACTTGCAGACTGCGGCCGCCGGACCGGCAGATCACCACGGTTTCCTTGTGCGGGTCCAGTTCGCTCATGCGGTCCGCCACCTGGCCCATGGGAATGTGGATGAGAACGGCGGGAACGGGCGCGAGCTCAATCTCCCAGTCCTCGCGCACGTCCAGCAACGTCATGTCGCGGCCTTCGGCGCGCTGCTTCAAGAACTCCTGCGGACCGATTTCCTTGACCATCAGAACACGAATCCCGGCGCCGCGGTGGCGTTCACCAACGGATCGATGACGGTCTCGAACAGGCTTTCTCGAACCCATTCGGTGCTGTCCACGCGGCGTACGAGAACGGCGTCCATGACCGGCGCCACCCCGACGACCGCAAATAGTCGGCCGCCGATGCGCAACGCCCGTTCGAAGCGCGTATCGTATAGCGGCAAGGAGCCGGTGACGGCAATGACGTCGTATTCGCCCAAGGGAGCGTCGCCGAACGCGTCTCGCGTCTCGAAATCCACGCGAGCCTGCGGAACCGCGCGCACGTTTGCAGCCGCGGCCCCCGTGAATTCGGGGCGAATATCGATCGAATGCGTGGATCGCCCGAGCAGGCCCAAGCATGCGCTCAGATACCCCGTCCCGGTGCCCACTTCGAGCACCGCATCCGACTCATGCAGCGCCACGGCCTGAAGGATCCGGCCCTGCAGCACGGGGGCCAGCATGGATTGTCCAAACCCGATGGGAATGGGCGTATCCGCAAACGCGAGCTCGCGATACGCCGCCGGCACGAATGCTTCACGCGGCACCGCCGCCAACACGTCCAGCACCCGCGGATCCAGAACTTCCCACGTCCGGATCTGATGATCCACCATCTGACGACGAGCGGCCAACGTGTCCATAGAATCTCGCGCGCTATTAAGACCGTTGATTATGGTCAATTTCCCCAGGGGACGCGAGTCCCTTGCGCTATTCTTCCCGGGCGATGTTCCACGATGCGTCGAACCTACTGGGGACGTAAATACAAAGCGTCGTCCCGATTCGTCGCGTGAGGTCATTTTTTGATAGCGTCTTCCGTTCTCGTGTGGTTTTTGACCTCAGCTGTGTTGGCCGTGGGCGTAAGCGTGCTCGTAGTTTGGAATCGACGCCAGCGGCGCGCCGTCAGCGAGTTCTCCGAGCAAATCCGCCGGATCACGCACGAATCGGGGGCCACCGGCCGCATCGGACTCGCGGGCAAGTCGGAATCGCTGGAGCAACTCGGCATCGCGGTCAACAAGCTGCTCGAGAATCTCGAACAGCGCGGCGCCCACTTGCAGGGGCGTGAACAGCTGTTTCAGCGCCTGGTCGAGACCGTACACCATGCGGTGCTGGTTCACCGCAAACACATCATGTTCGCCAATTCGCGCTTCCTGACCCTTCTCGGACTGAACGCAACCGAGGTGATCGGCCGGCCCTTGAGCGATTTCGTCGGACCGGAATATGTCGAGTTGGTCGACAATAATCTGCAGCGGCGCCTGAGCAGCCAACCCGCCGCCGAGCGCTACGAGGTCGAGCTGATCGGCGCGCACGGCGAAGTCACCCGCGTCGAATTGTCGAGTACGCTGATCGACGGTTCCGGCGACCCCGCGCTGCTGCTCACCGCATTGGAAATGCTGCCGGAGGCATCGACGAGCACCATCCTGCCGGCGCTGCGGCCGCGCGCCGTGGCCACGCTCGACGCCATGGGAGAAAGCGTCATCACGGTCGAGGCCGGCGGACGCATCGACTACATCAACAACGCCGCCGCAACCTTGCTGGGCCAGCGCGTCGACCAGGTCGTCGGCAAGTCCTTTCCCGACGTGGCAGCGCTGGTCGATGAAGCGGACCGGCATTCGCTGGGCGATCCGGTGCGCATGGCCCTGGCCTCAGGAGGGCGCGTCTCGATGGGCCGGCGCGCGGTGCTCGTGCCCACCAACGGCGCCGCCGAGCGTTCCGTCGAGCTGTCCGTCACGCCGTTGAAGTCCGATGGCGGCGAGATCCTGGGGTTGGTGCTGGTGCTGCACGACACCAGCGAGCTGCGCGGCATTACGCGGCAGATGACCTATCAGGCCAGCCACGATGCGCTGACCGGTCTGGTGAACCGCCGGGAGTTCGAGCGGCGGCTGCAGGAAGCGATGGACTCGGCCCAGACGGGGGACGCGGCGCACGCGCTGTGCTACCTCGATCTGGACCGGTTCAAGGTCGTCAACGACACGTGCGGGCATACCGCCGGCGACAACATGCTGCGCGAGGTGGCCTCGATCATCAAGGAGGCGGTGCGCGACTCCGATACCGTGGGACGCATCGGCGGCGACGAGTTCGCGCTCCTGCTGGTCGGTTGCCCCCTGGAGAAGGCGCGGCAGATCGCCGACGATGTCGTGCATTCGGTCAGCGATTACCGCTTCGTGTGGAAGGACAAGATTTTCAACATCGGCGTGAGCGTGGGCCTCGTGGAGATCGGCCGCGGCGGGGGCGCGATCGAAGACCTCATGAATTCGGCGGACTCCGCGTGTTACGTCGCCAAAAAGCAGGGCGGTCTGCACGTGCACGTGTATTCCGCGCGCGAGGAAGCGAATGCCCGCCACAGCGGGGAGATTCATTGGCTGCAGAAACTGCAAGGTGCCCTGCGCGACAACAAGTTCGAGTTGTATTACCAGCCGATCGTGCACGCGCAGGTCGGCGGAGTGCGCGGGCCGGCGCTCGAGGTATTCGTGCGCATGGAGGGCGAGAACGGCCAGCCGGCCACGCCGCCGTCGGAATTCATCCGCGCCGCCGAGCGCTACCGGCTGATGCCGTATGTCGATCGATGGGTGGTTCAGACGGTGCTGTCGGCGTTGGGGCGCGGCGGCATGAAATTGCCCGCAGGGCGCAGCGTCGCGATCAACATCGCCGGGCAGACGCTGGCCGACACCGAATTCCTGGAATTCGTGGTCGACTGCTTCGATCACACGGGCGCCTCTCCGAGCGATATCTGCCTGGAAGTGACCGAGAATTCGGTGGTCGCGAATCTGGATCACGCGCGCCGGTTCATCGCCGTGCTGCACGGCATGGGTTGCGAATTCGCCCTGGATGACTACGGCAGCGGGTTGAGCTCGTTCTCGACGCTGCGTACGCTGCCCATGGATTACCTCAAAATCGACGGCACCTTCATCCGCAATCTGGGCGAGGACACGGTGAATCAGGCCATGGTCGCGGCGATGATCGAACTGTCGCACAGCCTCAACTTCCGCGTCGTGGCCGAGCAGGTCGAGGACCAGATGTCGCTGGATGCCGCGCGCAGCATGGGCATCGATTTCGTGCAGGGCTTCGTCATCGGGCGGCCTCAGCCCCTGTCGGTCACCCCCGGTCCGCTCTAAAGGATCGCGGCGCGCCCGAACGGGCGGCGGCGGCGCGTTATAACCGTCAGGCAGGGTCTCATAACAAACTTCTTTGTATTTGACCCGCGCTTAGGAGGAAAATCGGGGCAAGTGCTTGGATTACATGAGGTGCAAAATGTCTATTTACCAGGACAATACCAAGTCCATCGGACACACGCCGCTGGTGCGGATCAACCGCCTGGACGCCTCCAGCGGGGCGACCATATTGGCCAAGATCGAGGGCCGTAATCCAGCCTACTCGGTCAAGTGCCGGATCGGGTCCGCCATGGTGTGGGACGCCGAGGAGCGCGGTGCGCTGAAGCCCGGCATGTCCATCGTCGAGGCCACCAGCGGCAACACCGGCATTGCGCTCGCGTTTGCGGCCGCCGCGCGCGGCTATGGATGCGTGCTCACCATGCCCGACACCATGAGCATGGAGCGGCGCAAGGTGCTGGTGGCGTTCGGCGCCAAGCTGGTCTTGACCCCGGGCGCCAAGGGCATGAAGGGCGCCATCGCCAAGGCCGAGGAGTTGGCCGCGACCGACCCCGCCAAGTATGTCCTGATGAGGCAATTCGATAATCCCGCCAATCCCGCCATTCATGAAAAGACCACGGGCCCGGAGATTTGGGACGACACCAACGGCGGCGTCGACATCTTCGTGTCGGGGGTGGGCACCGGGGGCACCCTCACCGGGGTGTCGCGGTACATCAAGCGCACGCGCGGGAAGAAGATTCTGACGGTGGCCGTCGAGCCCACCCATTCGCCCGTCATCAGCCAGACGCTGGCAGGCCAACCGCTCGTGCCCTCGCCGCACAAGATCCAGGGCATCGGCGCCGGCTTCATTCCGAAGAATCTCGACCTGTCGATGATCGATCGCGTCGAGCAGGTCTCGAACGACGAGGCGATCGCCGTGGCGCGGCAGCTGGCCCGCGACGAAGGGATGCTCTGTGGCATATCCTGCGGCGCTGCGATGGCGGCGGCGCTGCGGCTGGGGCGGGAGCCGGAACAGGCCGGCAAGACCATCGTCGTGATTTTGCCGGACGCCGGCGAGCGTTATCTGTCGGGCGCCCTGTTCGAGGGGTTGTTCGAGGAAGTGGAGAAAATGCAGGCGGTCGCCTGAGCGTCCCATGACGGCCGCCGCCAACCCGACGTTGCAGATCTCCCCGCTGGATGCCTTGGCGGGCGAACTGCTCGACAGCTATTTGAGCGATGAACGCGCACGGCGCATCTCGCATCGCTACCTGCCGTCGCGGGAGGCCATCGTCGCGATCCTGGAGGGGGTGCTCGATCTCATGTATCCGGGCTATTTCGGCCGCCGCGACCTGACCGAGGAGAATCTCGGCCCGTACATTGCCCAGTCGGTGGCGGCGCTGGGGCCCAAACTCGAGCGGGAGATCGAGCACTGCCTGTGCTACGGGCGCGAGGCCACGCAATCCGATCTTGGGGAGTGCGCGCCGCGGGCGCGGGAACTGAGCGAGATATTTCTGGGCCGGCTACCGCAAATCCGCCGCCTGCTGCTCACCGACGTGCAGGCGGCGTTCGACGGCGATCCCGCCGCCACCAATCTGGACGAGGTGGTGCTTGCGTATCCTGGACTCCTCGCCGTCAGCGTGTACCGCATCGCCCATGCCTTGTACGACCTGGGCGTGCCGATGATGGCGCGCATCATGACCGAGTGGGCGCATTCGAAGACCGGATGCGACATTCATCCCGGTGCGAGAATCGGCGCGGCATTCTTCATCGATCATGCGACGGGCGTGGTGATCGGTGAAACCAGCGACATCGGTGACGGCGTCAAGCTCTACCAGGGAGTGACGCTGGGCGCCCTGTCTTTTCCGCGCGATGCAGCCGGCCATATCATTCGCAACAAGAAGCGCCATCCCACGGTCGAGAGCGGCGCCACGCTGTACGCGAACGCCACCATCCTCGGCGGTCAAACCGTGATCGGCGCGGACAGCGTCATCGGCGGATCCGCATTCATCACGCGCAGCGTGCCGCCGCGTTCCCGCGTGTCGCTCAAAGACCCGGAATTGCGGGTTGCGAGCCGCGACGGCAGCGCCGAATCCGACGCCCTGTATTTCGATATTTGAGCGCGGGCGCTCCGTCCGGGGCGCTCCGTTACATCAGTTTGCCGAGGATGGGCACCATCAGCAGCGCCACGATGTTGATGATCTTGATGAGGGGATTGATCGCGGGGCCGGCCGTGTCCTTGTAAGGGTCGCCCACCGTATCGCCCGTCACTGCCGCCTTGTGAGCGTCGGAGCCCTTGCCGCCGAAATGGCCTTCTTCGATGTATTTCTTGGCGTTGTCCCAGGCGCCGCCGCCGGTGGTCATGGAGATGGCCACGAACAACCCCGTGATGATGGTGCCGATGAGCAAACCGCCGAGCGCCTGCACGCCGCACCCCGGGCCCATGAGCCAGTTGACGACCAGCACCAGCACGATGGGTGCGAGGATGGGCAACAACGAGGGGATGATCATTTCCTTGATGGCGGCCTTGGTCAGCATGTCGACGGCGCGGGAATAGTCGGGCTTCGCGGTGCCTTCCATGATGCCCTTGATCTCGCGAAATTGACGCCGCACTTCGTTCACCACCGAACCTGCCGCGCGGCCTACCGCCTCCATCGCCATGGCGGCGAACATGTAGGGAATGAGGCCGCCGATGAACAAGCCGATGATGACGGCCGGGTTCGACAGGTCGAAGGAGGTGGCGTGCCCCAGGACTTCCTCGAGCTTGTGGGTGTAATCGGCAAATAGCACCAGCGCGGCGAGTCCGGCGGAACCGATGGCGTAGCCCTTGGTGACGGCCTTGGTGGTGTTGCCCACCGCATCCAGCGGATCGGTGACATCCCGAACTTTGGCATCAAGACCGGCCATTTCCGCGATGCCGCCGGCGTTGTCGGTGATGGGACCGTAGGCGTCGAGCGCGACGATCATGCCGGTCATGGACAACATTGCCGTCGCGGCAATGGCGATGCCATACAGGCCCTCGAGCTGAAAGGACGCCCAGATGCTCAACGCGACGGCGATCACGGGCAGGGCGCACGCCTTCATGGAGACCCCGAGGCCGGCGATGATATTGGTGGCGTGGCCGGTTTGCGAGGCCGAGGCGACATGCTGGACGGGACCGTACTCGGTGGCCGTGTAGTACTCGGTAATCACGATCATGGCGGCGGTCAATGCCAATCCGACCAGCGTGCAAAGCCACATGTTCATGGCCTTGTCGCCCATGATGCTCTGGGAGACGAAGTAAAACGCAACCGCGGAAATCACGGCGGAGACGATCACGCCCTTGTACAGGGCATTCATGATCTTGCCGCCTTCCTTGGTGGAGACGAAAAAGGTGCCGACGATGGACGACACGATGGAAATCGCGCCGAGCACCAGCGGGTAGAGCACGGCGCGCTCGCCCAGGTCGACCATGACCAGTCCGCCGAGCAGCATGGTGGCGACGAGGGTGACGGCGTAGGTCTCGAACAGGTCGGCGGCCATGCCGGCGCAATCGCCCACGTTGTCGCCGACGTTGTCGGCGATGACCGCCGGATTGCGCGGATCGTCTTCCGGTATGCCGGCCTCGACCTTGCCGACGAGGTCCGCGCCCACATCCGCGCCCTTGGTGAAGATCCCGCCCCCCAGGCGCGCGAAGATGGAGATCAGCGAGCCGCCGAACGCCAGGCCGACCAGCGACCGTAAGGCCGCTCCGGCGTCGCCCAAGCAGTGCTGCGCCAGGAGGTAGTAGCCGGCCACGCCCAATAAGCCCAGGCCGACCACCAGCATGCCGGTGATGGCGCCGCCGCGAAAGGCGACCTTGAGCGCCGCGTTGATGCCGTTGTGAGCCGCCTGGGCGGTGCGCACATTGGCGCGGACGGAGATGAACATGCCGATGTAACCGGCGAGTCCGGAGAGCAGGGCGCCTACGGCAAAGCCGCCAGCCGTGGCCCAGCCGAGGGTCAGTCCGAGAACGACAAAGAGAATCACGCCGACGATGGCGATGGTCGAGTACTGGCGATTCAGGTACGCGCGGGCGCCGGCCTGAATGGCGGCCGCGATCTCCTGCATTCGAGCGTTGCCGGCGGGTTGCGCCAGGATCCAGCGAACCGATACCAGTCCGTAGAGAATCGCAATCACACCTGAGCCTATCGCCAGCCAAAGGGCATTATCGAGCGTCATCGAGGATCTCCATGTCGTCTATGGGTGCTATTTATGTTATTGAAAAATCAGAGGTTATGGTCTGAACTGAACAAATTCTATACGGTGAACTTTTTCTTGAGCCGCTTGGGAACGCCGGCCGCCTTCAGCGCGACATACGCGGGCAAGCCGCGCCGGTAGGGCGGGTAGTCCTCGCCATGGATCAGCGGCGACAAGTACTGCCGGCAGGCCGCGGTGATGCCAAAGCCGTCCGTGGTGATGTAGTGACGGGGCACTTTTTTTTCCTGATTGGCGATGGCGCTCAAGGGCGCTTCGCCGATCGCCCAGCGATACGGTTTGGAGGACTTCCTGACGATCACCGGCATGACGGCGTTGCGTCCCTTGAGCGCAAATTCCACCGCCGCCTTGCCGACCGCATAGGCCTGGTCCACATCGACCTTCGAGGCAATGTGCCGCGCCGACCGCTGCAGGTAATCCGCCACCGCCCAATGAAATTTATAGCCGAAGGCTTCTTGAGTCATTTGCGCGACGACGGGGCCCACGCCGCCCAATTGCGCATGTCCAAACGCATCCTTGGTGCCGGCCTCCGCCAGAAATTTGCCGTCGGGGCCGCGCACGCCTTCGGATACCACCACTACGCAGTAGCCGCGCTTTTCGACGGTCTGCTGGACCTTGGCGAGGAAGCGCGTGCGGTCGAAGCTGATCTCGGGGAACAGAATGATGTGGGGCGCGTCGCCGCTTTTGTCGCCGCCCAAGCCGCCGGCCGCGGCCATCCAGCCGGCGTGGCGTCCCATGACTTCGAGCACGAACACCTTGGTCGACGTGCGCGCCATCGACAGGACATCGAGCGCAGCCTCCCGCGTCGAAATGGCGATGTATTTGGCCGCGGAACCGAACCCGGGGCAGCAATCGGTGATGGGGAGGTCGTTGTCCACGGTCTTGGGCACCCCGATGCACACGATCGGGTATCCCAGCTGCGCGCCGATCTCCGACACCTTTTGCGCGGTATCCATGGAATCGTTGCCGCCGTTGTAGAAGAAGTACCCAATATCGTGAGCCCGGAACACCTCGATCAGGCGTTCGTACTGGGCGCGATTCTGCTCGATTCCGGCCAATTTATAGCGGGCCGAGCCGAACGCCCCGCCCGGCGTGTGCCGCAAACCGCGGATGGCCGCCGGGCTTTCCTTGCTGGTGTCGATCAGATCTTCGGTCAATGCCCCGATGATGCCGTGCCGGCCCGCGTAGACTTTCGCTATTCGTTTCGGGTACTTGCGCGCCGTTTCGAGCAGCCCGCAGGCGCTGGCATTGATGACGGCCGTGACGCCGCCGGACTGTGCGTAGAACGCGTTTCGTGACCTTGAGGGCTTCATAAGCCGCGCAGGATAGCCGATCGGCGGTCGCAGGGCACCCTCAAGCAGCCGCCGGAACGCCGCTGTGGGCGTTTGACGGTAGCCGCCCGCAAAGGTACGGTAGCGCGCTTTCATCATCAGCGAGAATCATGCGTATCGTCCTCTTAGGTGCACCCGGGTCCGGCAAGGGCACTCAGTCGCAGCTGCTGGTCCAGGCTTGCGGTGTGCCACAGATCTCGACCGGCGATCTGCTGCGCGAGGCGGTGGCGGCGCGGACGGAGCTCGGACTGCGCGCGAAGGCGGCCATGGATGCCGGCAAGCTGGTGGACGACGACACCGTGCTCGGCATGATTCGCGCGCGGTTGGGCCATGCCGACGCGGCCAACGGCTTCATTTTGGACGGGTTTCCACGAAACATCGCCCAAGCGGACGCGCTCGGCAAGATGCTGCTCGACATTGGCCGGCCGCTCGAGGCGGTGATTCTGCTCAACCTGGATCTCGGCGTGCTGTTCAAACGCCTCACGGGCCGGCGAATTTGCCAGGACTGCGGGGAGGTGTTCAATGTGTACACCTCGCCGCCGGACGCTGCGCTGCATCTCAAGAAGTGCGGGCATCCACCGCGCCTGATCCAGCGTCCCGACGACCGGGAAGAGGTCATCGCCAAGCGCCTCGAGGTCTACGACGCGCAGACCAAGCCGCTCATCAAGTACTACACCGACAGCGGGCTGTTGCGCGTCGTGGATGCCGCGGCGGACGTGGACACGGTGTTCAAGGGCATCCAAAAAGCGGTGAATACTTAAGGCGTCGCCGGTTATCCGCTGCTCGCGCAGCGAGCACCTGTGGGACGGGGTCGCGCCGACCCCGTAGTTGTCGGCGCGCAGCGCCTAATAGGAAATTACCTCGAGCAGCCGGTCGCCGATCTCCTCGCGCCGCCAGCCGCTGAGCGCATGCGAGTCGCGTCGGCCCATGGCGAGCGCCTTGAGCTCGCCCCGCGGAGCCAGCAGCTCGGCGCTCACCTCGAGTTGCGCCGCGCGCGCATCGACGATTTTGGCGAGGCGATCGATCAACGCCTTCTGCTCCGGAGTGGGGCGCGCATCTTGGCCCGGGTTCACGTCATCGATCGGAGCATTCGATTCCTCGTGCAACGTCGTCAACAGGCTGATGGCGAATGCGTCGTTGAAATTCGGCGGCACGGCATGCAGCGCGGCGAGCGCCGCGCGCGATCCGGGATTGCCCTGTGCGACCGCAAAGATGGCCGCGTCGGAAATGATCCACGCGCGCGGCAAATCGCGTTCGCGCGCGAGCTTTTCCCGCCAGATGGCGACGCGTTTGGCGCGCGCCCGCGGCTTTGGATCCAGCTGGCCGATGCCGCGCAGCCGCTCCCACGCCAACGAGGGGTCCGGCTCGTACAGCCGAGGATTCTGGAGCGCGGCGCAGTCTTCCGCCGCCCAGTGTTCACGCCCCAGGCGCTTCAATCGCGCCGCCAGGAGTTCGGCGATGTCGCCGAGATACAAAACATCGTCGGCGGCGTACTCGAGCTGTTCTGCGGTGAGCGGGCGCTTGGACCAATCGGTGCGCGTCTGACCCTTGGGAACCGTGACGTCGAGCAGGGTCTTGACCAGTTCCGCGTAGCCCACCTGCGGCTTCAGACCGATGCAGCCGGCAGCGATCTGGGTGTCGAAGACCGGAGAAATCACCCGCTTGGAGGTCAGATAAAACGCCTCGAGATCCTGGCGCGCCGAGTGGATGACCTTGCGTGTTTGCACCGCGGTCATCGCCGGCACCAAGTGCTCGAGGCTGCCGCCGCGCAGGGTGTCGATGCACCAAATCTCGCCGCCGGCCGCGATCTGCAGCAGGCAGAGCTTGGGGAAAAAAGTGCGCTCGCGCAGGAATTCCGTGTCGACGCCGATCAGGGACTGCGCTTCGAGCCGGCGCGCCAGCGCCGGCAACTCGTCGTTTCGATCGACCCAAATCGCGTCGGGCATATCAGGAGCCTGTCCGAGCATTCCGCGTGAGCCGCGTTGGCTTGGTGAGGGACGTCGAAAGAACCACGCCGGCACGCCTGCGCGCGGGCATTCTGACGTGTGCCCGGATGCAAGGCGCACGGCGCAGGACGTAGTGGG
>JBEKYO010000065.1:0-22825 GCA_049510875.1 Steroidobacteraceae bacterium
CCGCGCTCTGCAACGCCGAGGTCAATGCGCGCGAAGTAGAGAGTCTGCTGCGCAAAGAGCCGGCCCTGTACGCGAGGGTGCTGCGTGTCGCGAACTCGCCGTACTACGGACAGTCCCGCTCGATTACGACCCTGGATCGCGCTCTGGTGGTCCTGGGCCTCGATGCCGTGCGTGGAATTGCCGCTGCGGCGTGTCTGGACAGAACCATGTCGCGAGGCGGCGAACAATCGCTGATCGACGTGAGGGCGCTGCTGCAGCACAGCCTCGCCACCGCGGCCGCGGCCGAATCCCTGGCTCGTATTCGGAACCCGGCGCTGGCCTCCGACGCCTTCATCGCCGGACTGCTGCACAATCTCGGAATCGTCGTGCAGCTGCATCTCGAGTCGCAGGGCATCAAGGCGATCATTGAGCTGCGCAAGCTCGCCGATTCGCGCGACATGCGTGCCTTGGAATCCGAGTGCGTCTCGGTGGGGCACGAGGAATGCGTCGCAGTCATTTTCGAAGCATGGAGGCTGCCGGAGTCGCTCATCTCGGCCACGCGCCACCATCACGAACCGATGGACGCTCTCGAGCCGCATCGCGCGCTGGCGGCGCTCATCAATCTGGGCGCGACGCTCGGGCTCGCCACCGGCAGCACCTTCGCGCTGGAACCCGCGCCGGTCGCACGCAATGCATTCGCCATGTCATGGCTGGGGCTCGACGCAGAGATGGTCGACGAGGTCGAGAGCGCGCTGCCCGGGCGCCTCGCCGAACTGAAGCAGGCGCTGCAGGAGGCCTGAAGGCCCGTGATGGTGCCCTCGCCCGGACTCGAACCGGGATGGCTGTTAACCGACGGATTTTAAGTCCGTTGCGTCTACCGATTCCGCCACGAGGGCTCAAAACGCGCGAATTCTAGCAGAGGTTGGCTACAGCGCCACGCGCTCCCGGGCCGGCACGCACCAGATGTCCATCGGCGCCGCTCGGCCGCGCAGTTCGAAGTGCGGCAGATGCAGCACCGGAATCAGCCCCACGTTGAGTTCGCGCGCGCCGCCCGCGATCTCGAGCGCCGCCGCCACGGTGGACGACAGTAGCACCTCGCCCGCCCGGGCGCGGCTGCACAGCCGGGCGGCGACGTTGACCGTATCGCCCACCAGCGTGGTCGATTTCTGGCCCGGCGGCCCGAGCAGGCCGAGCGCGACTTCGCCCAAATGAAGCCCCACGCCGACACCGGTCTCGATGGACAATTC
Source organism: Steroidobacteraceae bacterium (assembly GCA_049510875.1). Lineage (GTDB taxonomy): Bacteria > Pseudomonadota > Gammaproteobacteria > Steroidobacterales > Steroidobacteraceae > Bog-1198. The sequence continues at coordinate 1,227 of JBEKYO010000065.1, forward strand.
GCTGCGCCAGCGCGCCGCCAGCGCGGCGAAATTCTGCAATATCGCCTGACCGGCGGCGAGCGCTTCCGGGGCCCCATCCTGCGCCGCGTCCGGGCCGCCAAAGCCTGCCATCATGCCGTCCCCGGCCATGTGAAACACCGTACCGCGATTCGACAGGGTCGCCTTGGCGAGCATGCCGAAAAACTCGTCCAGCAGCGGCACGATCAATGCGGGGGCCAGCCGCTCCGCGAGGCCGGTGTATCCGCGCAAATCGGCGAACAGCACCGTGAGTCGGGCGGTACGCGCGATCGGCATGCGCCTTGCGCTCTTGACCGTCAACGATGCGGCAGCGCGCAATTTTGGGGAGTTCTCCATGGTCGGGTGATTCTCGCGTGGGGATGCAAGCCGGCGCGGCATGCGCGGACCCGTTGCGCATTATGCACCACCCGTCGCTCACGCGTGCAACCCCGTGAGCCCGCCGCGGCGCGTGCCGGCGTCATGGCGCCGGCGGCCGCTGCGGAATGTCCATGCCTCGCGCCACCGCCGGCCGCGCGAGAAAGGCGGCGAGCGCCCGGGTCACGTGAGCAAAACCCGGCAAGCCCACCAGTTCCCCCGCCTGGTAGAACGTGTTGATGACGTTGATCCATGGAAAGATCGCAATATCCGCGATCGTGTAGGCATCGCCCATGATCCAGGCGCGCGTCGCGAGCCGGCGATCGAGCACGCCGAGCAGGCGCTTCGATTCGGCGACGTAGCGCTCCCGCGGCCGCTTGTCTTCGTAATCCTTGCCGGCGAACTTGTGGAAGAATCCGACCTGTCCGAACATTGGCCCCACGCCGCTGACCTGAAACATCAACCACTCGATGGTTTCGTAGCGGCCGGCCGCATCTTGGGGCATCAGCGCACGCGCCTTGTCGGCCAGATAGAGGAGTATTGCGCCCGATTCAAACAGCGGCAGCGGCCCGCCGTTCGGTCCGTTCGGATCGATGATCGCCGGAATCTTATTGTTCGGGTTGAGCGACATGAATTCCGGCGACAGCTGGTCATTGGTGTCGAGACGCACGAGATGCGGCTCGTAGGCAAGCCCCGTCTCTTCGAGAGCGATGGAAACCTTGACCCCGTTCGGGGTCGGCAGGGAGTAGAGCTGAATTCTATGCGGATGCCGCGGCGGCCATTTGCGCGTGATGGGGAAATCAGCAAGGGTCGTCATGGTGAACCTCGTTGTCGATCGGGGAATGCGCGATCACGCGCGCTAAAATGGATAATTGAGTCCGGTAAACACGGCAACACCTTCGCTGCCGTACCCGATGTCCACCTTGCCGACGACGAAGGGTTTGGCAATGCCGCGAAATCCAACGCCGAACACGTGATGCAGCTGTTCAAAAGGGTCCGTGTTGGTGCGCGCGAACACGCGGCCGACATCGATGAAGGGAGCGAGCTCGACGTCGACGCGCGTCGAGACGGCGTCGAAGGACAGCACGGTGTGGCGCAACTCCACGGACGATGCAAAGGAATTGCGATCGTAATATCGTCCTTCGCCGTAGCCGCGCAACGGCTGTTCGCCGCCGATCACGCTCACGCCGCCGCCCAGACTGCTCAGCGCCCAGAATGGCACATCGTACGACGTGGGCAAATAGCGCAGCGCCACGTGGGCGGCAAGCACGGTGCCTTCGGCAACCGGCCAGAAGTCGCGTCCGTCCACGCCGGCCTCGCTGTACATGGAATCGTTCAAGATTCCATGACGGGCGGCGCCGCCGCCGTAAGCTACCCATTCCATGCCGCGGCTCGGCACCACCAGGTCATCGCGCGTGTCGTAAATGATCGAGAGGCGGTTGAGCAGCTGGTCGTTGGTGCCGACACCCAGGATGCGCCCGAAGCGGGTCTCGATGGAGGCGATGCCTTGCAGGGTGCCGGGCGTCACGTCGTCGGCCTGAAAACTTCCCGTATACAGAATCTGCCACGCATGGGTGATGTTCAAGCCGACCTGCACCTGACCCAGTTCCTGGGTATTGGTGTAGTTGGTCTCATTGATCACGGGCGACTCGTTGCCAACGCCGTAGAAGCGCGGCGTCCCGCTGCGATTGAAGATCAGGCTGTAGTTCATGGACCAGAGCTGGTCTCGCAGGCGCCCGATCTGATACTCGGCGTCGAGGTCGCGTTCGACGCGCTCCTTGATGCCCGTGTCGATCGACCACTGCTCGTCCTTCGATGAGTAGGCGTAGATGCGCCCGTCCACGCCGTAGCCAAAATACGGATTGTGGAGCACGTCCGGCGCAATGATGCGGCGGATCTCGTGGTCGTCGTCGGTGCTGATCCACACGGGCAGCAGTCCGAGCGTGGTCCCGCTGTTCGGATCCGATCCGATCAGCGGGACGGGAATGAAGGGCGCTGTCGATGGATTGAGCCATCGCGACATGATGCCCGCGGGCGCGTTGGGCTCGGCGCCGCCCGCATCGGGCGGAGGAACCCCGTCCGCCAACGCGTCCAACCGCGCCCACCCAATCAGCAGCCACGCGGCGAACACCCAGGGCAGAACATGCGGCGCGCACGCCATCGGCCGGCCAACCTGTCGCACCACTAGACGCATCCTGACTCCACGAACGGGGCGCCACTTTAGCAGTTGTGCGCTTGGAATCGCATGGCGTCGGCGCCGATATGCCGGTTCTTAAGGATGACGGGCGCGGTTCACGCGCCACGGTCGTGATCGACGCGTCCGCACCTAGGGCATCGGTCGCCCGCAGCGCGCCAACACCGTGCGCAGATCACGCAGCGGTGGAAACACCTCGTTGTTCCAGTCGGAACCCTGGGCGTCATAGGCTCGCTGCTCGTACTCCACGATGTCCTTGTCCTCACGGAAGATGTTCTCGGTAAACCACGTCACGAGCGGCCACACGACGTGAATGATTCCGGGAATCCCAGGTTTCTTCACCGACAGATACCCGTAGGTTCGATTGGTGCGCTGCTCGGCGTCCAGCGGCGTATAACCGAGCCACACGTCCAACACCGGCTCGTCCGTCGTCTTGATGTCGCGCCCGACCCACACCCTGAGGCTCTGGGTCGGGTAGTCGGTGCGAATCTGCATGTGATCGGAGAAGTCTTTTTTGGGTTCGCCGCGCTTGCGCATCAGGTCGACGATGACGTGTTCGCCCACCGACTGTTTGCCCTCGGATCGGGCGAAACTGTATTCCACCTGCGCCCAGTTCTCGCCGTGGTTTTTTCCCAGGCACCGCGCCCTGATCGAGCCCATCTGCTTGCGGTGCATGAACTGGTGGTTCATGTCGAAGAGATTCTCGTGCATGAACGTATAGTGGCAGGCCACCTCGCGGTTCAGCCGCCGCGTCTTGTAGTCCTTGCGCCGCGACGAACCCAGCGCCGCCGGCATCCGGCTCTCCGCCAGGTCCGCGTCCCCCGGAAACACGAAGATCAGGCCGTCCACCTCGCGTGCCGGATAGCTCCTGACTCCGTTCGGCAGCCGATCGGCGCCGAAGTACGGGACGCCCACGCACTTACCGCTGCAATTGTACGTCCAGCCGTGATAATGGCACTTCAGCTCGTCGCCGATCACCACCCCGAGGTGCAGAGGCACCTGCCGGTGCGCGCACCGGTCCTCCAGCGCAAACACCTGGCCGCTCTTGCCGCGGTAGATCACGATCGGTTCGCCGGCGAAGCGGCGTCCCAGTGCGCGGCCCACTTTCAACTCGTCGGACCACGCCACCGGATACCAGTAATCCGGATGCGCCCCCACGCGTCGCAAGTCGATGCCATTGGGCGAATTCGCCGGCCGCAGCGCAACCAGCTTCGAACTATCGTCGGACATCGAAGGCTCCAAAGACCCACCTCTGAGGGCCAAGAATAACCCGAACGGCGGCAATACCGAAGCTGTGGCGAGCGAACGCGATACAATCGCCCGAAGTCGGGACAGCGGCGCGGAGCGACATGAGGGCAGGTTCGATCATCCCAGTCCAGGGCGGCGGTGCGCGGGGCGCGCGCGCCATCATCGCGGCGTCGGTCGGCAATCTGCTCGAATGGTTCGATTTTTCGGTTTATGCGCGGTTTGCTGTCTACATCGGAGCGAATTTCTTCCCGGCCGGCAATGCCGGGGCCGCCCTCGTCAGGGCCTTTCTGGTGTTCGGACTCGGCTTCGTGATTCGCCCGCTGGGCTCGCTCGTGGTCGGGATCTACGCAGACCGGGCCGGCCGCAAGGCAGCGCTGACCGCCACGGTGATCCTCATGGGGTGCGGCACGCTGATTATTGCACTGGCACCCTCCTACGCATCGATCGGCATGGGGGCACCGCTGCTCCTGCTCGCGGGCCGGCTTCTGCAAGGCTTCTCGGCCGGCGGCGAGATTGGCAGCGCCGCGGCATTTCTGGTCGAACACGCTCCGGTGCACAGGAAGGGTCGATTCACGGCCTGGCTGCAAGCGAGCATGGGAATGTCCAATATCCTGGGTGCATCGCTCGCGGTCGCGCTGACGGCGCTGCTGCCGGCCGGCGCCATGACCGCGTGGGGTTGGCGCATCCCGTTCCTGATCGGGCTCGGCATCGTACCCGTGGGCTTGTACCTGCGGCGGACGCTCGAGGAGACGCCGGCCTTCGCCGCGGAATCGGAACGCGTGCGCAGCGGCCGGGGGACGTGGCCCGGCGCCGCCGCATTCCGTGACAGTTCCGCCTCATTCGTCAGCGGATTCGGCATATCGATTCTGTGGGCCGTGGCGGTGTACGTGCTGCTGATTTTCATGCCGGTGTTCGTGCAAAAGGCCTTCGGATTCACGGCCACGCAGGCCTTCGGCGCATCGTTGATCGAAAATCTGCTGTTCGTGTGCGGCTGTTTCGCGTTCGGCGCGGCCGCCGATCGCATCGGCCATGCGCGCATGCTGGGCATCGGTGCGGCCCTGTTGCTGATTGGCGTCGTGCCCTTATTTCTGTGGCTCGACGCATACCGGTCGACCCCGGTTCTCATGCTGGTGCTGTCGGCATGCGGCATCTTGGTCGCCAGCTTCACGAGCGTGGCGCCCACGGTGCTTGCGGGATTGTTTCCGACGGGCCTGCGAACCACGGGCATGTCGCTTACCTACAACGGCGCATTCACATTATTCGGCGGCTTCGCTCCGGCCATCCTGACCTGGTTCACGGCCACTCCCGCGGGCTCAGTGCTCGCGCCCGCGTGGTACGTCGCCGTCGCCGCGATCCCGGCGATCATCGCGATCGCCTTCCTGCCACGGCGCGCCGCGCTGCCGGCGTTGAGCCGGACCGACGGGCTGGAAATCCAGGTTCGGGAAAGCTGATGGAGAGCCCACTTGCCGGTTCGCCCGGCCTGACCCCGGAGACGATTCGACGGTTATCGCGGCGCTCGAACGCGCGCGGCGCGGTGCAACTTGGGGCGCATGCGGCGCTGTTGGGGGCGACGGGTGCCTGCGTTTGGGCGGCCCGCGGCAGCTACTGGATGGCGCCTGCCATCATGGTGCACGGCATCGTGCTCACGTTCTTGTTTTGCGCTCTGCACGAGACCGTGCATCGGACGGCGTTTGCCAGCCGCCGGACCAACGATGTCGTGGCGTGGATTTGCGGCGCCCTGCTGCTGTTGCCGCGGGACTACTTTCGCCAGTTTCATTTTGCGCACCACCGCCATACGCAGGACCCGGCGCGCGACCCCGAATTGCTGCAACCGCATCCTGCCAATCTGCGGTCCTACCTCTGGCGCGCAACGGGGCTGCCGAACTGGCGGGGACGCCTGGCGGTGACGTTGCACCACGCCCTGTGGGGCCATGTGCCGGAAGCTTTCGTGCCGCCGGCACGGCGCGAGGGGATCGTGCGCGAAGCACGGGTGCTGTGGGGTTGCTATGCCGCGGTGTTGGCGGTGTCGCTGATGCTCGGGCGAGCGGAGGCGCTGATCTATTGGATTCTACCGGCGCTGGCCGGACAGCCGCTGCTGCGACTCTACTTGTTGTCCGAGCACGCCGGCTGCGCCCAGAACGAGGACATGTTCGCCAACACACGCACCACGTACACCAACGCCGTCGCGCGCTTTCTCGCGTGGCAGATGCCCTTTCATGTCGAGCACCACGCGTTTCCGGCGATACCGTTCCATGCGCTGGCGCAGGTCAATGCGCAGGTGCGCGACCACATCCGGGTGAGCGCTCCGGGATACCTCGCCGTGCACCTTGGGCTCATTCGGCAATTGCGGGGCCGGCGGCCGGCGCGCTCCGCCGCTTCGGGTGCGCGCTAGGGGAACCAGAGCATGAATCCAATCCACTGGCTTGCGACGGAGCCTTTGGCGGCAACGGGCACTCAGCTCGGCGAACTGACGCTCGCGCTCATTCTGTCGACCCTCATCGGCCTCGAGCGCGAAATCCGGATGAAGAGCGCGGGATTGCGCACGCACACGCTGGTGGGTGTGGCCGCAGCGCTCATCATGCTCGTGTCGAAGTATGGATTCGGCGATGTCATCGTCACGAATCAGGTCGTTCTCGATCCCTCGCGCATCGCGGCTCAGATCGTCTCCGGCATCGGCTTCATCGGCGGCGGTCTCATCTTCGTGCAGCGCGATGTGGTGCGGGGTCTCACCACCGCCGCGGCTGTGTGGTTGACCGCCGCGGTCGGCATGGCATGCGGCGCCGGGTTGCCGATCCTGGCGATATTCGTCGCGGGCGTGCACTTTTTGGTGATGTTCGGTTACGCACGCATCACGAATCGCATAGTCACGTCCGAGCAATGCGAGATCCTGATCCACTACGTGTCGGGACAAAGCGCGGTGCGCGAGATCTTCAAGCTCTGCACCGGACGGGCTTTCTCGGTCCTCGGCGTGAGCGCTCAGGACCATGACGCATCGCAGACGGATCCGCACGCCATCCAGTTGCGGCTTCGAGGACGGGGCGATATCGGAGCCCTCATGGTCGCCATCGGCGATCTGCGCGGCGTGACGTCGGTGCGCAGAATTTCTCCGGCGCAATCGAGCCGGTGAACCGCCCCGCCTCGCGTTCCCCGCCGCGTCGGAAAACCGGAACATTTCCCATGGCACCTTTACCCATGGGTAGGAACCACCCTACACATGGCGCCGTACCAACCTGACTTTCTCCGATCACGCCCAGCGTTATGGTGGGGTTGGTGATTTTCAACGGAGAAGACAATGTCGCTGAGTACGATACTGATAATTGTCCTGGTTGTTCTCTTGCTGGGAGCGCTGCCCACGTGGCCCTACAGCGGCGGCTGGGGCTACTACCCGAGCGGCGGCATGGGCCTTCTTCTCATTGTGTTGCTGATCCTGGTCGTCAGCGGTCGCTTGTAATGTAAAGCCAGATTCGAATCCGTTTCACTGCGACACTGGAGGAGTACCGACGTGCGTACCGAGTTACTACCTGTTGCGAATGTTGCGGCGGCCGCTTGCGCAGTGATCTTGGCCGTGGCCGGCTGCGCGACCACGCCGATTCCGAATGAGAGCATCGCAGTCGCGAAATCCTCGGTGCAGCGCGCTGAACAGTCCGGCGCTCCCGAATTTGCGGCTGTGCAATTCGCCGCGGCGCAGGACAAGCTGGCGCAAGCCGAAAAGGCCGCCGATAGGCGCGATTCCCAAACCGCGACCATGATGGCCGAGCAATCAAATATCGACGCCCGGCTGTCCGAAGCGATGGCGGAGCAACAGCGATCACACAGAGCGGCGATGGAGTTTGACGCGAGCATGCAGGCGTTGCGTCAAGAATCATCGCAGAACACGCAAACCACACATTAGGGTGTTTGTATGAGAGCAAAATTACTCAGTGGAGTAGGCACGGTACTCGCGCTTGCGGCTTGCGTCAGCGGCCCTGTATCGAACCCCGCCTTGGACAATGCGCGTCAAGCCGTCCAAATGGCGGAAGCGGATCCGAACGTCGCGAAGTATGCCCCATTGGATTTGGAAGCTGCGAAAAAGGAACTCGACGCCGCGGACGCGGCGGCGCTCCATCACAGGAATGACGAGATCGCACAACCTGCATACCTCGCGACACAGACCGCGCGGCTCGCGCAGGCGCACGCGGCCGCGAAGGCGGATGATGCGCGCGTGGCCGCGGCTCAAACTGAGCGCGATCAGATCATGCTCGCGGCACGAACACGCGAAGCCGAAAACGCCAGGGCCGCGGCCGACATGGCGATCGGACAGCGCGACCAGGCTTCGGAAGAGTCGGCCCGTCTGCAGGCGGAGGTTGACCAACTCAAGGCGACGTCCACACCGCGCGGCCTGGTCATGACGCTTGGCGATGTGTTGTTCGATACCGGCAAGGCGGAGCTCAAGCCCGGAGCAAGCCGTAAGCTCGATCAGCTCGCGCAATTCTTGACCGCTCATCCCGATCGGCGCGTGGAAATCGATGGCTTCACGGATAGCGTCGGTTCTGACTCGTACAACGAAGAGCTGTCGCAACGCCGCGCCGACGCAGTGAAGTCAGCGTTGCTCACCAGGGGTGTGGATCCGGCGAGAGTCGGCACCGAGGGTTACGGAAAATCGTTTCCCGTTGCGAGCAACGATGATTCCGGCGGGCGGCAATTGAACCGTCGCGTCGAGGTGGTCATCGGCGGCGATAACGGTGCGCCCATCTCTCCGCGGAGCTAGCGCTGCCTATCTCTCCGCGGAGCTGGGGCTCGCTCGCTACGCGCGACCGGTCCCCATCCTTCAGCCCGCTGATTTTCCGGGAAATACTGGAGCGGGTTATTGGAGGCTCGGGTCGGAATCGAACCGGCGTACACGGCTTTGCAGGCCGCTGCATGACCACTCTGCCACCGAGCCCATCGACATCAACAGTAATCCCCGGACTTGCCGGGTTCTCCGGTAACTGGAGCGGGAAACGCGACTCGAACTCGCGGCCAACACCTTGGCAAGGTTGCGGCCTGGATTGCGTAACTCTTTGGTTTCCCGACTAATTTTTCATTCTAGCAGGTCGATCAACAGCGCACAAGGCACGCGGGACCCAAGCGCGCATCACAGCATCGTTCGCGGCAATGCTGCGATCGTCACGCCAGATCTGCGCATGCGGGGATCGGCGACAAACAATCCTGTGTCCCAGGACTAATGGCCGCGCGAGTGCTGAAAGACAACAACTCCGAATCGTGAAAGTAATGAATGGATTCGCCGCACGCTGCAGCGTCGCCCCACATTCCTTGGCTCCGACCCAAGGGCGCCAGGATTTCTTTGATTGCTCATTGCGCGGAGATCGCGTGCATCCGCGGTACGTGCATCTCCAACAAAACGGTGAAGAGGCGATTATGTTCAATGATGATTGCATTTGAGAGGTTTTCTTTGTCAAGTTGCGCCACATGAAGAATGGGTATATTTTTTTAATGGGGCGCCCGGAAGTGCGCCTTTCTTCACTACACGAACAACAGGGGATTCACAATATGAAGAAGATTCTATTATCTGCGGCCGTGCTTTTGCTTTGCGGCATGACGCCGGCGTTTGCTGCCAATTACACCTTTGAGGACGAAAGCGGCGGTAAGTACTGCGATGGACTGACGTTGGACCAAAGCGGAGGCATCGCCACTGGTACCCATACCGGGTGCACGGAAGGCGACTATGCCGGCGGGCTCGAGGTGAAGATCAAGGGCGATTCCGACACGCTGTGGAGCATCAGCACCACCGACGCGGAAAATGCGTCGGGTTCTGTCTTGGTTTACGTGCTCGATGAGAAAGAACTGACGTGGGCCCTGTACTCGGAGAACACAACGGATGCGGTTGCGTTCCAGTTAGTCAATTACGGATTGCTGAAGAAGGGCATTCCCAAAGCCGGCGCGGATGTCGGGAGGCCGACCATCTCCGTCGAGCGGAAATAGTCGGTTCGACCCCATCAACGCTCAGTAAGGTCGGCCCGCTTCGGCGGGCCGCCTTTACCGCCGATCTGGGCTAGCCCTGCGAGGTCACCGGTCACGTTGATGCGGTTGGCGCAGCGTCGATCCATATAGGGAATACCCCGGGCGGATATTTCGAGACGCCTGCCTCGCTCGCTTGCGTCTACAGCGTTCAAATCTAGTGGTTCGCACCCGCCGGGCGGTTAGTGAAGATATCGCCTTGCAACAGGCGGCCGGCGCCCAGCGCATCCGGTTTGGCGTCGCGGCCGACCTCGATCGTCATGTCCACGTCAAGCGGTAACGACACGACGTCCGCACTGAGATTCGCGGCATCCGGTTTTGGCACCGCTGCCAGGGCATCGCGCCACGCCTTTTCGATGACTTGCCGTGTGTCCACCAGAGCAGCGCGCACCATTGATCCCGTACGTGCCTCGGCGCGTTCGGCCTCAGGCGCCGAGCGTATCCGCATCTCGGCGGTGCTCGGTCGGAATTCGACCGTGGCCGGCGCGGTTGGAATGTGGAATGCGCCTTTGGGCAAGGTTTCGCGCAGCAGCCTGCCCGCTACGCCTCGCACGGTACAGGCATATCCCAGCGAGTAAAATGAAACCTGGCCCTTCGGGTCAATGCCCGCCTTGTGACATGCGTCGCCCGCGCGTTGATAATCCTGCTGAGTACCCTCTCCCAGGCCTATTTTGGCTGCATAGTCCAGCGCGGCGTTGGCGTCGCCCAATTCAGTGCTGCGCTCGAAGAACTGCGCCGCCGCCAGAGGGTCCCTGTTCACACAAATGCCCTCATCGAGCATGCGTCCGCCCAAGAATAATGCCCGCTGGCTTTGATTTGAATTCACCTCCGAATTCAACTCCTGCACCGCTTTGGAGCAGTCGCCTCGCCTGATCGCGATCACGATCGCATCCGATGCCAGCCCTGCGCCCGCCGCCGATGAACCTGTTCCTATCGCCATGGCAGCGAATGCAGCCACCCAAAGACCATCGATGACTCGATTCATTCCGCGTTTCTCCCGCATCGCATGCACCCCAGCGGCCCGCATCCACCACGTCTGTGGTCAAGCACGCGCTTGGTAACTGCCCCTATCGGTTTGAGATCATAGTACGGTCGCCGATGCCGAGTGGCCGTTTTTCGTCGGGGCGCCCACGCCGATTGCCATAAATAATTCATGTTCCATGGAGAGTGATTCGATGCGCGCGCCGCTTCGCGTTGGCGTGGCACAACGAAGCACACCTTCCGCGCCATCTCCCGGTGCGAACGGGGTCTCGTGCCGGCAACTCGCGCGCAAGCGGCGTTAGGCGGCGGGAGTGCCGGGCGATCGGTCATTGCGCACCAGCGGCTGGTGTTGGGAAACTTTTCGTGCCCGCGGCGGGTCCACTCTACCCTTGGACGAGAGCCCAGGAGACGCGATGCAGATTTGGATCACCCGGCAAGACGGCAAGCGTCGACTGACCGGAGAGCGGTGCGCCAGGGCGTTGCAAGCCTGGGACCTGCTCCAGATCAGGCATGCCGGCGCCCACCAGAGCGGGATCGCCGTTCGCGGCGGGTACGGCCGCCGTGCGCAGCAACTCGAGAAGCAGCGCGACGCGCTGCTCGGTGCGTGCTCCCAATTGACTGTTCTGCAGCAGAGGATGATGCGCCAGCAGCAGCGCTGCGAAACCGACCACGTGGGCGGCCGCCATGGCCGTGCCGTCCCACGCCGAATAACCGCCGCCGGGAACACTGGAGATGACCGCAACCCCGGGCGCGCACAGACCAACCTGCGGTCCCCATCCGCTGAAATTGGTGGCATAAATGCCCGAGTATGCCAAGAGTTGCGGCAGGGCGCGATGCGCATGGCGCGTGTCCAAGGGATATTCGCCCAGTTTGCCGATGGCCGTTACGGTAAGTACGGTGGGCACGTTTCCCGGGAACGCCACGGGGGCGGCGGAGTTGCCGGCGGGTGCGATGCAGGCAATGCCGCGCTGTCGCGCCTCGGCGATTTTCTGTGCCGCGAGCTCGCAGTACTGCTCGGCGCCGACGCCGATCTGAACGATGTCCAGACGCCGCTCGATGCATTGATCCAGGGCCTCGATGAGGTCGCTGCAATAGCCGCCCGGCACCACCTTGAAAATGTGCATTTCGCACGCGGGAGCGCAGCCGATGAGATCCGCCGATGGACCGCCCGCAGCGGCGATGAGGCCGGCACAATGAGTGCCCTGGCCGAGCTCATCTGATTTCCAGCTCTCGGCGTTTCGATTGCGGGTCAAGTCCACACCCCGGACTATGTGGCGCAGCGCCGCGTGGCTGCAGTCGCAGCCTGAGTCGATGAGACCGATCTTGATCCCGGCGCCGTCCCAATCCGACGCGACGCGATCGAATTTCATCATGCGCCGGCCCCAGCCATAAGGGTGTTGGCCGCTGCTGCGGGTGCCGCGGCTGAGCGGCGTCAGGCGGATGACATTGACTTCGGCGGCGTCGAGGCTCGGACCTTGAATATAGCGTTCCCAGTAATCCGCGGCCGGCCGGACATAGACGCCGACGATGCCGGCCCCCTCCCCCGCGTAGCTCTGCAAATTCGTGCCACCGCTGGAATCGGTAAGGCCATGCGCGGGAAATCCGGGCCCGCAAAGATTTACCAAGGCGTTGGGAATCGGCCGCTCGCCTTCGCCGACCACCCGGAAGCGAAACTCGCCGCGCCGATGGGAAAACTGCATGGCTTGCATCGAGTGCTGCAGAATGAATGGATCAAAGACAGCCATGTCCGAGTAGCTCAAGGCCAGATCGCGCTCGACGATGACATGCGCGGGAGCGGATGCGCGCAGAGCTTGACCGAGTGACTCATCCATCACAGCAACCAAGACATCCGGAGATGCGGTGCCCCCTTGGGGCGTTGCCGATTGCGCTCTCTGGATGCGGCGCACGACCTCGACCCCACCCGTCTCCGTGAGCCGTTGCAGAAATGGATCGTCGGAACGGGGCGCGGTGCCGGGAGGCGCCCGGAAACCAATCAAATAGCGCAGCTTGCGGGGCACAACCGCGGCAGAGACCGTGTCGGCCGAACTGGGGAATGCGGCCGGCTGGTCTCGATCGCCAAGATTGGCATCGTTCACGCCGCCCGGTGTGGCCTTCTTGGTTTGGGTCAGTTTGGCGTGACCCGCTTCTTCCTTTCGCTCAGTCATGACACGGTTCTCCTGCCTCGATTGTGGAATCACCCGAATCGCTGATCGTTGATGTGCAAGGGGTGGTCAGGAGCCGTCAATGCATGGTGAATCCCGGAATGTAGGACCCCTGTTGGCCCGGATTGAATTGCCCTGCCATCGGGAATTGTCCTGCCGTCGGATGGACGTTTTGACCCGACTGCTGTGCCGCGAGCTGTGCCAACTGCTGGGCTACCAAGTAATGGTACTGCGCGATTTGCTGCAGCAGGTGATGCTGCGGGTATTGCGGTTGCTGCGGATTGATTTGCCCGAACAGCGGTTGTGAACCGAACTGTGTCTGGGGTTGCGCCCAGCCCGCAGCCGCAATGCCATTGCCCGCGCCATTGACGCCGCTCGGGCCGCTGAGGCCGAATGGGCCGGCGAACTGCTGCGGGGCGAACGGCTGGGGCCCCAGCTGAGGAGCCGGCACCTGTTGAAGCCCATGCTGCCCCTGTTGTCCTTGGACACCATAGATGCTGCCCGGTAGGGCGTTGAGGCCCAGGGCGCCGTATCCGTATTGAGGGATGGACCCCTGGGGAGCAAAGCCCTGGGGATTGAAGCTTTGGGGATTGAAGCCAAACTGGGAATAAGGCTGGGAATAAGGGTTCGCTTGGGGATAGAACATGTCGATGAACCTCCGCGTGCAATGGCAGTAGTCGAAAGTCAGGCTTTTGAACTGCCGACCGTCGATGAAGAGACTACGTCCGGAAATGCGGGGCACCCATGGCACGATGGGGCCGCTCGCGGGTTGCCCCCTGCGGCTCAGCACGCGTAATCCCATCGGCTCATTGCGTTTCGGTGGTTCGGCATGTTTCGCGAATGCGTCCCGGGGCGGCTGCCTACACGGGGTCTGGACATTGGCCGACATGCCAACCCTGGCTGTTCGGTCAACCTATTGAGGCCAGAGGTAGACCAATCTCAAGGATCAAGGACGTCGCGGCGGCACTCAATTCAAACGTGAAAAAGTGAAATCCCAACGAATTCTGATCTATCGCCTCGGCAGCCTGGGGGACACGGTGGTTGCCCTGCCGTGTTTTCACAAAATCGCGCAGACCTGGCCGGATGCTGAGCGGATCGTTCTGACGAATTTTCCCGTCAATTCCACGGCTGCCGGATTGGAGACGATCCTGCGTCCGAGCGAATTGATTCATGGCACCATCGCCTACCCCGTGGGCACGCGCTCGCTGAATTGCTTATTGGACCTTTCGAAGCGGATCAGGAAACTCGAACCCGACGTGCTCGTCTACTTGACGGCTCCTCGCGGTTTGGCGACCGCGCTTCGCGATTGGCTCTTTTTCAAATCGTGTGGCATCAAACAGGTCGTGGGCACGCCGTTCACCGCCCGCCTGCAAACCGGCCGCCGTGTGAACTCCCCCGTGTCGCAGGGCGGAGGACACGAGGAACACGAGTGCGAGCGGCTGGCCCGCTGCCTTCATGCGCTCGGACCGATCAATCTGGACGACCCCTGCATGTGGGATTTGAGACTCACTGCCCGCGAGATTCAGGCCGGCGAGCGTGCGCTGTTACCCCTGACATGCACGCGCTACTTCGCAATCAGCATGGGCGGCAAATCGAAAGAGAAGGATTGGAGCCTGAATAACTGGACGATGCTGCTATCAAGACTGACGAGGCAGTATCCGAACACGGGTCTCGTCATCGTTGGTGCCGCAGAGGATTCGGCGCGCGCCCAGCTCGTTGCCCGGACGTGGTCGGGCGCTGTTCTGGATCTATGCGGTACGCTCACTCCGCGCGAGTGTGCCGCCGCGATGCGGCACGCGATTGCTTTTATCGGGCACGATTCCGGTCCGCTGCATTTGGCCGCCGCCGCCGGGGTGAGATGCGTTGGTCTTTTTGGCAATTTCAACCGGCCCCGCCGCTGGCACCCGCGAGGCGCGCAGCATCGCATCATCCATCGCATGGATGGCCTTGACAGCATCAAGGTCGCCGAGGTGATCGCCGCCGTGCGGGAAGTCGTCCTGACAGCAAGCCGACGTCGCTTGAGCCCCGCGCCGATCGAGGATCCCGGATTTCAAGACCACCTACGCCGGACGGTTCCCTGCGGCAATTGAGTTCTTCCGATGCTGCGCAGGACGGGACGCTCTGGATCGTGCGACTCAATGGCAATTGTGAGCTTTAGCTGCGAGGGCGAGGCTCATGCCATCTGCGGTATTTGGCTCAGGGACTCCCACATTTGCAACACCTGCCGGCCGAGTTCCATCGGGTCGAAGGGTTTGGCGATTACGCCGGCGGCACCCAATTCGCAAAAATGGGCGATTTCTCGAGGCAAAGCCTTGGCGGTCACGAAGATCACCGGACAATGCGGATGTTCCTCATCCGCCTTCATGCGACTCAGCACGCTTGGCCCGTCCATGCCGGGCATCATGACATCGAGCAGGACGAGGTCCGGTTTAACCATGGGAATCAGCCTCAGAGCTTCTTCGCCGGAGGCACACTCATGGACCACGAAGCTGTCGATCAGTCCAAGTGCCAATTTGACGACTTCTCGAATGTCTGGATCGTCGTCGACGTACAGCAGCGTTTTGAGCTGTGTGCGGTTCATCCGCGGAACGCCGTCGACATCGCTGTCTCCTTGAGCCACTGAGTGCCCGCAGAGTCCTGTCGGGCGTGATTGCGAGACAATCTAAACCACATCCCGTTGGGAACGTACCCGATGGCGTCACAGCGAGTCACCACGAATTTCCCCTAGCGACCTGAATCGACCCAGAGGACAAACCCCTAGTGACGAAAGCGGCGTTCATACGATACGGCTGTCACAAGACGTGACGTTGCACACACACTTAGTTGGCAGTGGCGAAGAATAGACGGCGCATACTGTCATGGCGCCGTACGCGCCCGACCGGGCGCCGCCGCAGCCGCGAGTTCGAGTAACTCCCAGTGTTCGATGTCAACTGACGCACCCATCAGATCCTCCACCAGTACAGTTTGAACCCCGGGGGATACATGTCGAGTACCCACAAGATCCCTGATGCGACCACCGTAGAAGCCGACGATCGACGCACCGAGGCCGTGTTGAGAGCCGGCGCCATGCAGGTCGCGATTCTCAACAGCCCCAATCTCTGCAGCATCGCCACCGATGAGCGGGGCCTCATTCAGTTCTTCACTCTCGGCGCCGAACTGATGCTGGGGTATACGGCCAATGAAGTGATCAATAGGCTCACGGCCGCCGACATCTCCGATCCCGAGGAAATGATCGCCCATGCGCGCGCCCTGAGCGTGGGCCTGGACGCTCCTATTGGCCCGGGATTCGAGGGGCTGCTCTTCGCCGCCTCGCGCAGCGTCGACAGCACGTTCGAGCTGACGTATATCCGCAAGGACGGGAGCAAAATTCCGGCGATGGTATCGGTAACGGCCATTCGTGACGCGGCCGATACCGTCATCGGGTACTCGATGATCGGCACGGACAACACCGCGCGCAAGGAGGCCGAGCAGGCGCGTCAGCGGCTCGCGGACCTCGTCACTTCCTCCGACGACGCCATCATCGCCAAGACCCTCGATGGCATCATCACCAGCTGGAATGCGGGTGCGGAACGGATCTTTGGATATTCCGCCGACGAGGTGCTGGGACATTCGATGGAGATGCTGATCCCGGCCGGGCGCAGCAACGAGGAGCCCGGCATCCTCACAAGGATCGCCCGCGGTGAAAGCGTGGATCATTTCGAAACCGTCCGAGTTCGCAAGGACGGGGAACAGATTCCCATTTCCGTGACCATTTCTCCCGTCGCCGACCGAACCGGGCGCATCGTGGGGGCATCGAAAATTGCGCGCGACGTGACCAATCGACGCCGCGCGGAAAAGCTGCTGCGCCAGAACGATGAGCTAGCTCACAGCACCGCCACACGTTTGGCCCAGATCGTGCGCGGAATGAACGAAGCATGTTTCGAGGTTGACTCCGAGTGGCGCTTTACATTCGTGAATGATCGAACCGAAACGCTGTTCTGCTGCCGGCGCGAGGAGATGCTCGGCAATTCGCTATGGACGGTGTTCTCCAAGCTAGTCGGCACTCCGACGGAGGCGAGTTATCGCCGGGTAATGTCCGAACGCCTACCGCTGTCGTTCGAGGCTCTTTCACCCATTGCCGATCGCTGGCTGGACATCCGTCTGTTTCCCTCGGGCGACGGACTCGCCGCATTTTGTTTGGACGTTCATCAACGCACACTGGCTGACCTTGCGCTGCGCGACAGCGAAGCACGCTATCACGGCACTCTCGAAAGCATTTTGGAAGCATGTCAGCTGATCGGCCATGACTGGACCTACCTGTATCTCAACGAGTCGGCGGCCAAGCACAACCGCCGCCCCAACCACGAGCTGTGCGGCCGAAAGATGACCGAGGTCTGGCCCGGGATCGAATCCACCGGAGTCTTTGCGCTGCTGCGCCGCTGCATGATCGAGCGCATCCCCGTCCATGAAGAAGTCGAATTTACGTTTCCCGATGGCAGCAAGGGGTGGTTCGACGTACGCGCCCAGCCGGTGCCCGAAGGGATCTTCGTGCTGTCGATCAATGTCACCGAGCGGCGGGACGCCGAGGAGGCACTGATCAAGGAAGGGGCGCTTCAGCGCGCGATCTTCAACAACGTCAACTTCTCGAGCATCGCCACCGACACGAATGGCATCATTCAAATATTCAACGCCGGGGCTGAGCGCATGCTCGGTTACGCGGCGGCCGATGTCGTAAACCGATGTACTCTTACGGTGCTGCATGATCGCGAAGAATTGATCGCACGTGCCGCCGCGCTCAGCGTTACATTCGCGGTCCCAATAGCGGCCGATTTTGAAGCGCTGGCGTTCAAGGCTGCGCGCGGAATCGAGGACGTATATGAACTGACCAAAGTCCGTAAGGACGGCACCCGTTTCCCGGCGGTGGTGTCCGTCACCGCCTTGCGGGATGCAAACGGCGTCATCATCGGCTATCTGTTCATCGGCACCGACAACACCGCCCGTAAGCGGGCGGAAGACGCGCTGATCACTGCGAGAGCGCTGCAAAACGCGATCTTCAACAGCGCCAATTTCTCCAGCATCGCCACCGACGCAAAAGGGGTGATCCAGATTTTCAATGTCGGCGCCGAACGCATGCTGGGGTATGCAGCCGACGCCGTCATGAACAAGATCACACCGGCCGACATCTCCGATCCGCAGGAAGTCATCGCACGCGCCAAAGCCCTCAGTATCGAACTCGAAACCCCGATCGCGCCGGGATTCGAGGCGCTCGTGTACAAGGCTTCGCGCGGCATCGAGGACATCTACGAACTGACGTACATCCGCAAGGACGGTAGCCGGTTCCCGGCGGTGGTGTCCGTCACGGCGCTCCGTGACGCAGATGACGTCATTATCGGCTATTTGCTGATTGGCACCGACAACACCGCCCGCAACCAAATCGAAGAGGAGCGGACGAAGCTCGATCAGCGCCTGCGGGATCAGCATTTCTACACGCGCTCGCTGATCGAATCCAACATCGATGCATTGATGACCACCGATCCGCGCGGCATCATTATCGACGTCAACAAACAGACGGAGGCGCTGACCGGCTGCACGCGCGACGAATTGATCGGCGCGCCGTTCAGGAATTACTTCACGGACGCCGTGCGCGCCGAGGCGGGGATTCATCGCGTGTTGAGCGAAGGCACGGTCACCAACTACGAACTCACCGCACGGGCGCGCGACGGCCAATTGACCGTCGTGTCTTTCAACGCAACCACCTTCCATGATCGCGACCGGAGACTGCAAGGAGTCGTGGTGGCGGCGCGCGATGTGACGGAACTGAAGCGTTTTGAGGCGACGCTCCTGCGCAACAATGTCGAGCTCAAAGAAGCCAGCCGCATGAAATCGGAATTTCTCGCCAACATGTCGCATGAGCTGCGAACGCCCCTGAATAGCATCATCGGTTTCTCCGAGGTATTGAAAGACGGACTCATGGGGAAAATGACCGATCAACAGAGTGAGTCGGTCGGCAACATATTCAGCAGCGGCAATCATCTGCTCTCGCTGATCAACGACATCCTCGATCTCTCGAAGATAGAAGCCGGCAAGATGACGCTCGATTGGCAGCCGGTACATTGGCATTCGTTGCTCGCGAACAGCCTTTCCGTCGTCAAGGAGATGGCCGCGACTCGGCAGGTCCGCTTGGACATCGCTCCCATGGGCGAGTTGGGGACCACCCTGGCGGACGCCCGCAAGGTTAAACAGATTTTGTATAATTTATTGTCGAACGCCGTCAAGTTCACCGGCGCGGGCGGTCATGTGACCTTGAGCGCCGTCATCTCACCACGCGCCAACGCCGGGCGGCTGTTCGGCTCCCAGACCGGCCTTAGCCACGCATTGCCGGACAACGACGTTACCGCGTTTCTCGAAATCAGCGTCACCGACAGCGGGTGCGGCATCTCGGCCGCGGAGCTCGAGCGGTTGTTCAGGCCGTTCAGCCAAGTCGATGGCGGGCTCGCCAGGAAATTCGAGGGCACGGGGCTGGGGCTGGCCATGGTGAAGCTCCTCACCGAATTGCACGGCGGCACGGTGGCGGTCCAGAGCACCGTGGGCGAAGGATCCCGCTTCATCGCCTGGCTGCCGATCAGGCTAGCGGAAGCGGCCGCGCCGGCCGAGGAGAGCGTGCTCGAAGCGCCGGAGGTGCAGCGGCGCGATGCCGCCCTGGGCATGGGCACCGCGCTGATCGTGGAAGATGACCCCAAGGCCGCTGAATTGCTCCGATTGCAGCTCGAGCTCGAAGGCTTCCGGGTTGTGCACGCCACGTCCGCCGAAGGAGCCTTGATGATTGCGGCGCAGCAGCCGTTGTCGCTGATCACCCTGGACATCATGTTGATGCCCAACATGGACGGCTGGGAATGTCTCACCCGCCTCAAGCAGATACCGGCACTGCAAAGGATTCCGGTTGTCATCATTTCGATTGCCGCCGAGCGCGACAGGGGCATCTCCCTCGGTGCGGCGGCGGTCATACAAAAACCCGTTTCGCGCCAGGATCTGTACGAGGCGCTGATCGACGTTTCCCTGTTGCCTCTCACGAAGCTGAAGGGTCTCAAAGTCTTGATCGCGGACGATGATCCGAAAGCGGTGGAACTGGCTGCCCTTCGCATCGCCGGGTTGGCGAGTACCGTGCTCCGCGCGCATGGCGGTCGCGACGCAATCGACATCGCGCGGAAGGAATTGCCGGATCTGGTCATTCTGGATCTGATGATGCCTGACGTGAACGGCTTCGACGTCGTCATTGCGCTCAGCGAGCGCGCCGATACTGCCCGAATTCCGATTTTAGCCGTGACCGCGAAACAGATCACTCCCGAGGATCGCGAACAACTCAGCCGGTACATGGCCACCGTGATGGAGAAGACCCAGTTCGATACCGGACGTTTTGCGGCCGAAGTCCGCAGGGCCGTCACGGGACGCAGGGTGGGGGGCTGAAATGGCTAAAGTCCTGGTCGTCGAAGACAACGCCGGCAACATGAAATTCACGAGTTTTCTGCTCCACTCGGCGGGGCACACCGTGCTCGGCGCCGCGAGCGCGGAGGCCGCGCTCGCGCTGGCGCGCGATGAACAGCCGAATCTGATTCTGATGGATATTCAGTTACCGGGCATGGACGGCCTCGAAGCCACGGGACTGCTCAAGCGCGGCGAGGCGACTCGCTCGATTCCGGTGATCGCCCTTACCGCGTTGACGATGAAGGGCGACGAAGAACGCATCAGAGCCGCGGGATGCGATGGGTACATCGCCAAACCGATGCGCTACAAGGAATTTCTGGCCTATATCAGCACCCAATTGGCCCGCACGTGAGCACACCTGCTCAGTTTGCCGGAGTTCCACCCTGCATTCTCATCGTGGACGACGAACGCCACAATCGTCAATTGTTGGAGGTCATGCTGGCACCGGAGGGATTTCATCTTCTCGCCGCGGCCAGCGGGGCGGAGGCGCTGGCCATCGTGGAACAGCATCACCCCGACGTAATCCTGCTTGATGTCATGATGCCCGAGACCGACGGATACCGGGTCGCCGACACGATCAAGGGAAACCCGGCCACCAAGAACATTCCCATCATCATGATTACGGCGCTCGACAACCGTGAGGCCAGAATTCAAGCGCTGAGCGCCGGCGCCGAGGACTTTCTCACGAAACCCGTGGACCGGGCGGAACTCTGCATGCGGGTGAGAAATCTATCGAGACTCAAGGCCTACGGCGATTACTACGAAAACCAGGCGGCCATGCTCCGTGAACAAGCTGCATTGCTCGATCTGGCGCATGACGCCATCGTCGCCCTGGATATGCGCGGCCGAATTCTCTATTGGAACCGCGGAGCCGAGGTCATGTACGGCTGGCCCAGGAGCGAAGCGCTGGGAAGAACAGCCACGGATTTGGTGCGCACGGAGACCTTTGAGACAGCGGAAGGGATCGAAGCTGCGCTGTCGCGCGACGGCCGGTGGGTGGGGGAGGCTGTTCATTACGGGCGCGATGGCTCTCGTTTGGAGGTCGCGTGCAGCCATGCGTTGCAGCGCGATGCGGACGGCATGCCGACCCGGGTTCTTACCATCAGCAGCGATATCGCCGTACGCAAGCAGGTCGATCGCATGAAGAGCGAATTCATCGCGACGGTGTCGCATGAGCTACGCAC